>NZ_JAVDUC010000012.1:0-132893 GCF_031456125.1 Sphingomonas sp. BE138
GGCGGCGCCTCAGCGGGGGCAGCGCTGCGCTGCTTGGGAGGCTACACGCTGCCCCCGCTGCCACGAGGCGTGTCGCACTTCGGCTTGAAACCGCACGGCGTGCTCCGCAACGGAAGGGCTGGTATCGCAGCGGTATCGCAGGATGTCGATGTTCTTGTCACGTTCTGGTTGGTATCGCTCCACAAAAGCGTGGATAATCAACGATCAGAACAGCTTTTCAGGCAATGGCATTGCGAAGGTCAGGGGTTCGATCCCCCTCGGCTCCACCATTCCCTCCGTCTTTTCGACCATTCTTCCGGACCGACCGACCGGCGTGCGAGCGCGGGTAGGGCGGTTTTTTGCGTTGGCGGGAGCGGTGCGGTCCCGCGTAGGGAGCGCAGCTGGCCCGGCTGGTGCGGGTTCGGGGGACGAGTGGTGGCAGGACGCGCGCGGTTTTTCAGGCGCTGCGTGCGCGCCGGGGCCGGGCGTGGCCGCAAAATACCAGGCCGAGTGCAGCGGCAGCCGTCCGTTTAGGCGTGACGGAGCACGGTCGGTGTCGGGCGGGACGCTTTTCGCGCGATCGCGTGCGCAAGGCCGATCCGTGGCGCGATTGCGCGTGGTCGCGGATGCGCCCGGCGTCGGTTTCGCGGCGCGGGAGTGAGCGGCCGGCCCGACGCAGGCCGTACCCACAACGAAAAAGGGCGGCCCCGCAGGACCGCCCCTTGTCTTGGCCGAAGCCGCCGGATCAGCGCGAGTAGAACTCGACGACCAGGTTCGGCTCCATCTTCACCGGATAGGGCACTTCGTCCAGCGTCGGCACGCGGACCAGCGTCACCTTGGTGTTGCCGTCCTGCGCGACGTAGTCGGGCACTTCGCGCTCGGCGAGGTTCTGCGCCTCCATGACCAGCGCCATTTCCTGCGCCTTCGAGCCCAGCGAGATCTCGTCGCCGACGTTGCAACGACGCGAGGCGATGTTGCACTTCACGCCGTTCACGCGGATGTGGCCGTGGCTGACCAGCTGGCGCGCGGCCCAGATCGTCGGCGCATACTTCGCGCGGTAGACGATCGCGTCCAGACGACGCTCGAGCAGGCCGATCAGGTTCTGCGAGGTATCGCCCTTCATGCGCGACGCCTCGTCATAGGCGTGACGGAACTGCTTCTCGGTCACATCGCCGTAATAGCCCTTGAGCTTCTGCTTGGCGCGCAGCTGGATGCCGAAGTCCGACACCTTGCCCTTGCGGCGCTGGCCGTGCTGGCCGGGGCCGTACTCGCGCTTGTTGACCGGGCTCTTCGGACGGCCCCAGATGTTCTCGCCGAGACGACGGTCGAGCTTGTACTTGGCGCTATGGCGCTTCGACATCTAATTAACCTTTGCAACTTGCGAACGACGTTTGCCGCCTTCCCGAGCCGAAACATTCGGGGGAGGGCGGGGTTGGTCCCGGTCTCGCGCCGCACCTCGATCGAGGGGCAGGCCCGCCGCTTCACCGGGATGCGGGGGCGATTGCGAAGCGGCGCGCCTAGCCGGGCGGTCGCCCCAAGTCAAGCCGGACAGGACAGGCTGGACAGGCGGGGCGGCGGGGGCCAAGCAGCGCGGCATGAGCGAGATCCTGCCCGGCGAACGATGCACCACCATGACCGAGGTCCGCGCGGGCGTCGATGCGCTGGACCGCGAGCTGGTCGCGCTGCTGCGCCAACGGTTCGATTATATGGAGGCTGCCGCGCGCATCAAGCCGGCGAGGAGCGCAGTGCGGGACGAGCCGCGCAAGGCCCAGGTGATCGCGCAGGCACGCGCCGAGGCCGAGCGGCTGGGGCTGCCGGCGGAGGCGGTCGCGGCGATGTGGGAAACGCTGGTCGAGGCGTCGATCGCGTATGAGATGACGGCGTTCGACGCGCGGTAGGTAAGGGCGGGAGGAGAGTTGTTGTTCGGGCCTGATATCCAGGTCCGCTCGCCATGGGGCCGGCGACCCCGGATGGCTCTCGCCGTCATTCCCGCGCAGGCGGGAATCCAGACACGCTTCGCTTTCGCGTAGAGCCGAAACGTCAGGGGTTCTGGATCCCCGCCGGCGCGGGGATGACGAAACGGGCAGAGCGACGGGATCGCAGACCCGCGCCCTCACACCTTGGCGGCGTAGATCATCCGGCCCGGCCCGAGGCGGTTGAACACCTCGGTCAGCTCGCTCTCGCCGACCGCGAAACAGCCCTGGCTACGGCCGAGCATCCCGCGTTCGCGGATCATGTCGGGGTTGGCGTACCAAGCGGCATGGACGACGATCGCGCGGTCCAGCGCATTGTTGTTGGTCGGGTCGAGCCCGATCAGCCGCTGCGACCGGCCATGCTTGCCGACGTAATAGTCCGCGGTCGCGAACGCGCCCTCGCACGAGGCGTTGGAGCCGTTCTGGTTCGAGAAGCGCTGCAGATAGCCGGTGTGCGCGGGGTCAGAGCCGCTGCCGTGCGCGACCAGCTTCGACACGGTACGCCCGTCCTCCAGGTTGATGAGGTGGAAGCGCGGCAGGCTCGAGCCGGTCGAGAAGTCGGCGACCGCGATCCGGTCCCGCTTGGCGATGCGGCTGCCATGGCGCTCCAGGGCGGCGAGCGCGCGCTTGAGCAGTTGCGGGTTCACGCCGGGGGCGTGGATCGCGGGCTGCCGGGTTGCGGTCGCCAGTTCCGGCTGGGTCACGGCCTGGCGCGACGGATGATAGAAATCCTGCGGGATCAGCGATTCCGGCGCGCCGCGCGCCGACGGTTCGCGCATCCCGGCCGACACCGCACCCGGGATCATCAAGGCACCGGCGAACAATCCGCCGGTCTTCAGCAAAGCACGGCGCGACGCCACCGTATCCTGCGCATTCATCATGAGTAACGCCAATCCCCACTCCAATGCGGTCGATGTAGCATGGAACATGTTAATTATCGTCAACGTTAACCGCTGTTTGCGCGTGATCCGCGCGCATTTGCCGCAGATGTCGAACGCTTCGTCGCCCGGCACCGAAACGGTCGCCGCGCGTTGGCTGATCGATGTGACCCGGACGGGCCGGGTAGAGCAACGAAAGCCGGAAAGCCACCGCCATGCGCCGAATCGCCACCATCCTGCTTCCCGCCCTGTTGTCGATCGGCGTCGCCGCCCCGGCTCGTGCGGGCGGAATGGACGCGCTGGCGATCACCGAGGCGGCGGCGACGCTGCCGCCCAACCAGTTCGTCTGGACGCCCGCCGCGGACGGGCCGGGGCGGGTGAGCGTGCTGATCTCGATCCCCGACCAGCGTGCCTATGTATTCCGCGGCGAGCGATTGGTCGCGGCCTCGTCGGTGTCGACCGGGTCGGACGATAAGCCGACGCCGACCGGCACCTTCACGATCCTGCAGAAGAAGGAGCAGCATCGCTCCAACCTGTATGACGACGCATCGATGCCGTTCATGCAGCGGCTGACGTGGGACGGAGTGGCGATGCACGCAGGGCGCAATCCCGGCTTCCCGGCCTCGCACGGGTGCATCCGCCTGCCGACCGCCTTCGCCAAGAAACTGTTCGCGGCGACGCAACTGGGCGCGACCGTCGAGGTGACCGACGAGGCATATGTCGCGGGCGCGTTCCTGCCCAGCGGCGACGCCGAGGATACCGCGCGGGCGAACGACTATGCGGCGCGGTGACGTTTCTTCCCTCGCCCCTCGCAGAGGGGAGAGGGTTGCGCAGACTTAGCGTTTGCGCAGCAAATACTTAGTCGGAGCTGGGTGAGGGGTGGCGCTCGCTTGCGAGCGCGCGAGCCTTCGGCTCGCTCGACCCCTCACCCAAGCTGCGCTAGCCAGCAAGCTGGCACGCTCCGCTATCCCTCTCCCCTGTCCAGGGCGAGGGGTAGATAGGCTAGCGCCCCAGCCACGCCCATAACGGATTGGCGGGGTCGGCGAGCAGCTTGACGGTGAGCGCGACCGACATGACGACCAGCAGCGGGCGCACCCCCTTGCCGCCGAACCGCAGCGCGATCCACGCCCCGCACTGATTGCCCGCGACATTGGCCGCCGCCATCGCGCCGCCGAGCAGCCACAGTACCTTGCCGCCCGCGATCATCGCGGCGAGCGCGGCGACGTTCGTGGCGAGGTTGAGGAACTTGGTATTGGCGATCGCGCGCACCAGCCCCAGCCCGCCGAGCGCGACGAGCGCGGTGGTCAGGAACGACCCGGTGCCGGGGCCGAAGAAGCCGTCGTAGAACCCGAGCGCGGTCGTCGCGGCGGTAAGCCCGAGGCGGCCGGTGCGGGCGTGGCGGTCGATCTCGCTCATCGGCGGGGCGAGCAGGAAATACAGCGCCATCGCGATCAGCAGCACGGGGACGAACGCGGCGAGGAAGCGCGGGTCGACGTGCTGGACGGTGACCGCGCCGCCGACCGAGCCGAGGAACGCGCCCATCGCGGGAAGCGCGAAGCGGCGCAGGTCGACGTGGCCCGCCCGCCAGAAGGTGAGAAAGGCGGAGCCGGTGCCGACCGCGCTTTGCAGCTTGTTGGTGGCGAGCGCGGCGACCGGCGGCACGCCCGCGGCGAGGAGGGCCGGGATCGTCAGCAGCCCGCCGCCACCCGCCAGCGCGTCGATCGTGCCGGCGAGGAAGGCGACGAGGACGAGGAAGGCGAAGATGTCGGGCGCGAGGTGCATGGCGCTGCGCCTATGTGGGTTTCGCGGGCGTGGCCAGCGTTCTACCGTCCACGTCATGAAGAACATCGTCATCCTGACCGGCGCGGGCATCTCCGCCGAGAGCGGCATCGCCACCTTTCGCGGACCGGGCGGATTGTGGGAGGGGCACCGCGTCGAGGATGTGTGCACGCCCGGGGCGCTGGCGCGCGATCCGGCGCTGGTGCATCGCTTCTACGACCTGCGGCGCGCGGCGCTGGAGACGGTGGCGCCCAATGCGGCGCATGCGGCGCTGGCGCGGCTCGATCGGGAATGGGCGGGCGGGTTGCTGATCGTCACGCAGAATGTCGACGACCTGCATGAGCGCGCGGGCGCGCGGCGGATGTTGCACATGCATGGGGCGTTGCGCTCGGCGTTGTGCGCGGCGTGCGGGGAGCGGCGGGAGTGGCGCGACGCCTTGCCGCCGGGCAGCGCGTGCGCGGGGTGCGGGGCGAGGGCGCTCAGGCCCGACATCGTGTTCTTCGGCGAGATCCCCTATCAGATGGAGCGGATCGAGGCGGCGCTGGCGGAGGCGGATCTGTTCGTGTCGATCGGAACCTCGGGCGCGGTGTATCCGGCGGCGGGGTTCGTGCGGATGGCGCAGGCGTATGGGGCGGCGACGCTGGAGCTGAACCTGGAGCGGTCCGAAGGCAGCGCGTGGTTCGACGCGACGCGGCTGGGGGCGGCGGGGGTGCTGGTGCCGGCGTGGGTCGACGAGGTGTTGGGGTAGCGGAGGCGTAGCGCCGAGCGTCTCACCCTCCCCGTTCGTCCCGAGCCTGTCGAAGGACGTGTTCCGAACGCGACACCGGATGGCGTTCCGGGCACGTGCTTCGACAAGCTCAGCACGAACGGGGGATGGGGGAAGGCGAGGGGGAAGGGGTGTCCGCTACTTCGCCGCGCCGCGGCCACGCCGTTCGCCGCGGCGCTCCTTGCGGACCGACTTGGCGTGGGCGCGGGCGCGTGCCTTCTTTTCCTCGCGGGTCGGGGGCAGCTTGATGTCGAGCGGCATCATGTCGCCGGCCATCTGCTCGAAGCCGAGGCTGGCGAGGCTTTCGGCGAAGTGGGTCGGCAGCTCGGCGGTGACGTCGATCTCGCCGCCGTCGGGGTGGTCGACGCGGATGCGACGCGCGTGGAGGTGCATCTTGCGGCTGATCCCGCCGGTCAGGAACGCCGCCGGGCCGCCGTACTTGCCGTCGCCGACGATCGGGTGGCCGATCGCCGCCATGTGGACGCGCAGCTGGTGCGTGCGCCCGGTGAAGGGTTGCAGCTCGACCCAGCAGGCGCGGTTGCCGGCGCGCTCGATCACGCGGTAGCGGGTGCGCGCGGGCTGGCCCTCCGCCTCGTCGACGTGCATCTTCTCGCCGCCGGTGCCGGGTTGCTTGGCGATCGGCAGCTCGATCATGCCGTCGTCGATCGAGGGGACGTCGACGACCAGCGCCCAGTAGATCTTGCGCGCGGTGCGGCTGGAGAAGCTCTTGGCGAACGACGCCGCCGCGCGGGCGTTGCGCGCGACCAGCAACGCGCCCGACGTGTCCTTGTCGAGCCGGTGGACCAGCTTCGGGCGACCCTCCGCCTCATATTGCAGCGCGTCGAGCAGGCCGTCGACATGCTGCGTCGTCTCGGTGCCGCCCTGCGTGGCGAGGCCGGGCGGCTTGTTGAGGACGAGCGCGGCCTTGTCCTTGTGGATCACCATCTCGCGCGCGAAGGCGGCTTCGTCGTCGCTGAGCGGCGGGCGTTCGCGCCGGGCCGGCGCGTCGACGCGCTCGGGCTCGGCAGGGGGGACGCGCAGCACCTGCCCGGTCTGGACGCGGTCGCCGGGGCCGACGCGCGCGCCGTCGACGCGCAGCTGCCCGGTGCGCGCCCATTTGGCGACCAGCGTGAAGCTGGTGTCGGGCAGGTGGCGCTTGAACCAGCGATCGACGCGGATGCCGTCGTCGTCGTCGCCGACCGTGAACTGGCGGACCCCGTCGCTCATGCCGGCATCCGGGCGAGCGCCAGACCGGCGAAGAGCGCGACGATCGCGCCGACGACCGAGAGCAGGACATAGCCGAGCGCACCGGCCAGCGCGCCGCGCTCGATCATGCCGACCGTGTCGAGCGCGAAGGACGAGAAGGTGGTGTAGCCGCCGAGCACGCCGACGCCGAGCAGCAGCCGCCACGTCTCGCCCGCGCCGCCCGCCATGCGCGCGATCGCACCGACCAGCACGCCCATCAGGAGCCCGCCGAGCAGGTTGACGGTCAGCGTGCCCCACGGCCAGGCGGGGCCGAGCGCGGTCAGCATCGCGCGCCCGGTCAGATGGCGCGCCCCGGCGCCGACCGCGCCGCCCGCCATGACAAGAAACAGGGAGTTCATCGCCGCGCCCCTACCGCGTTTCGGCCGCCAAGGGAAATCAGCCGTGCGCGGTGCCCGAGAACAGGTTCATCACCAGCACGCCGGCGAGGATCAGTGCCATGCCGACGAGCGCGGCGCCGTCGAGCCGATGCCCGTGCCAGATCCATGCGACCGCGGTGACCAGCACGATCCCCACCCCCGACCAGATCGCATAGGCGATGCCGGTCGGCAGCGTGCGGAGTGCGAGCGACAGAAAGTAGAAGGCGATCGCGTAGCCGGCGACCGTCAGCAGCGCCGGCACGGGCCGCGTGAAGCCGTCCGACTGCTTGAGCAGCGACGTGGCGGCGACCTCGGCGAGGATCGCGACGGAGAGCAGCAGATAAGCCATGCGCGCTTGTCGACGAAGCGGGCGGCGGTGGCGAGTCCCGGCGTGTGTCCTGTTCTTGCAATACACCCGGGCAGGGGCCATGTTCGGAGAATGCTCACCGTCGATGCGGTGGACGTCGCCGTCGTCCAGCGCGAGCGCGGGCAAAGCCGTGAGCGAAGCGGCTGCCGCATCCCAGCGGCGGAGGCGTGCGCCTCCCGCGACATGGTAGCGCGCCACGACCAGCCGGCCCGAGGCGACCAGGGTCTCGGGCGCGGCTGCGGCGAGGGCGCGACCGTCGAACACCGTGGCGTTGAGGGAGCCGGCGGGCAGGTCGAGCAGTTGCACGGTGGTGCGCGACCGATCGCGGGTGACGCGGAATGGCGGCTCGAACCACGGATCGGCGGCCAGCGCGGCGACGAACGGGGCGAGCAGCGGCGCGATCCAGGCGGGCTCGGCCAGCAACGCCGCCGCGGCCTCGCCGACATGGTCGACGGCATATGGATCGCAGCCGGCGAAGGCGGCGCGGACGCGCGCCACCGCGTCGGAGTCCCGCCACGCCGCCGCGACCGCCGCGGCGCGACGCTCGGCGGCCTTCCATTCCGCCGCCGCGGGCAGCGTCACGGTTTCTTCGACTGCGAGGTCATGATGACGATCGCGGTGATATATTCGCAGGTGTGATCGGCGACTTCCTCCAGCACGCGGATCGTGCCGGTGTTGGCGACCGGGGTCGGCAGGTCGGCGATCTCGTCGATGTCGATGGGCATGTGCTTGGTCCTCCCGCCGCGATTATCGGCGGGGAGGTGCGCGCGCCGTTAGTTAAAAGCCTGCAACGTTGCGCCGCCCCGGCGGGCGTGTAGAGGGCAGGGCATGAGCTGGGATCCGACCGCAGTGATGCGCTACCTGCTGGAATCGCCCTCCCATGCCGGGCACGGCGGGCGATTGGGGCAGCGATATCATGCGCATGGCGACGACTGGATCGAGGTGGCGCAGCCGTGGAACGCGGAGCTGGTCGGCGACGAGGACACCGGCGTGATCGCGTCGGGGCCGATCATCGCGTTGATGGATGTCGCGACCAGCATGGCGGTGTGGCACCGCGTCCGCACCTTCGTGGCGCATGCGACGCTCGACCTGCGCATCGACTATCTGCGGCCGGCGCGGGCGAACCGCACGGTGATCGGGCGCGCCGAGTGCCTGCGCGTGTCGCGATCGATCGCCTTCACGCGCGGGATCGCACACGACGGCGACCCGGACGACCCTGTCGCGCATGTCGCGGCGACGTTCATGGCGACCGGCGGCAGCTATCCGCGGGTGCCGGCGTGAAGCTGCCCCCCTATGCGCAAACGTTGGGCGTTACCGTCGAGATGGTGGCGGACGTGCCCGAGATCGTGATGCCGTTCGGGCAGCATGTCGTCGGGCGGCCGGGGTTCCTGCAGGGCGGCGCGATCGCGGGGTTGCTGGAGGTGGCGGCGATCGCCGCGCTGCGCCATGCCCTGTCGGGCGAGGGCGCGCGGATCAAGCCGATCAACGCCACCGTCGATTTCATGCGCGGCGGGCGCGACCATGTGACGCGCGCGGCGGGCGAGATCACGCGGCTGGGCTCGCGGGTCGCCACCGTCACCGCGACCGCGTGGCAGGACGATCGCGCGCGCCCGATCGCGAGCGCGCGGATGAACTATCTGATCGAGCGCCCCTCCACCGAACGAAGCGTCACGTGACCCCGCCGCTCGACCCCGTCGTGCTGCTGCCGGCGTTCGCGCCGTGGCTGGACGTGGCGGGGCTGGCGGTGTTCGCCGCCTCGGGCGCGCTGGCCGCGGCACGGCGCGCGCAGACGCCGGTGACGCTCGCCTTCTTCGCGCTGATCACCGGGGTCGGCGGGGGGACGGTGCGCGACCTGCTGATCGGCGCGCCGGTGTTCTGGGTGCACGATTCGCGGGTGGCGGCGGTGTGCCTGTTGATGGCGGCGGTGATCTGGGTGACGCCGGAACGCTGGTGGCGGGGCGCGGCGCTCGACTGGTTTGATGCGGTCGGGCTGGCGGCCTATGCGGTCTATGGCGCGGCCAAGGCGCTGGGATACGGCGTGCCGCCGCTGCCCGCCGCGCTGATGGGGGTGGTCACCGGGTGCGTCGGCGGCATCATCCGCGACGTGCTGGCGGGCGAGCCGTCGATCCTGATGCGGCCGGAGCTGTACGTGACCGCCGCGGCGCTGGCGGCGGGGAGCTATGTGGGTTTGCGCGAATTGGGGATGGTGCCGTGGCATGCGGCGGTGATCGCGGCGGTCGCGGGGTTCGCGCTGAGGGCGGCGGCGATCCGGTTCAAGCTGGCGCTGCCGGCGTATGGGGAGGGATAGGGGCCGCAACGTCATTCCCGCGGAGGCGGGAATCCAGACGCGCAGGTCCATCGATAGAAGCGCGGACGTCAGAGGTTCTGGATTCCCGCCTGCGCGGGACTGACGGAGTAGCTCAGAACGCCGGTTCCTCGCCCGGTTTCTCGGCGACGTGGATGCCGCATTCCACCTTGTCCCAGCCGCGCCAGCGGCCCGCGCGCGGGTCTTCGCCGGGGCGGACTTTCGAGGTGCACGGCGCGCAGCCGATCGACAGATAGCCTTGCGCTTCCAGCGGGTGGCGCGGCAGGTCGTGCTCGGCGAAATAGGCGTCGAGCTGCTCCTTCGACCAGTCGGCGAGCGGGTTGATCTTGAGACGGCCCTCGTCCTCCTCGAAGCGCGGGAGCGCGAGGCGGGTCTTCGCCTGGAAGCCCTTGCGCCCCGAGATCCACGCCTGGAACGGCAGGAGCGCGCGGCGCAGCGGCTCGACCTTGCGCAGGTCGCAGCAGCCGTCGGGATCGTAGGACCAGCGCAGCCCCTTCTCGTCCTTCAGCCGCAGCAGCCGCGGATCGGGGCGGAACACGCGCAGGTCGGTCATCCCCAGCCGCTCGGACAACTCGTCGCGATAGGCCAGGGTCTCGCCGAACATCTTCTGCGTGTTGGTGAAGATCACCGGCACGTCGCGGTCGACCGCGGCGATCATGTGCAGCAGCACCGCCGATTCCGCCCCGAACGACGACACTGCGGCGATGCGGCCGTGGAGCTCGCCGGTCAGCAACTCGCGCAGCATGTCGGGCGCCGACACGCCCTCGAACCGCGCCTGCATCGCCGCGGCGTCGGCGGCCGTGAAGGCGGGGCGGACGTCGATGACGTCCAGGTTATGAGCAGGCTCACCCATGGCGCAATTTCCACACCGGCACCGCGCCGTCGGCGGCCTTCTGATAGACATGGTCGTAGCGCTCCAGCGAGCGGCGCAGGACGACCGGATCGACCGCGGCGCGCGGCGCGAAGGCGTCGAACCCGCAGCGGCGCATCAGCGGGATCTGATCGACCAGCACGTCGCCCTCGGCGCGCAACTCGCCGGTGTAACCCGCCTCGCGCAGGATGCGCGCGACCGAATAGCCGCGCCCGTCGCGGAAGGTGGGGAACGACACCTCGACCAGCGCGATTCGGTCCAGCAGCGGGATCAGCGCGCGGGCATCGTCGCCGGGCTCGACGCGGACGGCGGTGGCGTTCGACTGGTCGGCGAGAAAGGCGTCGAGCGTCACCGCCGGCTCCTCGTGCGCGGCTTCGTCGCGGAAGCGCAGGTGCGCGCGGTCGTCGATCACGTCGACCTCGAATGCGTCAGCCATAGATCGCCTCCTTGAACGGCTGCATCCCCACGCGGCGATAGGTGTCGACGAACCGCTCGCCGGTCTCGCGGATGCGGACATAGGTGTCGGTCACGCGCTCGATCGCGTCGACCACGCCGTCCTCGTCGAAGCCGGGGCCGGTGATCTTGCCGAGCGACACGTCCTCCGCCCCCGAGCCGCCGAGCAGCAGCTGGTAGTTCTCGGTGCCTTTCCGGTCGACGCCGAGGATGCCGATGTGGCCGGCGTGGTGATGGCCGCAGGCGTTGATGCAGCCGCTGATCTTCAGCTTCAACTCGCCCAGGTCGCGCTGGCGGCCGAGATCGGCGAAGCGCTGCCCGATCTTCTGCGCCAGCGGGATCGAGCGCGCGTTGGCGAGCGCGCAGTAATCGAGGCCGGGGCAGGCGATGATGTCGCTGATGAGGTCGAGGTTCGCCTCGGCCAGACCGGCATCGGTGAGCGCTTCCCACACCGCCTTCAGGTCGGCGATGCGGACGTGCGGCAGGACGATGTTCTGCGCATGGGTGACGCGCAGTTCGTCGAAGCTGTAGCGTTCGGCGAGGACGGCCATGACGTCGATCTGCTCGGCCGACGCATCGCCGGGGATACCGCCGACCGGTTTCAGCGAAATGGTGACGATCGCATGGCCGGGCTGCTTGTGCGGGCGGACGTTCTGGTCGAGCCAGACCGCGAAGTCCGGATCGCTGCGGTCGGCCACCGCCCCGTCGTCCGCCGCGAACGAAGGGGGCGCGAACATGGCGCTGATCCGCGCCAGTTCGGCAGCGGGCGGGTCGATGCCGAGCTGGCGGACGGCCGCGAATTCCTCCTCGACCTCGGCGCGGTATTTGTCCGCACCCAGTTCGTGGATCAGGATCTTGATCCGCGCCTTGTAGATATTGTCGCGCCGGCCGTAGCGATTGTAGACGCGCAGGCACGCCTCCAGATAGCTCATCAGCTGATCCGCGGGGATGAAATCCTTGATCTCCGGCGCGATCATCGGCGTGCGGCCCATGCCGCCGCCGACAAACACCTTCGCACCGAGCACGCCGTCACGCTCCAGCAATTGCAGCCCGATATCGTGGAGGCGCATCGCGGCGCGATCCTCGTCCGCGGCAATGACTGCGATCTTGAACTTGCGCGGCAGGTAGCTGAATTCGGGGTGGAAGGTGCTCCACTGGCGCAGCAATTCCGCGAACGGGCGCGGATCGGTCACTTCGTCGGCGGCGGCGCCGGCGAACTGGTCGGAGCTGATGTTGCGGATGCAATTGCCGCTGGTCTGGATGGCATGCATCTCGACCGTCGCCAGCTCGGCGAGGATGTCGGCGGCGTCCTCCAGCTTGATCCAATTGTACTGGATGTTCTGGCGCGTGGTGAAATGGCCGTAGCCGCGGTCGTACTTGCGCGCGACATGCGCCAGCATCCGCATCTGTCGGCTGTCCAGCGTGCCATAGGGTACCGCGACGCGCAGCATGTACGCATGGAGTTGCAGGTACAGGCCGTTCATCAGCCGCAGCGGCTTGAACTGATCCTCGGTCAGCTCGCCCGCCAGCCGGCGGCGGCACTGGTCGCGGAATTCGTCGACACGGGCGTCGACGATCGACTGGTCGTATTCGTCGTACTTGTACATCGGTTCATCCTCGGTCCCCGCCACGCGGGCGGGGAGGGGGTCAGATCACCCAGTCGCCGGCGTCGGCGTCGGCGGGCTTGAGCGTCAGGTCGGGGCGGACGGTGGGGCCGAGCGCACGGATACGGTCCTTGATATGCGCCGGGCGCGGGCCGTCGGGAGTCTCGCTCGCCTCGATCACGTACGGCACGTTGACGCGGCGTGCGGCTTCCTCCTCGCGCGCGATCGCCTCGGCGCGGTCGCCGGCGTCGGTGGCGTCGGCGATGTGGCGCGACCAGTCGCGGCCGGTCCACCAGATCACGTCGCCGGTCGCGAGGTCGTTGCCGGTCACCAGCTTCATGCCATCTGCTCCGCGACCTGCGCATAGCCGGCGAGGCGATCCTGCGCATCGGATAGTTCCACCACCTCGCCGACGACGATGATCGCCGGGCTGGCGACCCGCTCGCGCGCGACCATCGCGCCGAGATCGGCCAGCAGGGTCTTGAGCGCGCGGTGGCCGGGCAGCGTGCCCTTCTCCAGCACCGCGACCGGCATGTCGGGGGCGACGCCGTCCGCGATCAGCTTGTCGGCGATCGCCTCCGCCGTGGCGACGCCCATGTAGATCACGAGCGTGCGGCCCTGCCCGGCGAGCCCCGACCAGTCCTGATCGGTCAGCCCCTTGCACTGGCCGGCGACGAAGGTGACGGCCGAGCTGTGGTCGCGATGGGTGAGCGGAAGCATCGCCTCGGCCGCGCAGCCGAGCGCGGCGGAAACGCCGGGGATGACCTCGACCGCGAGGCCGGCGGCGCGCACCGCCTCCACCTCCTCGCCGCCGCGGCCGAAGATGAACGGATCGCCGCCCTTCAGCCGGACGACGACGCTGCCCGCCTTCACATGCGCGACGATCAGCGCGTTGATCGCGTCCTGCGGCAGCGTGTGGCGCGCGCGGCGCTTGGCGACCGAGATGCGGTGCGCGTCGGGCGGCGCGAGGTCGAGCACGCGCGGGTCGATGAGACCGTCGTGGACGACGACATCGGCGCCGCGCAGCGCCTCCACCGCACGGACGGTGAGCAGGCCGGGGTCGCCGGGGCCGGCACCGACGAGGATGACGCGGCCGCGCGCGTCGGGATCGAGAAGCGTCGCCATGATGCCCGCGGAGATGGGCGAATGTGCGCGGGCAAGCAATCGAGCGATGCTTGGGCGGACCGAAGGATTGGTTGTGTGGTATGGGGGTGGTGGGCCCTCTTTGCCGTCATACCCGCAAAGGCGGGGATCCAGACGCGCTGGCGTCGCAGGAGGTGCGACGACATGGGTTCTGGATTCCCGCCTGCGCGGGAATGACGGTTGGGGGCGGGAATGACGGTCGGGGTTGGCGGAATGACGGACGTCGCCGGCGTCAGTGTTTGCCCGCGTGGACCTTGTGCATGACCAGCGCGATCACGCCGCCGACCACCAGCCCGACCACGCCCGCGATCCCGGCGCTGACCAGCCAGCCGAGCGCGCCGCCGCCGGCGCCCTCGGCGAGGTGGTGGACGAACTCGGCGGGCGCGGGGACGCCGACATCGGCGGCGTTGTGGATCAGCAGGTCGCCGCCGACCCACAGCATCGCGGCGGTGCCGACCACCGTCAGCACGCGCATCAGCACCGGCACGCCCTTCACCAGCCCGCGGCCGATCGCCTGCGCGACCGACGACGGACGCTTCGCGAGGTAGAGGCCGAGGTCGTCCGCCTTCACGATCAGCGCGACGACGCCGTAGACGCCCGCGGTGATCGCGACCGCGACGAGCGCGAGCGTGATCGCCTGCGTCAGCAGCGGCTGGTCGGACACTTCGCGCAGCGCAATGACCATGATCTCGGCCGACAGGATGAAGTCGGTGCGGATCGCGCCCGACACCTTCTGCTTTTCGAGCGCGACCGGATCGGTGACCGCGGCATCCTCGTCGGCGGCATGGTCGCCGGAAAAGGCTTCGATGACCTTCTCGGCACCCTCGAACGAGAGGAACGCGCCGCCGAGCATCAGGAGCGGGGCGAGCGCCCACGGCGCGACGGCGCTGAGGATCAGCGCGGCGGGCAGCAGGAACAGCAGCTTGTTGCGGATCGAGCCGAGCGCGATCTTGCCGATGATCGGCAGCTCGCGCTTCGGGCTCAGGCCCACGACGTAGCGCGGGGTGACGGCGGTATCGTCGATGACCACGCCCGCCGCTTTCGTCCCCGCCTTGGTCGCGGCGGCGCCGACGTCGTCGAGCGAGGCGGCGGCGAGCCGGGTCAGTCCGGCGATGTCGTCGAGCAGCGCGACGAGTCCGCTTGCCATGGTGTCGGTCCTTTCGGGGTCAGGTCAGGCGTCGGCCAGGCCGATGCCGATCGTCGCACGCGCCGCCTCGGCCTCGTTCGAGACGACCGGATAGGCGCAGTAATCGGCGGCGTAATAGGCGCTGGGGCGGTGGTTGCCCGACCAGCCGATTCCGCCGAACGGCGCGGACGACGACGCGCCGTTGGTCGGGCGGTTCCAGTTGACGATGCCGGCGCGCGCACCCGCCCAGAAGCGGTCGAACAGCGCCGGCGTCTGGCTGATCAGCGAGGCGGACAGGCCATAGCGGGTGTTGTTGCATTCCATGATCGCGTCGTCGAAATCGTCGGTGCGGATCACCTGGAGCAGCGGGCCGAACAGCTCGATGTCGGGGCGATCGGCGACGTCGGTGACGTCGATGATGCCCGGCGTGACGAACGGGCGATCGTCGACCGGGCGCGCCATGTGGTGGATCGGGCGGCCGCCCTTCATCATCAGCGCCAGGAAGCTCTCGGTCAGGCCGTCCGCCGCCTCGTTGTCGATCACGGGGCCCATGAACGGCTGCGGATCGTCGTGCGGCGCGCCGACGATCAGTCGGCGGGTGAGCCGGTCGAGTTCGGCGAGCAGCGGCTCGGCGAGCGATTGCTGGACGATCAGGCGGCGCGCCGCGGTGCAGCGCTGGCCCGAGGTGGTGAAGGCGGACTGCGCCACCAGCACCGCGGCGGCGTGGAGATCGGGGGTGTTCCAGACGATGATCGGGTTGTTGCCGCCCATCTCCAGCGCGAGGATCTTCTCGGGTCTCTCGGCAAAGGCGCGGTTGAGCGCGATGCCGGTGCGCGCCGAACCGGTAAAGAGGAGGCCGTCGATATCGTCGTGCGCGGCGAGCGCCTTGCCCTCCGCGGGGCCGCCGATCACGAGCCGCAGCGTTTCCGCGGGCACGCCGGCGGTGTGGAAGCAGTCGACCAGGAAGGCGCCGGTGGCGGGCGTCTTTTCCGAGGGTTTGAAGACCACCGCATTGCCCGCGATCAGCGCGGGGACGATGTGGCCGTTGGGGAGGTGCGCGGGAAAGTTGTACGGCCCCAGCACCGCCATCACGCCGTGCGGCTTGTGACGAAGCGCCATACGGGTGTTCATCGGCGCGTCGAGGCGGCGCTGCGCGGTGCGGTCGGCATAGGCGGTGACCGAGATGTCGACCTTGGCGGCGACGGTGTCGACCTCGGTGCGCGCCTCCCACAGCGGCTTGCCGGTCTCGCGCGCGATCAGGTCGGCGAATTGTTCGGCGCGCTGGCGCACGACATTGGCGAAGCGGCGCATCGTTTCGATGCGGAACGACAGGGACCTGGCCGCCCACGGGACGAAGCCGCCGCGCGCCGCGTCGACCTCCGCATCGACGTCGCTGGTGGCGGCGCGCCACAGTTCCGCGCCGGTGGCGGGCTCGTAGGAGATCAACTCTGCCATGGCGGGGGTCTTAGCCGTAACAATCGCGGTGGCGGAAGGGGGAACGTCAGGCGAGCGCGTCGCCCATCGCGCGGATGTTGGCGATCTTTGCGCCGAACGCCCCCCAATCGTCGGCGGCGGCGATGGGGGACCAGATCGCCTCGACCTCGTCGATCAGCATCGAACAGGGTTCGCCCTGCCAATACGCATGGTCGCGGGCGCGGCGCATCGCATAGGGCTCCAGCAGCGCGCGGACCTCGTCCCACGCGGTGTCGTAGGTTTGCGGTAACGGCTGCGCAAAGGCATCGAAGAAGAAGCGATCGACGGGAACCTGCGTCGACCGCAGCGCGCGTTCGACCGCCTGGACGAGCGCGCGGTCCTCCTCGCCCCCGCGCGGCGTCCGGCCGAGCCGCCACAGCACCGCCTCGGCGATCGCGGGCTGGTAGGCGGGTGCGAAGCCGTCGAGCGCGGCGATCAGCGGGTCGGACTCGGCGATCAGCCGGAGCGACGATGCCAGTTGCATCACGTCCCACAGGATCGCCTCCGGCTGGCGACCGAAGGCGTAGAGGCCGGCGTGGTCGAAATAGGCGGCGACGAACGCCGGATCCCACACGGGCGCGAACCGCCACGGACCGTAGTCGAAGCTTTCGCCGGTGACGTTGATGTTGTCGGAATTGAGGACGCCGTGGACGAAGCCCGCCGCCATGTAGCGCGCCGCCAGCGTTGCGGTGCGTGCTACCACCAGTTCGAGCAGGCGGATGGGGTCGTCGCTGTCCTCGCCGTAGAGTTCGCGCAGGACGTAGCCGGTGAGGCGGCGCATCGCGTCCTCGTCGCGGTGATAGGCCAGCCGCTGGAAGGTGCCGATGCGGATGTGCGAATGGCTGAGCCGCACCAGCACGCCGCCGCGCGTCGGCGAGGGTTCGTCGTTGCGCTCCAGTTCCTCGCCGGTCTCGATCAGCGAGAAACTGCGCGAGGTGGGGACGTTCAGCGCCTCAAGCATCTCGGTGGCCAGCACCTCGCGCACGCCGCCCTTCAGCGTCAGGCGGCCGTCGCCGAAGCGGCTCCACGGCGTCTGTCCGGAGCCCTTGGTGCCCAGGTCCATCAACCGGCTGCGGTCGTCACGAAGCTGCGCAAAGGTGAAGCCGCGCCCGTCGCCGATGTCGGGGTTGTACACGCGGAACTGATGCCCGTGATAGCGCAGCGCCAGCGGTTGTTCGAGCGAGCCGGGCAGAGGCGCGAAACGACCGAAATGCGCGATCCATTCGGCGTCGTCGAGCGTGTCGAGCCCGACCTGCCGCGCGGCGCGATCGTTGCGGAAACGCAGGATCGTCCTGGGGAAGTTCGCGGCCGGGACCGCATCGTAGAAGGGGTCGCCGAGCGCGGTCAGCGCGCGCTCGGGGCGATATGCTTGCGGGTCGACGGCCATGCCGCGATATGGGGGGCGGTGGGAGGAAGGCGCAAGCGGATGGCGGATTTTCGGGACATCTACTGGTGGTCGGCGGACGGCCTGCGGCTGCATGCGCGCGATTATGCGGGGGCAACGGACCAGCCGCCGGTGCTGTGCCTGCCCGGGCTGACGCGCAACGCGCGCGACTTCGCACGCGTTGCGCAGGCGATCGCGCCGGGGCGGCGCGTGATCGCGGTCGAGTTCCGCGGGCGCGGCGAAAGCGGCTATGCCAAGGACCCGATGACGTACGTGCCGCTCAGCTACGCGCAGGACGTGGTCGCGCTGCTCGACGACCAGAAGATCGACCGGTTCGTCAGCATCGGCACGTCGCTGGGCGGGATCGTGACGATGCTGCTCGCGGGGCTGGTGCCGGGGCGGATCGCGGGCGCGCTGCTGAACGACGTCGGCCCGGAGATCGAGGCGAGCGGGCTGGCACGGATCCGCGGCTATGTCGGCCGCCCGAGCACGTGGCCGACGTGGATGCACGCCGCGCGCGGCGTGCAGGAAGGCAATGCCGCCGCCTATCCCGACTGGGGGATCGAAGACTGGCTGGCGATGGCCAAAAGGCTGTACCGCCTGAACTCCGCCGGGCGGATCGTGCTGGATTACGACATGAAAATCGCCGAGCCGTTCCGCCTGCCCGGCGCCGAGGCAGGGCCGGACATGTGGCGCGCGCTCGCCGCGCTGGCGGGGGTGCCGGTGCTGGTGGTGAGGGGGGCGCTGAGCGATATCCTGTCGGCGCGCGTGGCGGAGCGGATGGTCGCGACGCTGCCCGATGCGGCGTTGGTGACGGTGCCGCGGATCGGACACGCGCCGATGCTGGACGAGGCCGTCGTGCAACCTGCGTTGACGGATTGGCTTGCGCGCACCGGGAACCGCCCCGCGGCGTGAGGCGCTGTCGCGGTTCCGACCACCGACCCGATCGAGGAACCGCATGACCGACGCGCCCGACGCCCATACCGCCGTGCTGCCGCTGAACGGGCGGCGCGTGGCGATCACCGGAGGAACGACCGGGATCGGCCGTGCGATCGCGCGCCTGCTGGCCGCCGACGGCGCCCGCGTCTTCATCGGCGGGACCGAGCCGGCGCACCTCGACGAGGCGCTGCACGACATCCGTGAGGTGGGGCAGGCCGACGGCGCGCTGTTCGATCTGTCCGCGCCGGACAATGTGGCGGCGTTCCTGGACGCAGCCGACGCGGCGCTGGGCGGGTATGACGTGGTGGTCGCCAATGCCGCGGAGGCCGCGTCGGGGCTGAGCGAGATGAGCGAGGCCGAGGTGCGCCACGCCATTTCGCTGAACTTCACGCAATATCTGCTGCTGGCGCATCGTGCCGCCGAGGCGATGGCGCCGGGCGGCGATATCGTGATGATCGGGTCGACCAGCGCCTATGTTCTGGGACCGCATTCGACGGTCTATGCCGCGATCAAGCACGGGTTGCAGGGCTTCTCGATCGCGCTGCGCCGCGAACTGGGGGGCAAGGACATCCGCGTCGCGCTGGTCGAGCCGGGCAAGACCGGGTCGGACATGCAGATGCCCGACGTCAGCCCGGCGGAGCAGCGCGAGCAGATCGAGGCGGGCACGATGCTGCGCGCCGAGGATATCGCGGTCGGCGTGCAATATCTGCTGACCCAGCCGCGCCGAACGGTCATCCAGCGTCTGACGATCAGCCCGCGGGTGCAGGAGGAGGAGTGATGGCGGCGTTCCCGCACGACGCACTGGTCTTCACCCCGCACGACGTCGATCTGGGCCGGTCGCCGCTGGCGGGGAAGATCGACGCCGAAACCTATGTGCTGGGCGCGTTCAATCCGGGCATGACGCGGCTGCCGAACGGCAATCTGCTGATGATGGTGCGGATCGCCGAGGCGCTTCGCCACCCGGTTCGCGACCAGCAGATCCATGCGATCCGCTGGCACGACGGACATTACGTGCTGGATGCCTGGCCGCTGTCGCTGGTCGACACGTCCGATCCGCGCAAGTTCATGATGCGCGGCGGCGGGTGGAAGGTGATGGCGCTCACCTCGCTGTCGTGGTTGCTGCCGGTCGAGCTGGATGCCGAGGGGCGTTCCGTGGTGGCGGTGCATTACGACCGCGCGATCGCGCCGCGCGCCTCCTATCAATGCTACGGCGTCGAGGATGCGCGGATCACGCGGGTCGACGGGCGCTATTACATGACGACCTGTTCGGTCAGCCCGGAGCGGCATTCGACGACGCTCTATACCAGCGACGATGCGCTCGAGTGGACGCTGGAGGGGATCGTCCTCGACCACCAGAACAAGGACATGCTGATTTTCGAGGGGAAGGTCGGGGACAAATTCTGGGCGCAGACGCGGCCGCTGGGCGACCTGTACTTCGCCTATCCGCCCGACGCGGAGTGGCGCGCGGGGCCGTCGATCAACCTGGCGACCTCCCCCGACGCGCTGCACTGGAAGCCGTACGACAAGCCCGGCATCCGCCCGCATGCGAAGACGATGGCGACCGCGCGGATGGGCGGCGGCGCGCCGCCGGTGCTGACGGAGGTGAACGGGCAGCGCGGCTGGCTGTCGCTGTGGCACGGGGTCGAGCCGTCGGGGGTGGTGGGGATCTATCGCACCTACTGGACGCTGCTCGACCGCGACGATCCGTCGAAGGCGCTGGCGACGAGCGATACGCCGCTGCTGGAGCCGGCGCCCGGCTTGCTGAAGCCGCTGGAGGAGCTGCTGTACGTCACCGACGTGGTGTTCACGACCGGGATCGCGGATGGCGGCGACCATTGGATCGTGGCGAGCGGCGAGGCG
The DNA here is from genome assembly GCF_031456125.1 of Sphingomonas sp. BE138. Lineage (NCBI taxonomy): Bacteria > Pseudomonadati > Pseudomonadota > Alphaproteobacteria > Sphingomonadales > Sphingomonadaceae > Sphingomonas > Sphingomonas sp. BE138. The sequence continues at coordinate 20,544 of NZ_JAVDUC010000012.1, forward strand.
GACCTGGCGTGCCGGATCACGCACGTGCCGAAGGCGGCGATCGGGGCGGGCGGGGCGGGGTAGCGCCCTTCGTCATTGCGAGCGAGGCGCAGCAATGACGGCATTGGTGCCCAAGCGAAAGGCCCGGAACGCGGCAGCGTTCCGGGCCTTGCAGCGAGCGGCACCCCGGCGAACCGGGGCGCGCGCGATCAGTTGCTGTCCGAATCGTCGTTGTCGTCGACCGCGATCACGACGCCGGCGGCGACGACCGCAGCGGCGAGCACCAGGCCGACGATCGCGCCCGGCGCGGCCAGCTTGCTCTTGCCCGAGGTGGCGGTGCCGGCGCGCGCCGACTTGGCGACCGACAGCGACGACGCCGGGTTGGCGGCGGGAGCGGCGACCGCCGGGGCGGCGGCGAGCGTCAGGGCGGCGGCGGTGGCGAACATTGAGGCAATCTTCATGGCGGCGTCTCCTGTTAGTGGCGGATAACAGCGTTTTTCATGTCGGGTTCCGCGGCGCAGGGGAAGGAGAACGTGATGCAAAGCAGCATTTGACGCGCTATGTGGCCGGTATGTCACAGTCGCTGTCCATTTTTTACCTTTTCGCGCGCTTCGACCCGCAGGGCGGGGATGCGTGGAGCCGGCGTGCGCTGCGGTTGATGGCGGCGTTCGGGGAGAAGGCGCGGCATACCGTCGCCGCGGATGCCTGTGTCGGGGGCGTGCCCGACGGGGTGCGCGCGACGCTGGCGCAGCAGCCGCCGCCGTTGACGGGCGCGGTGTCGGTCGCGCGCTACGAAGCGATCGCGCGGGCGATGCGCGGACACGATCTGGTGCTGAGTTTCGGGGCGGGGGCGATCGATGCGGTGATGGCGCGGCGGGCGTTTCCGCGCGACGCGCCGCCGATCGTGCATCACGAGGATGCGGAAGCCACGACGATCGGCGGCGCGGCGCGGTTGTACCGGCGCATCGCACTCGGCGCGGCGGCGGGGCTGGTCGTGCGCAGTGACGAAGCGGCGGCGCCCGCGGCGGCGCGGTGGAAGGTGGGGGGCGAGCGGCTCCACGTCATTCCCGATGGCGTCGACCTGTCGGCGTTCGCGCGCGGGCCGGACGCGAAAACGGTCGCCGGGTTCCGGCGCAAGCCCGCCGACGTGGTGATCGGCGTCGTCGCCGATCTGTCGGGCGACGGCGCAAACGGGGGCGAGGACGTGGCGCTGCTGGTGCGGGCGGTCGCGGGGCTGTCGGCGCGGTTCCGGCTGGTGGTGGTCGGCGACGGGCCGGGGCGCGCGGCGGTGGAGAAGGCGGCGCTGGCCATGGGGGTCGACGACCGGCTGGTGCTGCCCGGCGCGTTGCCGCGCAGTGCGGCGTATCTGGGCGGGTTCGACGTGCTGCTGCTGCCGCTGCGCCCCGGCCCGGCGCCGGCGGTCGTGGTCGAGGCGATGGCCGCCGGCGTGCCGGTGATGGCGCTGCGGGAGACTGCGGCGGCGGCGCTGCTGTCGGCGGAGAATGGCGCGATCCTGTCGGCGCATGCCGCGGAGGTGACGTTGCGCGACGCGCTGCAACCGCTGGCGACCGATGCGACGCTGCGCGCCGCGATCGGCGCGGCGAACCGCGCGCGCGCGGCGCAGGTGCACGACGCGGCGGCGATGATCGCGCGCTCGGCGGCGGTGTACGGCGCGGCGGCGGGGCGGCCGGGTTCACTGATGTAAGTCGCATTTCGGTCGCGTTGCGGCCCAATTGCTTTATATGGGGCGGCTTCGACAGTGATGATAACGGGAAATCGCGTGTTCAAGGGGCTTCAGCCGATCGTCTATGGAGGCCGCGAGGTCTGGCCGCTGGTGGAAGGGGGCAAGGGCGTCGCCGCGACGAACCACGCCTCGGCCGGCGCCTGGGCCGCGGCGGGCGGGATCGGCACGGTCTCGGCGGTGAACGCCGACAGCTACGACCCCGACGGCAAGATCATCCCGCAGATCTATCGCGCGCTGACCCGGCGCGAGCGGCACGAGGAACTGATCGCCTATGCGATCGAGGGCGCGGTCCAGCAGGTGCAGCGCGCCTGGGACATCGCCGGCGGCAAGGGCGCGATCAACATCAACGTGCTGTGGGAAATGGGCGGCGCGCCGCGCATCCTGCACGGCGTGCTGGAGCGGACGCGCGGGCTGGTCGCGGGCGTCACCTGCGGCGCGGGCATGCCGTACAAGCTGTCCGAGATCGCGGCGTCGTACAACGTCAGCTACCTGCCGATCGTCAGCTCCGGCCGCGCGTTCCGTGCGTTGTGGAAGCGCGCCTATTCGAAGGCGAGCGAGTGGTTGTCGGCGGTCGTCTACGAGGATCCGTGGCTGGCGGGCGGGCACAACGGCCTGTCGAACGCCGAGGATCCGCTGAAGCCCGAGGATCCGTATCCGCGCGTCAAGGCGCTGCGCGAGACGATGCGCGAGGGCGGCATCCCCGACACGACGCCGATCGTGATGGCGGGCGGCGTGTGGTACCTGCGCGACTGGAACGACTGGATCGACAATCCGGAACTGGGGCAGATCGCCTTCCAGTACGGCACGCGACCGCTGCTGACGCAGGAGAGCCCGATCCCCGAGGGGTGGAAGGCCAAGCTGACGCAGATCGAGCAGGGCGAGGTGCTGCTGCACCGCTTCTCGCCGACCGGCTTCTATTCGTCGGCGGTGCGCAACCCGTTCCTGCGCGCGCTGGAGGCGCGGTCGGAGCGGCAGATCGCGTTTTCGACGCAGGAAGCGGGCGACCATGTCTTCCAGCTCGACGTCGGGGTGAAGGGCAGGAACTTCTGGGTGACCCGCAACGACCTGCTGCGCGCGCGCGAATGGTTCGGGGCGGGCTTCACCGATGCGCTGAAGACGCCGGACAACACGTTGGTCTTCGTCACGCCGCAGGAGAAGGGCGAGATCCGCAAGGATCAGGCCGACTGCATGGGCTGCCTCAGCCAGTGCCTGTTCTCGAGCTGGGCGGATACCGAGACGAACTCGACCGGGCGGCTGGCCGATCCGCGCAGCTTCTGCATTCAGAAGACGTTGCAGGACATCGCGCACGGCGGCGACACCGACGCGAACCTGATGTTCGCGGGGCATGCGGCGTATAATTTCAAGCGCGACCCCTTCTATTCCAACGGCTTCGTGCCGACCGTCAAGCAGCTGGTCGATCGCATCCTGACGGGGGACTAATGCTGCGCGCGGCGTTGTCGCAGGTGGCGGCGGCGCTGCGCGGGGCGGAAGACCCGTGGTGGGTGATCGGCAGCGCGGCGGTGCGGCTGCACGGGGCCGATACCGCGGTGGCGGACGTCGACGTGCTGGTCAGTGCGCGTGACGCGGCGCGGATGCTGGCGGCGTGGCCGGGGACGGTGACGATCGGTGCGGCCAGCGCGCGGTTCCGGTCGCATCCGTTCGCGCGCGCCGAGGGCGGCGCGATGCCGGTCGAGGTCATGGCCGAGCTGGAGGTCCGCGCCGACGGTGCCTGGCGCCCGGTGCGGCCGGTGTCGCGCGTGCCGATCGGCGGGGTGTTCGTGCCGGAACGGGCGGAGCTTGCGGCGATCCTGCTGTCGTTCGGGCGGCCGAAGGATCTGGCGCGCGCGGCGTTGCTGGGGTGAGATTGCGGCGAGCGATCACATCTTTCCGTTCGTGCTGAGCCTGTCGAAGCACGTGCGGCGGGCGAAACGCCTGCGACCCGCATTTCGACAAGCTCGGTGCGAACGGACCGGAAAGGACGCCGAACGACGACCCTCTGGACGTGAAAACGGCGCGCCATCCAGTCCGGATGACGCGCCGCCCGCAACGCCTTCTACCCGATCAGTCGACGACGGTGCCGACCACCGCGCCGCCAACGCCGCCGACCGCCGCGCCCTTCTCGACGCTGCCGCCGGTCGCCGCCGCGACACCCGCGCCGCCGGCACCGCCGATCGCTGCACCGCGCAGCGTCGAGCAGGCGGACATCGACACGGCGGCGGTGACGAGCAGGGCGGACATGGCGATCTTTTTCATGAAGTTGCTCCCGGTTAAGATGAATGCCCGCTTAATGCCGCGCGCGCCGGGGTGGTTCCGAACGGACATGCTTCGTCACGAAGCGGTGGGCGTCACGCCCAGCCTTCGAGCACCTGATCCGGGGGGCGGTGGCCGTCGGCCCACATGCGGATGTTGGCGATGACCTTCTCGCCCGACGCGACGCGGCCTTCCCACGTCGCCGAGCCCATGTGCGGGGTCATGACCACGTTCGACAGCGCGAGCAGGCGCGGGTCGATTTCGGGTTCGTGACGCCATACGTCGAGCCCGGCACCCGCGAGGCGGCCGTTCTCCAGCGCATCGACCAGCGCATCCTCGTCCATGATCCCGCCGCGGCTGGCGTTGATGACAAACACGTGCGGGCGCAGCAGCGCGATGCGGCGCGCATCGATCAGGTCGCGGCTGTCGGCATTGAGCGGGGTGTGGATCGTCAGGATGTCGACCGCGCCGAGCAGTTCGTCGAGGTTGGGGTGCCAGACCGCATTCAGCTCCGCCTCCACCACCTTGGGCAGGCGGTGGCGATTGTGGTAATGGATCGAGAGGCCGAAGGCGCGCGCACGCCGCGCGACCGCCTGCCCGATCCGCCCCATGCCGACGATGCCGAGCGCCTTGCCGCCGATGCGGTAGCCGAGCATCCCGCCGGGGCTCCACCCCTTCCACTCGCCCGAGCGGACCAGCTTCTCGCCCTCCGCAAGGCGGCGCGGGACCGACAGGATCAGCGCCATCGTCATGTCGGCGGTATCCTCGGTCAGGACGCCCGGCGTGTTGGTGACGATGATGCCGCGGGCGCGCGCCGCCTTCAGGTCGATATGGTTCACGCCCGCACCGAAATTGGCGATCAGCCGCAGCCGCGGGCCGGCCCCGGCGATCAGCGCGGCGTCGATCGTGTCGGTGACCGCGGGGACCAGCACGTCGCAGTCCGCCATCGCCGCTCGCAGCGCGTCGCGCGACATCGGCAGGTCGTCGGGGTTGGCGGTGAGGTCGAACAATTCGGCCAGTCGCCGCATCACCACGTCGGGCAGCAGCCGCGTCACGATCACCTTCGGATGGGTGCAGCGTCGCGTATCGGCCATGCGCCCGGCTTGGCGAAAGCCCGCGCAGGCGTCAACGGTTCATGCGGCGGCCGCCCGCGGCCTTGTTGCCATCGCAGACAGTTCGTACAGGGCGGGGATAACAAGAGGGCGGACGTGAACAGGGACCAATTCTCGATCGTGGCGGCGGCGGCGGCGTGCCTTTCGCTGCTCGCCCCGATGCCGGCGGCGGCGGCGAGCGAGGAGAAGCAGCCGCCGTACATCGGCTCGATCGCGGCGGCGCGCGCGCGGATGCGGACCGGGCCGGGACGCAACTTCCCCGCGAGCTGGATCTATGTCCGCGCCGATCTGCCCGTGCGCGTGCTGGAGGCGTTCAAGGAGTGGCGCCGCGTCGAGGATCCGGACGGCACGCAAGGATGGATGCTGAAGGCTTTGCTCAGCAGCCGGCGCACCGCCATCGTGCGCGGGACCGAGCCCGCCGAACTGCGCGACCGGCCGGGCGGGCCGACGATCGTGTGGCGTGCGCAGCCCGGCGTCGTCGGGCGCGTCACGCGGTGCGGCAACGGCTGGTGCCGGTTCGACGTGAAGGGGCAGGCGGGCTTCATCCAGACCGACCGCATCTGGGGCGTCGAGGAAACGGAGCGACTGCCATGACCTTCCTGCTCGACGGGTTCGACCTCGACACGTTCGTGGCCACGACGTTGGCGGAGGACATGGGGGACGGCGGCGACGTGACCTCCGCGGCGGTGATCCCCGCGGCGGCGCGCTTCGCCGCGGTCATGGACAGCCGCGACGCGATCACCGTGTGCGGGCTGGAGATCGCGGCGGCGTTCTTCCGGCGCCTCGACCCGGACGCCGCGGTCGAGCTGCTGGTGCGCGACGGCGATCGCGTGGCGCCCGGCACCGCGCTGATGCGGGTGACGGGCGCGGCGCGCGCGCTGCTGACGGCGGAGCGATCGGCGCTGAACACGGTGCAGCATCTGTCGGGCATCGCGACGCTGACCGCGGCGTATGTCGATGCGATCGCGGGCTCGGGCGCGACCTTGCTCGACACGCGCAAGACCATTCCGGGGCTGCGACGGCTGGAGAAATATGCCACGCGCACCGGCGGCGCGCAGAACCACCGCATGGGGCTGTGGGACGCGGCGATGATCAAGGACAATCACGTCGCGGTCGCCGGCGGGGTCGGTCCCGCGGCGGCGCTGGCCAAGGCGGCGGGGATCGCGACGATCATCGTCGAGGTCGACCGGCTGGACCAGATCGCGCCCGCGATCGATGCGGGCGCCACGCACCTCTTGCTCGACAACATGGGGGCGGACATGCTGCGCGCGGCGGTGGCGATCGTCGCCGGGCGCGTGCCGACCGAGGCGTCGGGCGGGGTCACGCTGGAGACGATCGGCGCCATCGCGCGCAGCGGCGTGGACTATGTCAGCGTCGGGCGGATCACGCAGTCGGCCCCCGCCGCCGACATCGGGCTGGACTTTGCAGAACTATGAGCGAGCTGAGAAAGAAGAAGAAGCCGGTGGAGAAACGGTCGCCGCTGGCGTTCCTTGCCGCGGGTGCGCGCCCGGCGTCGATCGTGCGGTTCGAGCGGCTGTACCTGGCGTCGTTCGTGGTCTCGCTGATCGGCTGGGCGTTCAGCTGGCAGATGACCGCCGACCGGCTGGCGGTCGATCCCAAGACCGCCCAGTTCGGGTGGTTGCTGCCCGCCGCGCTGCTGCTGAGCTGCGCGATCACGCTGGCGCTGTGGTATCTGGTCGCGCGACGGGCGAGCCTGGCGGCGAAATGGGTCGTCACGGTGTTGACCGGGCTGGCGACGGTGCGGTTCGTGATCAACCTGGCGGTGGTGTTCCGCGGATCGGTGCCGGTCGTGGCGATGCTGCTGTCGGCGGCGATCGTGGCCTTGAGCGTCGCGGCGACGCTGCAATTGTTCCATGCCGATGCGAAACGGTGGTTCGGCGAGGCGCTCGAGGACGAGCACGAGGGCAGGGACGGGGACGGGGAAGACGCGGCATGACGACGGTGACGAGATGGGCGCTGGCGGCGGCGGCGGCGATCGCGCTGCCCGGCGCGGCGGGGGCGCAGGCGCTGTCGTGCGCGATTCCGGCGAACGTGATGCGGCCGCGCCCCGACCTGCCGTCCGACAGCCAGCCGGTGCGCCGCCTGCCGATCGGCAGCTACACGCTCGCGATCAGCTGGAGCCCGGAATATTGCCGCACGAACGGCGATCGGCCGAACGCACGGTTCCAGTGCGGGGGCAGCAACCGCTTCGGCTTCGTGCTGCACGGGCTGTGGCCGGACGGGATCGGCAAGGACTGGCCGCAATATTGCCGCGCGACGCCGATCCTGTCGCGCCAGGTCATCCGCCGCCATCTGTGCGCGACCCCCTCGCCGCAGCTGATGCAGCACGAATGGGCCAAGCACGGCACGTGCATGGCGGGCTACACGCCCGAGCGGTATTTCGCGCGTTCGAACGCGATGTTCCACCGCTTGCGCTTTCCCGACATGGCGCGGCTGGCGCAGGCGCCGATCACCGCCGGGCGGCTGGCGGAGGCGATCGCGGCGGCCAATCCGGGGATGCGCGCCGACATGATGCGCGTGACGGGGACGCGCGGCGGCGCGCTGGACGAGGTGTGGCTGTGCACCGACAAGAACTTCCGCTACGCGCGCTGCCCGGCACACCAGGGCGGGCTGGACCCGGCGGCGCGGATCACGATCACGCCGGTGCGGTAGGTCGTCGTTAGCGCGGCGTCTCGGGCTGACGGATCACCCCCACCGTTCGTGCCGAGCCTGTCGAAGCATGTGTCACAAGCGCTTCGTGTGGTTCACGTACCTCGACAGGCTCAGTACGAACGGCATGGGTGGTCAGGTCGTTAGCGCCATGCGCGCATCGCGGTCGCAGCGACGACGTTACCGCCTCCGCGTTAATTCTCGCATCGCTTCGTCGAGACCGTCGAGCGTCAGCGGGTACATGCGATCGGCCATCAGCTCGCGGATGATCCCGATCGAGGCGGTATAGTCCCAGTGCGCGCGTGGGAGCGGGTTCAGCCACGCCGCGGCCGGATAGGTGGCGGTCAGCCGCTGGAGCCATACCGCGCCGGCTTCCTCGTTCAGATGCTCGACCGAGCCGCCGGGTTGCGTGATCTCGTACGGGCTCATCGATGCATCGCCGACCAGCACGAGCTTGTGGTCGTGGCCGAAGCGGTGGAGCACGTCCCACAGCGGCGTGCGTTCCTGGAAGCGGCGGCGGTTGTCCTTCCACACGCCCTCGTACGGGCAATTGTGGAAGTAGAAGAATTCGAGGTGGCGGAATTCGGCGGTGGCGGCGGAGAACAGCTCCTCGCACAGCCGGACGTGCGGGTCCATCGAGCCGCCGACGTCGAGGAACAGCAGCAGCTTGACGGCATTGCGGCGTTCGGGGCGCATCGCGACGTCCAGCCAGCCGCGCCGCGCGGTGCCCGCGATCGTCGCGTCCATGTCGAGCTCGTCCGCCGCGCCCTCCCGCGCGAAGCGGCGCAGGCGGCGCAGCGCGACCTTGATGTTGCGGGTGCCGAGCTCGCGGGTGTTGTCGAGGTCGCGGAACATCCGCTGATCCCAGACCTTGACCGCGCGGCGGTGCGTCGACTCGCCGCCGATCCGGACGCCCTCCGGATTGTAGCCGGAATTGCCGAACGGGCTGGTGCCGCCGGTGCCGATCCACGTCGACCCGCCCTCGTGGCGCGCGTGCTGCTCCGCCAGCCGCTCGCGCAGCGTGTCCATGATCTGGTCCCACGACCCGAGCGCCTTGATCGCGGCCATCTCCTCGGGTGACAGATGACGCTGCGCCACCGCCTTCAGCCATTCCGCGGGAACGTCGCCGCCGGGGCTCGCGAAGCTGGTTTCCAGCCCCTTGAAGACGTGCGCGAAGACACGGTCGAACCGGTCGTAGAGTGCCTCGTCCTTCACGTAGATCGCGCGCGACAGATGGTAGAAGTGTTCGGGCGTACGGTCGATCACGTCCGCCTCGAGCGCCTCGAGCAGCAGCAGATGCTCCTTCATCCCCGCCGGGATGCCGGCGCTGCGCAGCTGGTCGAGGAAGGCGAGGAACATCAGCCGCGCTGAGGCCGTCGCGCCATGAACGCCAGCCGCTCGAACAGCATGACGTCCTGCTCGTTCTTCAGCAGCGCACCGTGGAGCGGCGGGATCGCCTTCGTCGGATCGCGGTTCTGGAGCACCTCCAGCGGCATGTCCTCGTGGAGCAGCAGCCGGAGCCAGTCGAGCAGCTCGCTGGTCGACGGCTTCTTCTTGAGCCCGGGCACCTCGCGCACCTCGTAGAAGATGTCCATCGCGCGGGCGACCAGCAGCTTCTGGATGCCGGGGAAGTGGACGTCGACGATCGCCTGCATCGTCTCGCGATCGGGGAAGCGGATATAATGGAAGAAGCAGCGCCGCAGGAACGCGTCGGGCAGCTCCTTTTCGTTATTGGAGGTGATGACGACGATCGGGCGCTGTTCGGCGCGGACGGTCTCGCCGGTTTCGTAGACGTGGAATTCCATCCGATCGAGCTCCTGGAGGAGGTCGTTGGGGAATTCGATATCGGCCTTGTCGATCTCGTCGATCAGCAGGACAGGGGACGAGGGGCGGGTGAACGCTTGCCACAATTTGCCGCGGCGGATGTAATTGGCGATATCGTGGACGCGCGGGTCGCCGAGCTGGCCGTCGCGTAGCCGGGCGACTGCGTCATATTCATAGAGGCCCTGTTGCGCCTTGGTGGTCGACTTGACGTTCCACTCGATCAGTTCGGCCCCCGCGGCGCGCGCGATCTCCTGCGCCAGCACGGTCTTGCCCGTACCGGGTTCGCCCTTGACCAGCAGCGGGCGGCGCAGCGCGACCGCGGCGTTGACCGCGACTTTCAGATCGTCGGTCGCGACATAATCCTGCGTGCCCTCGAAGCGCTGCATCCGCCGTCCCGTCCTTCATCGAAGATCGGGTATGGATAGCGTGCCCGGTCGACGGCGCAACCGCTAAGCCGCGATCACAGGTCGCTGCGCGCCGTCGCTCGCGCCTTCAGCAACTGCCACAGCCCGCGGTGCTGCGCGAGCATCTGCTGCGCGCCGAACGCCATCGCGCGTTCGACCGGTGCGCTGGCCCGCGTCGCGCGCAGGAGCGCGAGCGCCGCCGCCGCCGGCTGGGTGAAATCGTCGCCGGTGGGCAGCGCCATGCGCCTGGCGCAACTGTCGAGAACGCCGCGCACCGCCGCCCAGTCGAGCACGAAGGCGATCGCGGTGCCGGTCGCGCAGCCGAGCCGGTCGGAGCGGGCGAGCATCTCCAGTGCGTTGCGCTGTGCCAGGATCGCGGCCTGCGACGCGGCCTGGCCGGGGGTGGAGGGGAGCGGACCGGCGGCGGCGGTCAGCCGGACGAGCAAGGCGCGCTCGGCGCTCATCGCGGCGGCGGCGCGGTCCAGCCAGTCGCGCGCCGCCGGGTCGATACCGCTGGCGCCGGCCTGGTCGACGATGCCGGGGAAGGCGCCGTGGATGACGCACAGCGCGTGCACGGCATCGGCGATGTCGCGCAGCGTCGCGGACGGCTGCGTCAGCGCGCGCGCGTGCGGCGACGCCGCCGTACCGTCCGCGGCCACCATCGCCAGGATCGTGTCGACGCACCCGCCCGGGCGCTTATCCAGTGCGATGGTCACGCATTCCTCCGCTTGAGAACCGTACCGCACCGCAGCGCGGGCGACGGATCGGGGGTAGCGGAGGAGCGTAAAGTTCGGGTTTACGGGCGGCGGAAAGATGACCGGCCGGCAATCGGGGTTGCCGGCCGGTTAACCTTTACTGGTCGAGGAAGCTGCGCATCTTGCGGCTGCGCGACGGGTGCTTCAGCTTGCGCAGCGCCTTGGCCTCGATCTGGCGGATGCGCTCGCGGGTCACCGAGAACTGCTGCCCGACCTCCTCCAGCGTATGATCGGTGTTCATGCCGATCCCGAAGCGCATGCGCAGCACGCGCTCCTCGCGCGGGGTGAGGCTGGCGAGGACGCGGGTGACCGTCTCCTTCAGGTTCGCCTGGATCGCCGCGTCGACCGGGATGACCGCGTTCTTGTCCTCGATGAAGTCGCCCAGGTGGCTGTCCTCCTCGTCGCCGATCGGCGTTTCGAGGCTGATCGGCTCCTTGGCGATCTTCATCACCTTGCGGACCTTCTCCAGCGGCATCGACAGCCGCTCGGCCATCTCCTCCGGGGTCGGCTCGCGGCCCTGCTCGTGCAGGAACTGGCGGCTGGTGCGCACCAGCTTGTTGATCGTCTCGATCATGTGCACCGGGATGCGGATCGTGCGTGCCTGATCGGCGATCGAACGCGTGATCGCCTGGCGGATCCACCAGGTGGCATAGGTCGAGAACTTGTAGCCGCGGCGATACTCGAACTTGTCCACCGCCTTCATCAGGCCGATGTTGCCCTCCTGGATCAGGTCCAGGAACTGCAACCCGCGGTTGGTGTACTTCTTGGCGATCGAGATCACGAGCCGCAGGTTCGCCTCGACCATCTCCTTCTTGGCGATGCGCGCCTCGCGCTCCGCCTTCTGGACCATGTTGACGATCCGGCGGAACTCGCTGAGCGCCATGCCGGTCTGCTGCGAGATCTCGCTGATCTCGGTGCGGATGCGATCGACCGCCGCGACCTCGTTGGTCGCGAACGCCGTCCACTTCTTGTCGAGGCCGCTGACCGAGGCGAGGAAGCCCTCGTCCAGCTCATGCCCCATATAGCGGTCGAGGAAGTCCTTGCGGTTGACCTTGTGCCGCTCGGCCAGCCGCAGCATCTGCCCGCCCAGCGTCGTGAGGCGCCGGTTGTAGCTGTACAGCTGGTCGACCAGATACTCGATCTTCGTCTGGTGGAACTGGACGCTCTCGACCTCGGCGGTCAGGTCCTCGCGCAGCTTCTGATACTTGCGCTCCTCGGCCTGCGACAGCTCGACGCCGTTGCCCATCGCCTCCAGCCGGCTCTCCTGCATCTTGGAGAACTTGCGATAGATGGCGGTGATGTTGGCGAACTTCTCCAGCGCCTGCGGCTTGAGCGTCTCCTCCATCTGCGCCAGGCTGAGGGTATTGTCCTCCTCCTCGTCGTCGCTGGGACGCGGCGCGCGGCGCTCGGTCATGTCGTCGTCGTCGTCGGCGGGAGCCTCCTCCGGCTCTTCCTCGTCCTTGAACTGCGGCCCGGCGTTGGACGCACTGATCTCGCCCGTGTCGTCCTCGGCGCCCTCCACCTGCTCGGCGGACGGCCCCTTCGACAGCATCGCGTCGAGATCGACGATCTCGCGCAGCTGCATCGTGCCTTCGTTCAGCGCGGTCGACCAGTCGATGATCGCGTTGAAGGTGATCGGGCTTTCGCACAGCCCGAGGATCATCGTGTCGCGGCCGGCCTCGATGCGCTTGGCGATCGCGATCTCGCCCTCGCGCGACAGGAGCTCGACCGCCCCCATCTCGCGCAGGTACATGCGGACGGGATCGTCGGTGCGATCGACCGTCTCCTTCTTCTTCTCGACCGCGGGCGCCGAGCCGTCGACCTCGCCGCCGTCGACGGCTTCCTGCTCGTCGTCGTCGGCGCGCTCCTCGCTCTCGCCGTCCTCGCCCGCTTCCTCGTTCTCGACGATGTTGACGCCCATCTCGTTGAGCGCCGACATCACGTCCTCGAGCTGGTCGGACGACATCTGGTCCTGCGGCAGCGCCTCGTTGAGCTGGTCGTAGGTGATGTAGCCGCGCTTCTTGGCGCGCGCGATCAGCTTCTTGATGTTCGCGTCATTCAGGTCGATCAGCGGGGCATCGGCCACTTCCGCGCCTTCGTCACCACCGCCACCGTTCATCTTCGCCATCAATCGTCCTCGGGTCCAAGCGCGCGGGCGTCTTCGTTTGCCTGCACCAGATTTGCAAGCCGCTCGTCCAGCGCCCGCTGTTCGTTCACCAATGCCACCTGTCGTTCGAACGCCTCGGCGGTGAAATGCGTCTTCATCGCGGAGGTTGCCTCCGCGAGCGCCGCATCCACCTCCGGCCGTGCGACAAGGACCGCGATCGCCTCGTCGAGGTCGTCGCGCGCCTGCCGCTCGTCGCCGCCGGCGCGGGTGAACGAATAGGGCATCGTATCGGCTCTCAGAAGATCGTGGGCGATCGCCTCGAAACCGGACCGTGCCAATATGGTGACCATGCGCCCGCTATCAAGCGGCGCGGTGCGGCGATCCTCCAGCGCGACGTCGACCACCGCCTCGAACAGCCGGCCGAGCGCGCCGTCGGCCAGTTTCAGGCTGCCCAGCACCTCCATGTGGCGCGCGATCTCGGCCGGGTGGCGGATCAGCCCGGCGAGCACCGCCTTGGCGAGCACGCGGTCGATGTTGCCGGCGGCGCGGACCTTCTTGGCATCGTCGGTCACCGGCGGGGCGGGCGGGGTCCATTTCTGGCCCGGCTTGCGCTGCCCCATCGGATAGAAGGGCTGGCGTTGCTGGAACGGCTGGCGCTGGCGCGCGAAACGGTCGTCGAAGCGGTGGCGGAACTCGGCCTTGTACTCGGCCTTGACGGAGGGGTCGGCGATCGTCTCCGCCAGATCGGCCAGCCGCTTGCGCAGACCGGCGCGCTGCTCGGGCGTGTCGAGCGGTTCGGCGGCGAGCTCGTGCTTCCACAGCCGGTCGGCCAGCGGCTCGGCCTCGCGGACCAGCGCCTCGAACGCCGCCGCGCCCTTGGCACGCATCAGGTCGTCGGGGTCCTGCCCCTCGGGCAGCGTCACGAACGACAGGCTGCGGCCGGGCGCCAGCATCGGCAGCGCACGGTGCGCGGCGCGGATCGCGGCCTTCTGCCCGGCCTTGTCGCCGTCGAAGCACAGGGCGGGCACGTCGACCACGCGCCACAACCGCTCCAGCTGCTGCTCGGTCAGCGCGGTGCCGAGCGGGGCGACCGTCTCGCCGATGCCGCCCTGCGCCAGCGCGATCGCGTCCATATAGCCCTCGACCACGAACAGCCGCGCGGTCTTGCGCGCGGCCGGAAGCGCGCGGTCGAGGTTGTAGAGCGTGCGGCCCTTGTCGAACAGCGGCGTGTCGGGCGAGTTGAGATACTTCGGCTCGCCCTCGCCGATGATCCGCCCGCCGAACGCGATCACGCGGCCGCGCGGATCGCGGATCGGGATCATCAGCCGGCCGCGGAAGCGATCGTAGGGTTCCTTCCCCTCGACCTGGATCAGCAGCCCGGCCTCGACCAGCATGTCGTCGCCGAAGTCCTTGAGCGCGGTGCGCAGGCGGCCGCGCGCGTCGGGGGCATAGCCGAACGCGAACGCCTTGCGGGTCGCGTCCTTGATCCCGCGGCGGTCGAGCAAAGCGCGCGCCTCCGCGCCGTCGATGCCGTTCAGCTGTTGCGCGAACCAGTCGGCGGCGGCCTGCATCACGTCGTGGAGCGACTTGGCCCGCTCGGCACGCTGCGCGGCGCGCGCATCGGGGGCGGGGACCTCCATGCCGGCGGCGGCGGCGAGTTCCTTCACCGCGTCCATGAACGGCAGGCCCTGGTGATCGGTCAGCCAGCGGATCGCATCGCCGTGCGCCGAGCAACCGAAGCAGTGATAGAAGCCCTTGTCATCGTTGACGTAGAAGCTGGGCGTCTTCTCGTTGTGGAACGGGCAGCAGCCCTTCGACTCGCGACCGGCGCGGGTGAGCTTGACGGTCTTGCCGACGAGCGCGGTCAGCGAGGTGCGCGCGCGCAGTTCGTCGAGGAAGGCGGGGGTGAGGGTCATCTACTCCCCTCCCGCTTGCGGGAGGGGTCGGGGGAGGGAAGCGCGGTCAGCGCTGTCTCGATACGCTGCACCACGCCCGCTGTGCGTTCCGTCACGTCGTGGTTCCAGAAGCGTATCACCGTGTAACCAAGACCTTCCAGATAGCGCGTCCGAGTCGCGTCTTTGTCACTTTGCCATTCATGCTGGCCGCCATCTACCTCGACGACGAGACCGACGGATCGCGCTACGAAGTCGCAGATGTACGGCCCGATCGGCACTTGGCGGTTGAAACGCGTGCCTGCAACCTTCCTGGCAGAGAGATGCTGCCACAGCAGGCGCTCGGCGGAGGTGGCTTCGCGACGAAGCCGTTGTGCTTTGGTGCGCTGCTCCATCTGCCCTCCCCCGACCCCTCCCGCAAGCGGGAGGGGAGTTTGCCTCACCCCAGCGCCGCCTTCACCAGTCCGCTCGCCTTGCTCATGTCGAGCGTCGTCGCGTGCCGCGCCTTCAGCTCGGCCATCACGCGGCCCATGTCCTTCATGCCCGACGCGCCCAGATCGGCCTTGATCGTCTCGATCGCCGCCCTGGTCTCCTCCTCGCTCATCTGCGCGGGCAGGAAGCGTTCGATCACCGCGACTTCCGCCGCCTCCGCCGCCGCCAGTTCGGCGCGGCCGCCCTGTTCGTACATCGCGATCGATTCGCGGCGCTGCTTGACCATCTTCTGGAGCACCTCGATCACCAGCGCGTCGTCGTCCGCGGGCGCCGCGCCGGTGCGCGCTTCGATATCGCGGTTCTTGATCGCGGCCTGAATCAGACCGATAGCGCCGCGCGCTTCCTTGTCGCCGGCCTTCATCGCCGCGATCTGCGCTGCCTTGATGTCGTCGCGAATCATCCACTCGTCCTTAACCGATTGACGCATCGCCGATGCGTCTCTAGCGGGCGGGGCTTAGCGACATTGCCGACCCATTCAAGGAGTGCCCGCCGATCATGGCCGAGCCTGAGTTTCCGCACGCCCCCATGCCCGAAGGCGCCACCGGCGTTCTCGTCCTGGCCAATGGCGAGGTCGCGTGGGGCCGAGGCTTCGGCGCGGAGGGCGCCGCGGTCGGCGAAGTGTGCTTCCACACCGCGATGACCGGCTATCAGGAGATCATGACCGATCCGTCCTTCGCCGGGCAGATCATCACCTTCACCTTCCCGCACATCGGCAACGTCGGCGCGAACCCCGACGATATCGAGGCGGACAACCCGCATGCGCTGGGCATGATCGTTCGCGAGGACCCGACCGCGCCGTCGAACTTCCGCGCGATGGAGAACCTCGACGGCTGGATGAAGCGTCACACGCGCATCGGGCTGGCCGGCATCGACACCCGCGCACTGACGCGCCGCATCCGCTCCGGGGGCGCGCCGAACGGCGTCGTCGCGCATTCGCCGACGGGCGACTTCGATCTCGACGCGCTGCTCAGGATGGCGCGCGGCTGGCCGGGGCTGGAGGGCATGGACCTCGCCAAGGACGTGACCCGCGAGACGCACGGCACGTGGGCGGGCGGGATCTGGCGGCTCGGCTTCGGCTACGACGCCGGCGACGAGGGCGAGCGCCCGCACGTGGTCGCGATCGACTATGGCAGCAAGTTCAACATCTTCCGCAATCTGGTTCAGGCTGGGGCGAAGGTGTCTGTGGTGCCCGCAGCCGCGACCTTCGACGAGATCATGGCGCTGAACCCGGACGGCATCTTCCTGTCGAACGGCCCCGGCGACCCCGCCGCGACCGGCGAGTACGCCGTGCCGGTGATCCGCCAGCTGCTGGATACGAGCAAGCCGCTGTTCGGCATCTGCCTCGGCCACCAGTTGCTGGCACTTGCGGTCGGTGCGCGCACGACCAAGATGTTCCAGGGCCACCGCGGCGCGAACCACCCGGTCAAGCGCGTGACGGACGGCGCGGTCGAGATCACCAGCATGAACCACGGCTTCGCGGTCGAGCGCGAGTCGCTGCCCGCGAACGCACGCGAGACGCATGTGTCGCTGTTCGACGGGTCGAACGCGGGGCTGGAGCTGACCGATCGCCCGGCGTTCAGCGTGCAGTACCATCCCGAGGCGAGCCCGGGACCGCAGGATAGTTTCTATCTGTTCGAGCGGTTCGTGGGTTCGCTAGGTAAATGAGCGTATTGGTCGCACTTGCCATGCAGGTTGCGGCGCAACCGAGCCAGCGTCGCCATGAAGTGACCCAGGCTGACCTGCACGCAATGGCAGACGCATGTCATGTCCCGCGTGACACGGTCGTCATGAATGGCAGCGTGGTCGTGTTTCGCAGCGGCCCGAATGTCGATTTCACCCAGACTGAGTGCGTGCTCAGAAAAGTCAGCGCAGTCGTGCCGATGAACAGGATCTCCTTCATCGGCAACGCACCAGCTTCGGAAGAGAACTAATGCCCAAACGCACCGACATCTCCTCCATCCTCGTCATCGGCGCGGGTCCGATCGTCATCGGGCAGGCGTGCGAGTTCGATTATTCGGGCACGCAGGCGATCAAGGCGCTCAAGGAAGAGGGCTATCGCATCGTTCTGGTCAATTCGAACCCGGCGACGATCATGACCGATCCCGAACTGGCCGACGCCACCTATGTCGAGCCGATCACGCCCGCGGTCGTCGCGAAGATCATCGAGAAGGAGCGCCCCGACGCGGTCCTGCCGACGATGGGTGGGCAGACCGCGCTGAACACCGCGCTGGCGCTGTTCCGTGACGGCACGCTCGACAAATTCGGCGTGACGATGATCGGCGCCGATGCCGATGCGATCGACAAGGCCGAGGATCGCCTGAAGTTCCGCGACGCGATGGACAAGATCGGGCTGGAAAGCGCCCGCAGCCATATCGCGCATACGGAGGCGGAGGCGCTGGTCGGGCTGGAGAAGGTCGGGCTGCCCGCGATCATCCGCCCCAGCTTCACGCTGGGCGGCACCGGCGGCGGGATCGCGTACAACCGCGAGGAATTCGTCGAGATCGTCCGCAAGGGGCTGGACGCGTCGCCCACCACCGAGGTGCTGATCGAGGAATCGCTGCTCGGCTGGAAGGAATATGAGATGGAGGTGGTCCGCGACCGTGCGGACAATTGCATCATCATCTGCTCGATCGAGAACGTCGATCCGATGGGCGTCCATACGGGCGACTCGATCACCGTCGCGCCGGCGCTGACGCTGACCGACAAGGAATATCAGATCATGCGCAACGCCAGCATCGCGGTGCTGCGCGAGATCGGCGTCGAGACCGGCGGGTCGAACGTGCAGTTCGCGGTCAATCCGAAGGACGGCCGCCTGATCGTGATCGAGATGAACCCGCGCGTGTCGCGGTCCTCGGCGCTGGCGTCGAAGGCGACCGGCTTCCCGATCGCCAAAGTCGCGGCCAAGCTCGCGGTCGGCTATACGCTCGACGAGATCGAGAACGACATTACGGCTGCGACCCCGGCGTCGTTCGAGCCGACGATTGACTACGTCGTCACCAAGATCCCGCGCTTCGCGTTCGAAAAGTTCAAGGGCGCGGAAGCCGTCCTCGGCACCGCGATGAAGTCGGTCGGCGAGGTGATGGCGATCGGGCGCAACATCCACGAATCGATGCAAAAGGCATTGCGCGGGCTGGAGACCGGGCTGTCGGGCTTCAACAACGTCGACCGGCTGGTCGGCGCGCCGCGCGCCGAGATCGAGGCCGCGCTGGCGGTCGCCTCGCCCGACCGGCTGCTGGTCGCGGCCCAAGCCCTTCGGGAAGGCTTCACCGTCGCCGAAGTGCACGCAATCGCGAAGTACGATCCGTGGTTCCTGGAGCGGATGGCCGAGATTGTCGCGGCCGAGGCCGAGGTGATGAAGGACGGCCTGCCGATCGACGCGGCGGGCATGCGCCGGCTGAAGGCGATGGGCTTCTCCGACAAGCGGCTGGCGTGGCTGGCGCTGCAATCGGCGAACCTGCGCGGCATGAGCCGCGGGATCGCGCGCGGCTCGGGGCTGATCCACGAGGCGGTGAAGGCGATGACCGGCGGCGTGACCGAGGACGAGGTGCGCGAGCATCGCCTGAAGCTGGGCGTGCGCCCCGTCTTCAAGCGGATCGACACCTGCGCGGCGGAGTTCGACGCGAAGACGCCGTACATGTACTCGACCTACGAGGCGCCGAGCTTCGGCGAGCCCGAGAACGAGGCGCTGCCGTCCGACCGGCGCAAGATCGTGATCCTGGGCGGCGGGCCGAACCGGATCGGGCAGGGGATCGAATTCGATTACTGCTGCTGCCACGCCTGCTTCGCGCTGGCGGATGCCGGCTATGAGACGATCATGGTCAATTGCAATCCGGAGACGGTGAGCACCGATTACGACACGTCGGACCGCCTGTATTTCGAGCCGCTGACCGCGGAGGACGTGCTGGAGATCCTGCACGTCGAACAGTCGAAGGGCGAGCTGGTCGGGGTGATCGTGCAGTTCGGCGGGCAGACCCCGCTGAACCTCGCGCGCGCGCTGGAGAAGGCCGGGATCCCGATCCTCGGCACCAGCCCCGACGCGATCGACCTCGCCGAGGACCGCGAGCGCTTCGCGGCGCTCGTCAACCGGCTCAAGCTGCTCCAGCCCGCCAACGGCATCGCGCGCAGCCGCGAGGAGGCGCTGAACGTCGCCAATCGCATCGGCTATCCGGTGCTGATGCGTCCCAGCTACGTGCTGGGCGGGCGCGCGATGGAGATCGTCGACAGCGACCAGCAGCTGGAGGATTATATCCAGACCGCCGTCCAGGTGTCGGGCGATGCGCCGGTGCTGATCGACCAGTATCTGCGCGACGCGATCGAGGTCGACGTCGACGCGATCTGCGACGGCACCGACGTGGTGGTCGCCGGCGTGCTCCAGCATATCGAGGAGGCGGGCGTCCATTCGGGCGACAGCGCGTGTTCGATCCCGCCCTATTCGCTGCCCGCCGAGATCGTCGCCGAGATCGAGCGGCAGGCCGAGGCGCTGGCGCACGGGCTGAACGTCGTCGGGCTGATGAACATCCAGTTCGCGGTGAAGGACGGGCAGGTCTACCTCATCGAGGTCAACCCGCGCGCCAGCCGTACCGTGCCGTTCGTCGCCAAGGCGATCGGCGCGCCGATCGCCAAGATCGCCAGCCGCGTGATGGCGGGCGAGCGCTTGCGCGACCTGCCGAAGATCGACCGCGACATCGACTATTTCGCGGTCAAGGAAGCGGTGTTCCCCTTCGCACGCTTCCCCGGCATCGATCCGGTGCTGTCGCCGGAGATGAAGAGCACCGGCGAGGTCATGGGCATCTCGCCCGATTTCACCACCGCCTTCGCCAAGTCGCAGCTGGGCGCGGGCACCGTCCTGCCGACCAGCGGTGCGGTGTTCGTCAGCGTGAAGCCCGGCGACAAGGACGCGATCGTCCCCGCGGTGCGCGCGCTGGTGGAGGCCGGGTTCGCGATCGTCGCGACGACCGGCACCGCCGACCATCTGTCGCGTGCCGGGTTGCCGGTCGAGACGGTCAACAAGGTCGCGCAGGGCCGTCCGCATATCGTCGACCGGATCAAGGACGGCGCGATCGACCTGATCTTCAACACCACCGAGGGCTGGCAGAGCCTGAAGGATTCGCAGCCGATCCGCGCCTCGGCGGTGAACGGCAAGGTGCCGTATTTCACCACCGCCTCGGCGGCGGTGCAGGCGGCGCAGGCGATCCGCGCGGCGGTGACCGGCGATGGTGAACGCAACCTTGAAGTACGGCCGCTGCAATCCTATTATTCGCAGCCGCACAACTGATCCCCGGACATTCGTGCTGATGGCAGGGGCGGCTTCTTAGGGAGGGGCCGCCCGGGGACGCGTTTTTACGAAGGACAAGGGCGATGGCGACCGTCGAGAAGATGCCGATGCTGCAGGAAGGCTATGAAAAGCTGACCGCGGACCTCAAGCGGCTGAAGACCGAGCGCCCGCTGATCGTCGACGCGATCGAGGAAGCGCGCGCGCACGGCGACCTGTCGGAAAACGCCGAATATCATGCCGCCAAGGAGCGGCAGGGGCAGGTCGAGGCGACCATCGCCGACATCGAGGACAAGCTCAGCCGCGCGCAGATCATCGACCCGCGCGACCTGTCGGGCGACAAGATCGTCTTCGGCGCGACCGTCACCCTGCTCGACGAGGACGACAAGCCGGTGAAGTACCAGATCGTCGGCCAGACCGAAGCGGACGCCAAGACCGGCCGGATCAGCTACAATTCGCCGCTCGGCCGCGCGCTGATCGGGCGCAGCCTGGACGACGAGGTCGAGGTGTCGGTGCCGGCGGGCGATCGCTATTACCTGGTGTCGAAGATCGAGTTCATTTGATGCCGATCCCGCTCCCCCCGGCATGGCGGGAGCGGTTGGCGGGCGCGACATGGGAGCGTGAGCCGGAAGGCGAGTCGGGGGGCGTCATTCACCGGCTCGCCGCGCCTGGTGGCGACGCGATGTTCCTGAAGTTCGGCGAAGGCCCGGTGGCGGAGGCGGTGGCCGACGAAGCGATCCGTCTGCGCTGGTTGCAGGGGCGGGTGCCCGCGGCACGGCTGATCTCGGCAGTGGTCGAGGAGGATGCGGCGTGGCTGCTGACCGCGGCCGTGCCGGGGCGGACAGGCGATGGCTGGCTGGCCGATCGACCCCAGATGCTTGCGTCGATCATCACGGGCTTTGCCGCCTTCGTGCGCGCGCTTCATGCGCTGCCCGTCGACGACTGCCCGTTCGACGCCGGTGCGGGTATCCGCCTGGCCGCGGCGCGGCGGAACGTGGCGGCCGGCGTCGTGGACGAGGACGATTTCGACGACGAGCATCAGGGCTGGAGCGCCGCGCGCGTGCTGGCGGAAGCGGAGGCGCTGCGCCATGCCGCGACCGATCGCGTCGTGACGCACGGTGATCTGTCGCTCGGCAATCTGCTGTTCGATGCCGCGGGCGTGCTGACGGGCTGCATCGATGTCGGCCGTTTGGGGGTGGCCGATCGCTATCAGGACATTGCCATCTTCTGGCAAAATCTCGCCGACTACGGCGCGGCGGCGCAAGCGGCGTTCCTTGATGAGATCGGCATCGGCTCGCCGGACACGCCGCGCCTGCGCTTCCATCGATTGCTCGACGAACTGTTCTGAGGGGCCTCGCGCGGATCGCACCTGCGGTCATCCCCGCGCAGGCGGGGATCCAGACGCGCAGGTCTGTCGATAGAGGCGCTGGCTTCGGAGGTTCTGGTTGCCCGCCACCGTGAAATTGGAGACGGCGGCGCAGGGGAGGTCCGGCCTCACCGGGCGCACATCGTATGCTCGTCACCCTCGCAGTCGGATCACCCTCCTATCCCCCGTCGCCCCGCACTTCGTCATCCCCGCGCAGGCGGGGATCCAGACGCGCAGGCCTGTAGATGGAGGCGCTACCGTCAGCGGCTCTGGATTCCCGCCTTCGCGGGAATGACGAACCGTGGTACGTCGAGCGCGTCGGTCGCAGCGCGACCGATATCGACGCCACCGGTATCTTCATCCGGCCGCGCGCCGAGCTTGTCGACGCACATGCTAAACGGAACGCCCTTCGTCAGGTCAGGGCAAACGCAACGTGCCGGATCTCCGCCGCCAGCGAAAACGACCCACTCGACAGCGCCGCCTTACGCCGCCGGCTTGTTGACCAAATCCGGCTCCAGCAGGCGGTGGAGGTGCACCACCACATACTTCATCTCGGCGTCGTCGACGGTGCGCTGCGCGGCGGCGCGCCAGGCCTTTTCGGCGCTGGCATAGTCCGGGAAGACGCCGACGATGTCGATCGACGTCAGGTCGGCAAAGTCGAGGGTGCGCGGATCGCTGACGCGACCGCCGAATACCAGGTGAAGCTTGCTCATGCACGCACTCCGAAGGAGGGTTGGACGATCGCGGCGCGCCCGTCGATCGCCGACCGCGCGGGACCCGAAAAAGCCGACGGGTCGCGGGGTGCGATCCGTCGGCTCTCCCGTTTCGTCGAGGTCGGCGCGCCTTTACCGCCCGCCGGCTTTCGCTTTCCTTAGCGCGGTGCGCGCGCGCTTTGAAGGGGGATCAGGAGGCGCTCTTCACCTGTTCCTTGCCCGCCTGCGCCGCCGCGGTCCCCGCGGTGCCCGCCGCCTTCAGCACGCCCTGGAACAGCGACTTGGCCTGACCCTTCGCGGCGTTGGGCGTCAGCCCGAGTTCGTCGAGCTCGGCGCGACCGGCTTCCTTCGCCGCCGCCAGCGCCGCGACCGCCGCGGCGTTGATCTTGCGCCCGACCCCGGCCAGCAGGTCCTTCTCGCGCTGGCTGCGCGGCAGGATCGCCGCCACGACCGCACCCAGCGCCAGCCCGCCGACCAGGACGCCGAGCGGGTTCGATTCCAGCGTCTCTGCCGTTGCGTGCGCGGCGTCGCTGGCGCGGTGCTTGGCGGTGTCGAGCGCGTGCACCGCGGCCTCGCGTGCCTGATCGACGCCGTCGCGCAGGCGACCGTGCTGTTCCTGATCCTTGTTCACGTCCGTCATGATCCGATCCTTTCCGCTCGCGCGAAATCCTCTGGGGGCGGCAGCTGCTTCTGCCGCTTCTTCTTGCCGAACAACCGCGCGATCCCGCGTCCGACCACCACCGCCGCGAGCAGCCCGGCACCCCCGGCGAGCAGGCCGGGGTTGCGCCGTGCGGCATCGGCACCGACGCGCGCCACCCGCTCGCCGCCGTCGGTCACCTCGGCAAGCGCGACCCGCGCGAGGCGGCGGGGTTCGAGTTCGGTCTGCAACCGCTCGACCGTTCCGTCGAGCCGGGCGCGCGCCTCCGCAACCCGCGCTTCGGCGAGCGTGACGTCGTCCGCGCTCATGCGCGCAGCGCCTTCTTGCCCGACAGCGCGATGATGCCGGCGATGACGAACACGACCCCGACGACGGCCACCGTCGCCCAGCCCGGGCCGATCAGCGTCGCCAGCGCGACGATCGCCCCGACCAGCAGCGCGATCAGCCCGGCCAGCGCCAGTACCCCGGCGACCGCGAAGCGGATCGCGGCGGTCTTGTAGCGCGTGACGGTCGACAGCGCCTTGGCCTTCGCCAGCGCCACCTCCGCCCTGGCGACGTCGCGCGCGTCGGTGGCCAGCTGGGTCACCAGCTGCGGGATGCTGTCCGGCAGCACGCGGTCGCGCACGTCCATGCGATCAGGCATCGCGCTGGTCGACGGCCGATCCGATCAGCCGCGCGACGACGAAGCCGACTCCGGCGGCCACGCCGATCGCGACCTCCGGGCTCTTGCGCACCAGCGCGCGTGCATCGTCGAGCAGGTCGTCGATGCTCTTCTGGTCGATCGCGCTGGAGAAGCCCTGCACGCGGTCGGCGGCCGAACGCGCATATTGCCCGTATTGCGCGCCCAGCTTCTCGTCGACCTGGCCCGCCGCATCGGTCAGCAACTGCGACAGCTGCGCCAGCGCATCGGTGGCCTTCGCCTTGCCATCCTCGGCCAGCCCGCGCGCCTTGTCGGCGGCCTGTTCGCGACCTTTGGAAACCTGATCGATCACAGTCTGCTTGGCGTCGGCGATCGTGCTGCCGCCACCAGTGACCGTGCCCGTGTCGGACGATGCGCCATCCTCGGGCGAAAAATCGACGCCCGCGTCCTTCAACGGCGCGGCCGGCGTGAAGGCGGCATCGGCGGGGGGCGGGGACGCATCCGCCGCGGTGGTTTGCTGGAGCGTGTCGCGGTCCTGCTCGTCGGCCATGATCATTCCTTCCCTGGTCGAGGTCAAACAAACCGGTGGCGATGCCGCGGGTTCCATCGCGTTGCAGCATCGCCGGGCGCCCGCTAGGAGGCGCGCGTGCCCTGTCGCCGGGGCGGCAAGCTAGGAGGATCGTTTCGTGACCGCAATCATCGACCTGCACGGGCGCCAGATCATCGACAGCCGCGGCAATCCGACCGTGGAGGTGGACGTGCTGCTCGACGACGGCAGCTTCGGTCGCGCCGCCGTTCCCTCGGGCGCGTCGACCGGCGCGCACGAGGCGGTCGAGAAGCGCGACGGCGACAAGGCGCGCTGGGGCGGCAAGGGCGTCGACGACGCAGTCGAGGCGGTCAACGACGAGATCGCCGACGCGATCATCGGGCTGGACGCCGAGGACCAGCTGGAGATCGACGGCACGATGATCGAGCTGGACGGCACCGAGAACAAGGGCCGGCTCGGCGCCAACGCGATCCTGGGCGTCAGCCTGGCGGTCGCCAAGGCGGCGGCGGATGCACGCGGGCTGCCGCTCTACCGTTATGTCGGCGGCGTCGCGGCGCATGTCCTGCCGGTGCCGATGATGAACATCATCAACGGCGGCGAGCATGCCGACAATCCGATCGACTTCCAGGAATTCATGATCGTGCCGGTCGGCGCGGATTCGCTCGCCGAGGCGGTGCGCTGCGGGTCGGAGATCTTCCACACGTTGAAGAAGGGGTTGAGCGAGAAGGGGCTGGCGACCGCGGTCGGCGACGAGGGCGGGTTCGCGCCGAACCTGGCGAGCACCACCGACGCGCTCGACTTCATCATGACCTCGATCGAGCGCGCGGGCTATACGCCGGGCGAGGACGTGATGCTGGCGCTCGACTGCGCGGCGACCGAGTTCTTCAAGGACGGCAAGTACGTCATCTCCGGCGAGAACCTCACGCTGGAGCCCGGCGCGATGGCCGATTACCTGGCCGATCTCGTCGCGCGCTACCCGATCTTCTCGATCGAGGACGGCATGGCCGAGGACGATTTCGCGGGCTGGAAGGCGCTGACCGATGCGGTCGGCAAGAAGGTGCAGCTGGTCGGCGACGACCTGTTCGTCACCAACCCGAAGCGGCTGCGCGACGGCATCGCGCAGGGGCTGGCCAATTCGCTGCTGGTGAAGGTCAACCAGATCGGCACGCTGTCGGAGACGCTGGAGGCGATCCGCGTCGCCGAGCGTGCCGGCTATACCGCGGTGATGTCGCACCGCTCGGGCGAGACCGAGGATGCGACGATCGCCGATCTGGCGGTCGCCACCAACTGCGGGCAGATCAAGACCGGCAGCCTGGCGCGCTCGGACCGGCTCGCCAAATACAATCAGCTGATCCGCATCGAGGAGGAACTCGGCGGCATGGCGCGCTATGCCGGTCGCGACGTGCTGCGGACGCGCTGATAGGACTTGCAAAGGGCGTGGCGACTCGCGAGAATCGCGAGTGTCATGCCCCGTCCGTCGAACCGCCTCTCGCAGACCTTGCGCCGCGCCGCCTTCCCGGCGCTGGCGGTGTCGATCATGGCGTTCTTCGGCGCCTATGCGGTGCTGGGGCCCAACGGGCTGATCGCGCTGGGCGATTACAAGCGCCAACTGATGGCACGCGAACGTCATTACGCCACGCTCGATCATCGGCGGACGATGCTCCAGAACCGCGTCGCGCTGCTCGATCCACGCCATGCGAACCCGGACATGGTCGACGAACTGGTGCGCAAGGAGCTGAACGTCGCGCACCCCGACGAGGTGATCGTGCCGCTGAAGTGAGGGCGGCGGCGCTTCGTGAGGAACGCGGCACCCACACCGTTCATGCTGAGCTTGTCGAAGCACGTGCCCAGAACACGCCCTTCGACAGGCTCAGGACGAACGGAGGAGTGGAAAGCCTTACCGCCCCAGGAACGTCAGCAGGTCCTGCGTCAACCGATCGCTCTCGGTCGCGAACAGGCCGTGCGGCGCGCCGTCATATTCCACCAGCTGCGCGTTCGCGATCCCCGCCGCCGCCGCGCGCCCGCTGGCGTCGATCGGCACCGTCTTGTCGGCGGTGCCGTGCAGCACCAGCGTCGGCACACGGAACGCCGGCAGGTCCGGCCGGAAGTCGGTGTGGCCGAAGCTTTCCGCGCATTTCAGCGTCGGCTGCAACCCGGCCTGCATCGCCAGCCCCTGCGCCCAGTCGAGCACCGCCTCGCTGACCGGGCTGGTGACATAGCCGACCCCGAAAAAGTCCTTGAAGAAGGTGCGGAAGAAGTTCGGGCGGTCCTTCAGGATTCCCTCCGCGATCTGCTGGAGCGTCTCCTCAGGCACGCCGTCGGGATTGTCGTCGGTCTTCAGCATGTACGGCACGACCGAGCCGATCAGCGCCGCCGAGATCACGCCCTTGCCGTCGTAGCGGCTCTGATAGCGGGCGACCTCGCCGCCGCCCATCGAGAAGCCGACCAGCGTCACATCCTGCGTCGCGCCCGCCGCCTCCAAGACGTCGTGCAGGTCGTCGGTCAGCGTGTCGTAATCATAGCCCGACCACGGCTGCCCCGACCGCCCGAACCCGCGCCGGTCATAGGCGATCGCGCGGAAACCGGCATCGGCCAGCGCCTTCATCTGCGGATCCCAGCTGTCCGACGACAGCGGCCAGCCGTGCAGCAGGACCACCGGCCGGCCCTCGCCCCAATCCTTGACGTACAGGTCGGTCCCGTCGCGCGTCTTCACATACGGCATATGGCTCTCCTTGGCAGAGCCTGCGTAACGGACGGTTCGGTGCCGCGTTCCTTACCTATGTCGGTCTCGCCGAGCCGTCGTCATTCCCGCGAAGGCGGGAATCCAGACGCGCAGGTTCGTCGATAGAGTCGCGACGTCGGAGGCTCCGGATTCCCGCCGACGCGGGTATGACGGAAGGGGCCGGCTACCGCCCGGCCTCGCCCAGGAACGCCTCGACCTCCGCCAGCGCCACGGTCTTGTCGAGGTATGTCTGCCCGATGCCGCGCGCCAGCAGGAAGGGCAGGGTGCCCGCCGCCATCTTCTTGTCGTGGCGCATATGCTCGACCAGCCGCGCGGCCGGCGCGTCCACGCCCGATGCCGCCAGCCCGTCCGGCAGGCCGCTGTCGCGCCAGTGCGCCGCGACGCGCGCGGCGTCGTCGGGCGAACACCGCCCGGTCGCCGCCGAAAAGGCGAAGGCCAGCCCGCAACCCGCCGCTACCGCCTCGCCGTGCAGCAGCCGGTCGGAAAAGCCCGCCTCCGCCTCCAGCGCATGGCCGAAGGTGTGGCCGAGGTTCAGCAAGGCCCGCCGACCGGTCGTCTCGAATTCGTCCTCGCCGACGATCCGCGCCTTGGCGGCGACCGCGTGCGCGATCGCGTGGACGCGCGCGTCGGCATCGCCGGCCAGCAACGACGCACCGTTCGCCTCGCACCACGCGAAGAAGTCGGCGTCGTCGATCAGCCCGTATTTGACGACTTCGGCATAGCCGGCGCGCACCTGCCGCGGCGGCAGCGTGTCGAGCACGTCGGGGTCGATCAGCACGACCTTGGGCTGGTGGAACGCGCCGACCAGGTTCTTGCCCGCACGCGCGTTGATCCCGGTCTTGCCGCCGACCGACGAATCGACCTGCGCCAGCAACGTCGTCGGGATCTGTACGAAGCCGCAGCCGCGCTTCAGGATCGCGGTCGCGAACCCGACCAGGTCGCCGATCACGCCGCCGCCCAGCGCCACGACATGGTCGCCGCGCTCGACGCCCAAGGCCAGCAATTCGTCGGTCAGCCGCTCCAGCGTCGCCCAGCTCTTCGACCCTTCCCCGGCGGGCAGCACGATCTCGGCATGGCGGAGACCGGCGGCATCGAGCGCGGCGGTCAGCGTCGCGAGATGCCCGACGACATTGGCGTCGGCGACGATCACCACCGGGCGCGTGCCGACGACCGGTGCCAGCGCCTCCCCGGCGCGAGACAGCAGCCCGGGTTCGATCCGCACGTCGTAGCTGCGGTCGCCCAGCGCCACCGTCACCGTCGTCATTTCCGTAAAGCCTCCATGATCGCGCGCACCGTCGTGTCGTGCGGGGCGTTGGCGCTGGCGATGCGCAGATGCGCCAGCGCGTAGAGCGGGTTGCGGACCGCCGCCAGCTCGCGCAGCACCGTGGCGGGATCCTTGCCCCGCAGCAGCGGGCGGGTGTCGCGGCGGCGCACGCGCTCGGCCAGCACCTCGACCGGCGCGTCGAGCCAGATCGCCAGCGCGTCCGACAGGATCAGCGCGCGCGTCTCGTCGTTGACGAACGCGCCGCCGCCGGTCGCGATCACCTTCGGCCGGCCGTCGATCAGCCGCTGGATCACGCGGCGCTCGCCGTCGCGGAAATAGTCCTCGCCGAATTGCGCGAAGATGTCGGCGATCGACATCCCCGCCGCCGCCTCGATCTCGGTATCGGCATCGACGAAGGGAAGGGCGAGCCTTGTCGCCAGCCGCCGGCCGACCGTCGACTTGCCCGCGCCCATCAACCCGACCAGCACGATCGGACGGCCGGTCCAGCGGAGCGGACGACGCGGCGGGCGACGGGTGGGGACGGGCGGGCTTTGCAACATCGTCCCTGCGGCTATACAGCGCGTTCCGTCCCCGGCAACAGCACGCACGCGCTTGGCCGGGGATGCGTTTCGTTCGCGCGTGTGCAGGTTGGGATATCCATGACCCGGTTGATTGTCTCCGTCGTCGTGCTGCTGGTAATCGTGCTGGGCGCGCTGTTCTTCCTTGCGGGGCGCGCCACCGAGCAGCCTGTGACGCGCGTCGAGAAGGCGGTCGAACTTGGCAATCTCGCCGGCTAAACGCGCCGCGCTGGCCGGCGTCGCGGCGCTCGGCCTGGCCGCGGCGGCGTTCGCGCAGGATCGCCCCGAATCGCTGCTGCCGCCCGGCTTCGGGGAGGCGGCGCCCGCGACCGCGCCCGCGCCGACGCCGGCGGCCAGCGCACCCGCCACCGCGCCGCGCGTGCAGGCGACGACGCCTGCCGGGCCGCTCCCGCCCTTGCCGCCGCTGCCGTTCCCGACGCCGACCGCGACGCCGTCGCCCGCACCGACGCCGCGCTACGAACTCCCGTCGTTCGCGCGCCGCTCGCTGCGCGCGGTCGGCGCCGATGACGGGTTCGCCCGCGACGCCTTCGGCGACGCCGACGGCCGCTATGTCGAACGGTTGATGCGCTATCTCTCCGCGCCGCTGCCGTCACGCTGGCTCTCGATCGCGCTGCGACGGATGCTGGTCGCCAAGGTGGAGACCCCGGCGCGCGTCGACGGGGCGGATTTCGCCGCCGAGCGTGCGTGGCTGCTGCTGCGGATGGGCGAATCGGTGGCGGCGCGCGCGGTCGCGCAGTCGGTCGACAGCGACCGGGTGACGCCGAAGCTGCGCGAGGTCTGGATGCAGGCCGCGCTCGCCACCGGCGACCCGGCCGGGCTGTGCCCGCTGGCAAGCGGCGCGGGGGGCAGCGAGCGCGCGTGGATCGTCGCGCGCGCGATGTGCGCCGGGCTGACCGGCGCCGCGCGGACGCAGCCGTTGGTGGCCGACATCCGCCGCCGCCGCATCGCCAGCGGCATCGACCTGCAACTGGCGCAGAAGGTCATGGGCGCCGGGCTGAACAGCCGCCGCGCGGTCTCGATCGACTGGGCGCCGGTCGTGCAGCTGACCACCTGGCGCTTCGGGCTCGCCACCGCCACCGGGGTCGCGGTCCCCGACGAACTCTACGCCACGGTCGGCCCGCAGGTGCGCGGCTGGCAGGCGCTGGCCCCCGCGGTCCCGCTGGTCGATCGCGCCGCCGTCGCGGACCGCGCCGCGGCACTCGGCGTGCTGTCGAATGTCGCGATGGTCGATCTCTTCAGCGCGCTGGCCGATGGCGGCGACGCGCCCGCCGCGGTGCGCGACACCGCCGCGACGTTGCGCGACGCCTATGTCGGCAACGATCGCGCGACGCGGATCGCGGCGATGCAGAAATTGTGGGACGCCGCCGAGACGCCGGCGACCCGCTACGCGCGCCTCGTGCTGACCGCGCGCGCCGCGGCGCGGCTGCCGGCGCGCGGGGGCGAGCCGCAGGCCGACCGGCTGATCGCGTCGATGCTGACCGCCGGGCTCGATCGCAGCGCGCAGCGCTGGCAGGGCGCGGTGCCGGCCGGCAGCGACGGCTGGGCGATGCTGCTCCTCGCCGACCCTGATGCGATCGCGCAGCTCTCCGCGTCGACGATCACCGACTACGCCCCGAGCGGTACGCTCGCCGAGCGCAAGCGCCAGCTGTTCTTCGCCGGGATGGCCGGGCTCGGGCGCTTGCCGGCGCGTGCGGTCGACGATCTCGCCGAGCGGCTGGCGGTGCCGCTGGTCGCGCGCAACCCATGGACGGTCGCGCTGGAGCGCGCGGCGGGTGCGGGACAGCCCGGCACGGTGCTGCTGCTCGCCGCGATGGGCATGCAGGCCGGCGACTGGGCGCACATTCCCCCCGCCGCGCTGTATCACATCGTCGCCGCCTTGCGCGCGGTGGGGCTGGACGGCGAGGCGCGGATGATCGCGGCGGAGGCGATCGCGCGCCTGTGACCGAGCGGGCCGTGAGCGACGCCGCCGCGATCGATCGCTTCCTGGAGATGATGGCGGCGCAGGCGGGTGCGGCGGCGAACACGCTGGCCGCCTACCGCCGCGACCTCATGCTCGCGTCCGAGGCGCTGGACGGCGCGCTCGCCACTGCCGACGGTGCGGCGCTGGAGCGGCTGGCGGACGGCTGGCGCGACCTGTCCAAGGCGACGGTCGCGCGCAAGGCGTCCGCGCTCCGCCGCTTCTTCGGCTATCTGGTCGACGACGGCGACCGATGCGACGATCCCTCGCCGGCCCTCCCGCGCCCGGGCACCAGCCGCCGCCTGCCGCGCACGCTCGACCACGGCGACGTCGAGCGGCTGTTCGCCGCGATCGACGCGCGGCTGGCGCGCGATCCGCCGATCCCCGCCGACCTGCGCCTCGCCGCGCTCTTCGAACTGCTCTACGGCTCCGGGCTGCGCGCGACCGAGCTGGTGTCGCTGCCGCGCGCCGCGATCCATCCCGACCGCCCGTTCCTGATCCTGAAGGGGAAGGGCGGGCGCGAGCGGCTGGTGCCGATCTCCGACCGTGCGCGCGCGGCGGTGGCGGCGTGGCGCGTCCACGTGCCGCTCGACCGCGCGTTCCTCTTTCCCTCCGGCGCCACGCACCTCTCGCGCGTGCGGCTGTTCCAGCTGGTCCGTGCGCTCGCCGCCGAGGCGGGGATCGCGCCCGAGCGGATCAGCCCGCACGTCCTGCGCCACGCCTTCGCCACCCATCTGCTGGAAGGCGGCGCGGACCTGCGCGCGCTCCAGACGATGCTCGGCCATGCCGACATCGCGACCACCGAAATCTACACGCATGTCGACAGCCGCCGGCTGGTCGAGCTGGTCAACGAACGCCACCCGCTCGTTGACGCGTTGCGAAAGCGCGCCTAGCTGCGCCCGATGCGAATTTTCCTCGACTTCGAGAAGCCCATCGCCGAGCTGCAGGCGCGCATCGACGAACTGCGCGAGACCGGCGCCGAGGGCACCGTCGACATTTCCGCCGAGATCGCCAAGCTCCAGGCGAAGTCCGACAAGCTGCTGCGCGATACCTTCGGCAAGCTGACCCCGTGGCAGAAGACGCAGGTCGCACGCCACCCCGAGCGTCCGCACTTCAAACATTATGTCGCCGCGCTGTTCGACGAGTTCGTGCCGCTGGCCGGCGACCGCGCGTTCGGCGACGACCAGGCGATCCTCGGCGGCTTTGCCACCTTCCGCGGACAGCGCGTGATGGTGCTGGGGCATGAGAAGGGCGACGATACGGCCAGCCGGCTGCGCCACAATTTTGGCATGGGCAAGCCGGAGGGCTATCGCAAGGCGATCCGGCTGCTGGAGCTCGCCGATCGATTCGCGCTGCCGGTGGTGACGCTGGTCGATACCTCGGGTGCCTTCCCCGGCATCCAGGCCGAGGAACGCGGCCAGGCGGAGGCGATCGCGCGCTCGACCGAGGCGTGCCTCGCGCTCGGCGTGCCGCTCGTCTCGGCGGTGGTGGGCGAAGGCGGCTCGGGCGGTGCGATCGCGCTGGCCAGCGGCAACCGCGTGCTGATGTTCGAGCATGCGGTCTACTCGGTGATTTCGCCGGAGGGCTGCGCCTCTATCCTGTGGCGCACCGCCGACAAGGCGCCCGATGCGGCGGAGGCGATGAAGGTCACCGCGCAGGACCTGAAGGCGCTGGGCGTGATCGACGCGATCGTGCCTGAGCCGCTGGGCGGCGCGCATCGCGACCATCCGGGCGCGATCCGCGCACTGGGCGACGCGATCGAGCGGAGCTTGCGCGATCTGAGCCCGCTGACCGCCGATGCGCTGCGGCAGGACCGCCGGACGAAGTTTCTGAAGATGGGGCGGCTCGGATAAGCCGAAAATGAGAAGGGCGGCGGAACCGAAATCCCGCCGCCCTTGCTATATCAGGTCGTTGCCGATCAGCCCGGGTTGTTCTGCATCTTGGTCTGCACGTTGCTGAAGGTGTTGTTCAGCTGCGTGCCGATGCCCTTCATGGCGGCGATCGCGGCAACGGCGATCAGCGCAGCGATCAGGCCGTATTCGATCGCGGTCGCGCCCTTGCTGTTCTTCAGGAACGAACGAATCTTCTGCATGTCGGTCTCCGTTTGACTTCGTAGATTTCAGTACCCGCCGACGTCCCGTTCACAGGTCCATCAAGGATGTTTCTAGGGGCGCAGGGTTGATAAAGACTTAAGTGAGTCCGTAGATTTTTGTCCGAACCTTTCAGCGTGCGGAGAGCAGATTGGCGCTGATCGATGCGAACATGCCGGTCACCGGCGCGCCGAGTGCCGACAGCGCCCCGGCGGCGCTGAGCGCGATCACGGCGACGATCAGCCCGTATTCCACCGCCGTCGCGCCGCGTGATTCCCGTAGCGCGAGCAGGAGGGCGACAGGCGAGCGAAAGAGGGGCATGCGCGGCATGGGCGCACGATAGCGGCGAAGGGTTAAGGAAGGATCGAACGCGATGCTGGTGGTCGCCGCCGCACTGATCGACGATCACGGTAAGTGCTTGATGCAGCAGCGTCCCGCCGGCAAGCACCACGGGGGGCTGTGGGAGTTCCCGGGCGGCAAGGTCGAGCCCGGCGAGCATCCCGCCGCCGCGTTGGTCCGCGAACTGGCCGAGGAACTGGCGATCACCGTCGCCCGGGACGCGCTGGTGCCGCTCGGTTTTGCGACCGACATGCCGGTGACGATGCTGCTGTATCGATGCCGCCGCTGGACCGGCACGCCGCGCGCGCTGGCCGCGCAGGCGCTGCGCTGGGATCTGCCCGCTGCGCTCGCGGCGCTGCCGATGCCGCCGGTCGACGTGCCGCTGCTCGCCGCGCTTGCCGCCCCCGCGCTGCCGGCAGCGCTTGCTGAGCCCGCGCCGCACGGCTAGGCGGGGCTGGCGATCAGGAAAGGGAATCCGGCCGGAGCCGGAGCTGCCCCCGCAACTGTGACCGGCGAGCCCTTCGCCCCCCGTGCGCCACTGGATCGCTCGCGATCCGGGAAGGCCGGGCGAAGGGCGGCGACCCGGGAGCCAGGAAACCTGCCCGGTCGCGGTTGTCCTTCGCGCGGACGGGGTGTGCCGGGCGATCGGGGGAAACCCGTGCGACGACGAACGGCGCGGGGGTGATGGCATGATTCGAAAAGGGCTGACGACGGCGAGTTTGTCCTTCACTCGCCCCTCGCAGAGCGGAGAGGGACGGGGAGACCTGGGCTTTGCGCAGCAACGTCTCGGTCGAAGCCGGGTGAGGAATGGCGCTCGCGAACGCGAGCGCGCGAGCTTGTGGCTCGCTCGACCCCTCACCCAAGCTGCGCTGGCCGGCGAGTTGGCAAGCTCCGCCAAGCCCTTCCCTCGTCCGGGACACCAACCCCCGTTCGTGCCGAGCCTGTCGAAGCACGGGTCACAGGCGGCGTGCCCGGCGAACGATGCGCCTCGCGGCACGTGCTTCGACAGGCTCGGCACGAACGGTCGGTCGGGTGCGCGCCACGCGGACGATGCCGGACGTTGCGCCCCCACCCGCCGCGCCCTCCGCGCCGCCGCCACCCTCGCGCTCGCCGCGCCCCTGCTGCTCGCCGCCGCGCCGCCGCACACCCCACGCGTCGTGTCGATCAACCCGTGCCTCGACGCCATCCTGATGCAGGTCGCCGACCCGGCGCAGATCGTCGCGATCAGCCATTATTCGCAGGACCCCCGCGCGACCTCGATCCCGCTCGCGCAGGCGAAGCGCTTCGCGGTCACCGCGGGCACGGCCGAGGAGGTGGTGGCGCTGCGCCCGGACATCGTGGTCGCCGGCGGGCATGTCGCGCCTGCCACCGTCGCCGCGCTGGCGCGGCTGCGTGTGCATCTCGTCCAATACCCGGTGCCGGTCACGGTCGAGGAAAGCGCGCAGCAGGTGCGCGAAGTCGCCGCCGCGATCGGACACGCCGACCGTGGACGCGCGCTGGCCGACCGCATCCTCGCCGCCGCGCGTCCGGCGGCGGGCGCACCCGTGCCCGCGCTGATCTGGGGGGCGAGCGGGCTGGTGCCCGGCGGCGGCACGTTGCCCGACGATCTCCTGCGCCGCGCCGGCTTCGCGAACGCCAGCGTCGCTTACGGCCTGAAGAGGTGGGACGTGCTGCCGCTCGAATATCTGGTCGCGCGTCCGCCGCGGGTCCTGCTGTCGGTCGCCGCGGCGGAGGGCGGGGGGGAGCGCGGCGAGCGCCACCCCGCGCTCCGCCGCCTCGCGGGGCGCGTCGCGGTCGCGCCCTTCGCCGCGCGGTTGATGAATTGCGGCGGCCCGTCGATCATCGCGGCAATGGCGCGGCTGCGCAGCGTTCGCGCGAGGGTGGCACGATGACGCGCATCTGCTGGTGCTTGCTGGCGGGCGTGCTGCTCGCCGCCGCGCTGTCGCTCGCGGCGGGCAAGGTGTGGGTGCCGCTGGACGCCTGGACCGCCGCCGACCCGCGCTCGATCATCATCGTCGAACTGCGGCTGCCGCGCACGCTCCTGGCCCTGGCGGTCGGCGCGGCGCTCGGGCTGTCGGGTGCGGCGATGCAGGGCTATCTCCGCAATCCCTTGGCCGACCCCGGACTCTTCGGTGTCTCGTCGGGCGCTGCGCTCGGGGCGGTCTGCGCGCTCTATTTCGGCTATGCCGCGCAGGCGTGGCTGCTGCCCGGCTTCGCGCTGGCGGGCGCCGGCATCACCATGGCGGCGCTGGCGGTGATCGCGGGTCGCTCGGGCAGTCTGATCCTCTTCACCTTGGCCGGCATGATCCTGACCAACATCACCGGGTCGTTGACCGCGCTGGCGATCAGCCTGGCGCCGACGCCGTTCGTCGCCTCGGAGATCGTGACGTGGCTGATGGGCGCGCTCACCGATCGCAGCTGGAACGACGTGCGCGTCGCAGTGCCGCTGATTGCGGTCGGCGTTGCGGTGCTGGCGCGGACGGGACGCGCGCTCGATGCCCTGACGCTGGGCGAGCAGGCCGCGCGCTCGATGGGGGTCGATCCGCGCCGCTTGCAGCTGATGATCGTCGCCGGGATCGCGCTGGCGGTGGGCGCGTCGGTGGCGGCGGCGGGCGTGATCGGCTTCGTCGGGCTGATCGTGCCGCATCTGGTGCGCCCGTTCGCCGGGCATCGCCCGTCCGCGACGCTGCTGCCCGCCGCCTTGGGCGGGGCGCTGCTGCTGACGCTCGCCGACAGCCTGGTGCGGCTGGCACCTACCGTCAGCGAGCTACGGCTCGGGATCGCGATGTCGATGCTGGGCGGGCCGTTCTTCCTCTATCTCCTGATCGCGATGCGGAGGCGACTGGCATGAGCGTGCTTGCGGCACACGGTCTGTCGCTCTCGCTAGGCGGCAAACCGGTCCTCGACGCGGTCGACGCGCAGTTCGCGAGCGGGCGGGTGACCGCGCTCCTGGGGGCGAACGGTGCTGGCAAGAGCAGCCTGCTCGCCTGTCTCGCCGGCCTGCGCCATCCCGATGCGGGAGAGGCGAGGCTGGGCGGCGACGATCTGCGCGCGATCCCCGCGCAGCAGCGCGCACGCCGGATCGGCTTCCTTCCGCAGGCCGCCGACGTGCACTGGAACGTCGACGTCGCCACCCTGGTCGGGCTCGGCCGGCTGCCCTGGCGCGGGCGCTGGGGCGAGACCACTGCGGATCGTGCTGCGGTCGATGCGGCGCTGGCCGCGACCGGCATGACCGCCTTCGCGCGGCGCGGGGTCGAGCATCTGTCGGGCGGCGAGCGCGCACGCGCGCTGCTCGCGCGCGTGCTCGCCGGCACGCCAGAGTGGCTGCTGGCGGACGAACCGCTCGCCAGCCTCGATCCCGCGCACCAGCTCGAGGTCGGCGCGCAGCTGCGCACGGTGGCGGCCGCCGGGGGCGGGGTGGTGCTGGTCGTCCACGACCTCAACCTCGCCGCGCGGCTGGCCGACGATGTCGTGCTGCTGCGCGACGGCGGCGTGGTGGCGGCGGGACCGGTCGATGCGACGCTGGATGCGGAACGGATCGGGCGGACGTACGGTGTGGCGGTCGAAACCGGCACCACCGCGACCGGACAGCGCTATATCGTCCCGGTCCGCGCGTCCTAGACTGCCATTTTTGGGCGAGTCCGCGCACCGGGCGGTACCGGACCTTGGAAAGACGGTGGAGGCCCGACCGGGAATCGAACCCGGGTGCAAGGATTTGCAGTCCTCTGCGTCACCACTCCGCCATCGGGCCTCGATTGCGGTGAGCGCGGGCCAATGCTGGGGATTTCGAGGCGCGTCAAGCCCCGATCACCGCGCGCGCCTCCGCCGCGGTGCGCGAGCGCGGCTTCAGCAAGCGGATCAGCGGCCCTTCCACGACGAAATAGCTCAGCGCCGAACCGACAATCGCCAATACCGTCAATAGCATCAACAGCGCATCCGGGGGCACGTCGGTCAGCAGCCCGCGCTTCAGCACATTGCCGGCCACCAGCATCGCGAACGGATGCGCCAGGTAGATCGTGTAGGAGGCGGTGCCGAAGAACAGCAGCACGCGGTTCGTCCGCGACCGGGCATCGATCGGGATCAACAGGCTGCCGGCGACCAGCAGGACGCCCGGAATGCCCCACCACAGCACCCGCGCCTGCATCGCGTCGGAGACGGTCGCGGAAGCGGCGAACACCGCGATCGCGGCGAGGATCATCGCCCAGCCGGCACGCGGCGCGACACGGCCCGCGACGAAGCGCGCGAGCGCCACCCCGGCCACGAACTCCAGCAGCAGCGGCGAGGCGAGCACGCCGCCAGCGACCGATGCCGCGCCGGCGGTCGTCGTCGTGACGGCGGCGACCACGCCCAGTGCCGCCAGTACCCACGGCCAGATTCGGCGGCCGCCGGCAAAGGCGATGATGACCGTGCAGATCGCGTAGAAATACATTTCGAACGTCAGCGTCCAGCCGACGTCGAGGATCGGGTGGTAGCTGACATGCCCGTCCAGCGTCTGTTTGGGATAGGGGATCAGCAACAGCGACGAGGCGACCAGCCCGAGGGTGACCCGCAATTCCTTGAAGCCGACGCCGACCAGCCAGAGCAGCAGCAATGCCGCGGTGAAGACCCAATAGGGCGGCAGCACGCGCAGGATGCGGCGAAGCGCGAAGGTGCCCGCCGCCGGCAGCCCCGGCGGGATCGCACGCGCGGCATAAGCGATCACGACGCCGCTGATGCAGAAGAAGATATCGACGCCGCCCGCGCCCAGCTCCGCCAGCCCGCGCTGCCCGGCCAGCACCGAGCGCGCCGGGTGGTAGGTGTTGATAACCCAACAGGCGTGATGGAACACCACCATGGCGGCGGCGATCCCGCGCAGGACCTGAAGCCCCTCGAACGTCATGCGTGCGGCCGGGCGATCGCCGCCGGTTTGAATGCCCCCTGTCGGCATGGATGCCTGTCCTTTTGCGCGATCGCCGCCGATGCTGCGGCGCGGCGGCGTACCATGGCGCCTCCGCTTTTGCCTAGCGGCGCAACCGTGTGCTTTCGCCGCACATCTTGCCGCGCCATCAACCGGCGTTGGTTGACAACCATGGAACGACACATCCAGTGCCGTGTTCAAGCGTTGGTCGCGGGGATTATCAACATGCCACAAGTCGGTTACCCTGGCGTCGCGAGCGGTCGGGCGGCGTCGTCGAACAGGGGGCGGGTGGCTTCCTATCAGCAGCGCGCACGCGGCTTCGTCGGGATGTATGCGCTGCACTTCCTGCTGGCGGGCATCGCGGCGTTCGGATCGCAGGCGCTGCCGTCGGCCGCCTGGGCCTATGCGGCGCTCGCGATCTACATATCGCTTTGCCTGGGCATTCTGCGCACCTCGCCGGCCACGTTCCTGCTGTTCGTCCCGCTGCTCGCCAACCGCGCGACCGAGTTCATCTCGGGGGGTGCGATCGAGAGCGGCGCCTATATGATCGAGACGACGACCACCGGTCAGCCGACCGGTGCGTTCACGCGGCTGCTGCTGATCTACATGCTCTTCCTGCTGACCGCGACGTTCGCGGTGGAGGCGATGTGGCCGCGGCTGAAAGCGATGTTCCGCGACGCGCCAGCGCGTTGGGAGCGGCAGGCGCCGCTGATCTGGAAGGGGCTGCTCGCGGTCGTCGTCGTGGTGTCGCTGTACTTGATCCGGCTCGGCATCAACAACGGCTTTCCGTTGTTCAGCGGGATCGATCGGTTCGTCTACCTCGAAAAGCTCGACTCGCCACTCTATCAATCGTGGATGTCGAACCGGCTTGTCGTGGTGCCATTCGTGGGTGCGCTGTTTGCGCTTCCGGCCTATCGCGCGCGCGCCGGCCTCGTCATTCTGTGGATGCTGGCGACGTCGATCATCTTCGGCGAAAAATTCGGGTCGCTTCTGATGATCCTGAGCGTCTTCGGGATCCCGGCGGGCCTGGTGCATATCGCCAACGACCGCAAGATCCCCTTCAACTTCATCGCCGGGGTCTGCACGGCGATCATCGTCACCACCATCCCCGCGGTGCTGATCGCCTATGGCGCGCTGAACGATTTCGATGCGGCGGCGGAGCGATACGGACAGCGCGTTGCGCTTCAGGGTCAGCTGTGGTACGTGACCGACCTCAAATATATGTCGGCGACCAATTTCGACGACCGTGCGCTTGCGGCCGACATGTCGACGTGGTTCGATCCCGGGGCGCAGGAATCGACAAAGGCGGGAACGCGCTTCGGCCTCTATTACGTGATGCAGCGGTTCGCGTCGTCGCGGTTGCTCGGCTGGACGATGGAGGGCGGCAACGGCTTCATCGGTTCGCTCTACCCCTATCTGCTGATGACGATGGGCGTCGTGGGCATGCTGATCCTGTCGTCGATCATCGCGCTGTACCATGCCGTGGTCATGCGAATGCTGGCGGCGTCGTTCGCACAGTCGATCTGGATCGCAGGCTTGCTGTACAGTCGCGTCATGTCGTCCTTCTACGCGACCTATACCACCGGTTATTTGTGGAACATCTTCGGAATCAAGACGATCGCGACGTTGCTGGTCGCGCTGTTCCTGACCTGGGAATATGGTCGATCCACCAGCGTCAGCCGCCGATGGCTGGCCAAGGGGGCCGCAGCGAGCGCTCGGTCGCGTCGAGCGGCATGATGACGCCGCCACGCGATCGGCGCTCGTCTGTCGCCTGAAGCGACGCTCCGACTGGTCGCGACGGCGATCGCCTTGCATCCCAGCGCAGATTCACTCCGTTAGCGCGGGGTTCATGCGCCGCCGGTCCGCCGGCATCGTCGGTCGGCAAACGCGCCGAGTCGCGTAACACCCCGTAGGCATAGTTTGGGTCTGCTCGCCGATTGCAAAGCACGGCCGGCGCGCGATACAAGCCGGACAGCGCAACGTGTGTTGCATCCAT
Source organism: Sphingomonas sp. BE138 (assembly GCF_031456125.1). NCBI lineage: Bacteria > Pseudomonadati > Pseudomonadota > Alphaproteobacteria > Sphingomonadales > Sphingomonadaceae > Sphingomonas > Sphingomonas sp. BE138. The sequence goes on from NZ_JAVDUC010000012.1 coordinate 60,854, forward strand.
AAAACAGCTATGCCACAGGATGGTTCATGACCCTCTCCGCCCCCGCTCTCCGCAACGACGATTTCACCGCGATGCGCCAGGCGATGGTCGCCAGCCAGCTGCGCACCACCGCGGTCACCGACCCCCGTGTGGTCACCGCCATGGCGGAGGTGCCGCGCGAGCGCTTCGTTCCCGCGCACGCGGTTTCGGTCGCCTATATGGATCGCCCGATCGATCTAGGGCAGGGGCGCGCGCTCAACGTGCCGCTTGCGACCGCGCGGCTGCTGGTGCAGGCGCGACTGCTGCCGACGGACCGCGTGCTGCTGATCGGGGCGGCGGGCGGCTATGCCGCCGCGGTTCTGGCGTCGCTGGTGGCGGAGGTCGTCGCGGTGGAGGCCCTCCCGGCGCTGGCGGCGCATGCGCGCGAGGCGATGGCGGGAACGCCGAACGTCACCGTGATCGAGGGTCCGCTGGAGCACGGCCATCCGGAGGGCGCGCCCTATGACGTGCTGATCGTCGATGGCGCGATCGAGGAACTGCCTTCCACGCTCGCCGGCCAGGTCAAGGACGGCGGGAGGATCGTAAGCGGGGTGATCGAGCGCGGCGTATTCCGTCTCGCGTCCGGCACGCACCGCGGCGCCGCGACCGCGCTGACGCCGTTCGCCGACATCGATTCGGTCCGCCTTCCCGGCTTCGCGCGCCCGCGCGGCTTCACCTTCTAAGGATCACGCCCTTGCGCCTTCGCCTGTCGTCGCTGTTGTCGTCGGTTGCGGTTCCGCTGGTGCTGGCCGGAGCGTTCCCGGCCGCGGCGGAGACGCTGCGCGAGGCGCTGGTGCGCGCATACCGGGACAATCCGACGCTGAACGCGCAACGCGCAGCGCAGCGCGCAAATGACGAGAACGTGCCGATCACACGCGCGCAGGGACGGCCGAACATCAGCGCGCAGGGCGGGCTCACCGACAATTTCCTGCGTGGCGGCAACAGCTTCACCACCCCGGAGCGCCGCCTCGACGCCCAACTCGGCGTCACGGTGCCGCTGTACCAGGGCGGGCGGGTGCGCAACGGCGTACTGGCGGCCGAGACGCGCGTCGATGCCGGTCGCGCCAACCTGCGCGGGACGGAGGCGACGACCTTCACCGATGTGGTCAGCGCCTATAACAACGTGATCCGCGACGAGGCGATCGTCGGGCTCAACACCCAGAACGTCCGCGTGCTGGAAACCAACCTGCGCGCCAGCCGCGATCGCTTCGAGGTCGGCGACCTCACGCGCACCGACGTGGCACAGTCCGAAGCGCGCCTCAGCCTCGCGCGCGCGCAGCTGCAATCGGCGCAGGCGACGCTGATCTCCAGCCGCGAGAATTACGTGCGGCTGGTCGGGACGCCGCCGGGGACGCTGGAGCCGCCGCCGCCGCTACCGCAATTGCCCGGCTCGCCGGACAACGCCGTCGACGTGGCGTTGCAGGACAATCCGAACCTGATCGCCGCGCGCCGAGTCCGCGACGCCACCGATTACGACATCCGAGTCGCGCGCGCCAACCGCCGCCCGACCGTTAATGCGACGCTGGGGCAGAACTACTTCAACTTCCTCGGTTCGCTGGGGCAGGGCAGCGCGGCGGGGCTGGGCAGCGTGCAGACCGGCAACGCGAGCAGCGCGGGCGTGACGCTGAACGTGCCGCTCTACCAGGGTGGGCGTCCCGGTGCACTGGTGCGGCAGGCGCAGGAATTGCGCGGACAGGCGATCGAGCAGGCGACCGCAGCCGAGCGGCAGGTGATCGCCTCGGCCCGATCGGCCTATGCGGTGTGGCGCTCCTCGCTGGAGGTGATCGCGTCGGCGGAAGCGGCCGTCAACGCCAACAAGCTGAGCCTTGAGGGCGTGCGCGCCGAGAACAGCGTCGGCACGCGCACCGTGCTCGACATCCTCAACGCCGAGCAGGAACTGCTCAACAGCCAGGTGACTCTCGTCTCGGCGCGCCGCGACGCCTATGTCGCCGGCTTCGCTTTGCTGGCGGCGATGGGGCACGCGGAGGCGGAAGACCTGGGACTGGACGGCGGGCCGCTCTACGATCCGACGATCAACTATGCGAAGGTGCGTGGCAAGCTGAACGACTTCGATGATGGTCGCCGTGCCGAGCCGGTGTCGAGCAGCACCGCGAACAGCGTGGCGCAGACCGCGGTGGTGACGCGCCCGCTCGACCCGCTGCTCGAAAGCAATGTTGACAGGACGCCCGCATTGACGACAGGTGTCGACACACCCCGTCCGTAAGGCATGGGGCCCGTGAGGTACGGGGGCAGCGTTGTGAGGACGACCCGATGGCGGATTTGAGCGGCGAGCCGTCGATGGAAGACATTCTCGCCTCGATTAAGCGGGTCATCAAGGAAGGCGAGGCGCCTGCATCGCGCCGGCCTGCCGCGCCCCCGGCGCCTGCGCCGCGTCCCAGCATCGACGATGACGAGGGGGCGGGCGATCAGATCCTAGAACTGAACGAGCCGCTGTCGCCACCGCCGCCGGAGTTTCCGCCTGCGCCGCCATCGGTCGCGCCGCGCGGAATGGAAACGTTCGCCGAGCAGCGGGCCGCGCCGCCGGTGGCGCCGCCGCCCGCTCCCGTCGCCGCCCGGACGCCCACGCCTACGCCGGTGCCGACGCCAGCACCGGTCGCGTCCGCCCACGACGACGATGCGCCACCGGTCGTCTCGCCCGCGACGCTCGAGGCGACGCGTGGGGCGCTCGGGGCGCTGTCGCGGCTGATCGTCAAGCCCGAACCGGAGAGCGACGGGACGCTGGAGGGGCTGGTGCGCGACATGCTGCGCCCGATGCTGAGCGACTGGCTCGACCAGAATCTGCCGCGGCTGGTGGAGCAGATGGTGGCGCGCGAGATCGCAAAGATCACGCAGCAGAACTGATCGGGTGGCTCCCTCTCCCTGGTGGAGAGGGGTGACGCCGATTGTCTCGCGTGCGACCTTCTGCTCTATTTCGCGCCATGAAGACCTTTTCCGTCGCGACCCTGCTCGCGCTTTCCGCCTTCGTTGCCGCACCTGCCGTCGCGCGGCAGCTCACCATCGACGACGTCGCCGCGCTGAGCCGCGTGGGTGCGCCCGCCGTGTCGAAGGACGGGCGCTGGCTGGTGTGGGCGCAGCGGGAAACAGACGTCGCCGCGAATCGCGGTCGCTACGATCTGTGGCGTCTCGATCTGTCTCGCGCGAATGCGAAACCGGTGAAGCTGGCCGCCGACCCGCAACTCGACGAGAACGACCCGCAGCTGATCGGCGACATCGTCTATTTCACCGCCGATGACGCGATCTGGTCGGTGCCGGTCACCGGCGGGACCCCTCGCCGGCTGACCGACTTCAAGGGCGGCTTCGGCGGCTTCAAGGTCGCGCCGACCGGTGACCGGCTCCTGATCTGGGCCGATCGTCGCCCGGGGGCGCCGACGCTGGAGCCGGCGACCGACAAGAAGGCCGCGAACGCCGGGGCTGGGCGCACCTACGACCAGCTGTTCGTCCGCCATTGGGATACATGGGCGGACGGGACGCGCTCGCAGCTGTTCGTGCTGCCGCTGACCGCCGCGGGTGCGCGGGGCAACGGGCGCGCGCTGGCCCCGACGTTGCTGGGCGACACGCCTTCCAAGCCGTTCGGCGGCGGCGAGGAAGTGACGTGGAGCCCGGACGGCCGCACCGTCTATTTCGCGTTGCGCGAGCCGGGGCGGATCGAGCCGCTGTCGACCAATCTCGATATCTTCGCAGTGCCGGCGGACGGCAGCGCGGCCCCGACCAATCTCACCTCCGCCAACCAGGCGACCGACACGCAGCCAGCCGTCTCGCCGGACGGACGCAAGCTGGCGTGGCTCGCGATGCGGCGGCCCGGGTATGAGGCGGATCGCTATGTGGTGACCGTACGCGATCTGGCGACCGGCAAGACGGTGTCGCTGACCGAGCGCTGGGACCGCTCGCCGGCGTCGCTGCAATGGGCACCGGATTCGCGATCGCTGTATGTCACTGCCGACGATACGCAGGAAACGCCGCTGTTCCAGGTCGATGCCTCCGACGGGCAGGTGACCCGGCTGACCGCTGAAGGACATGTGTCGGGCGTCGCGATCGGCGCGCGCAGCGTCGTGATCGCGATGAGCAGCCTGACGGCGCCCGACGATTTCTTCCGCGTCGGCCCACAGCGAAGCACGACGCGGCTGACCAGCGTCAATGCGGCGAGGCTGGCGGGGATCGACATGCCGACGGTCGAGCGCTTCAGCTTCAAGGGCGCGAACGGCGACACCGTATGGGGCTACGCGGTGCAGCCCTATGGCGCGCAGGGGAAGGTGCCGGTCGCGTTCATGGTGCATGGAGGGCCGCAGGGGTCGAGCAACAACAGCTGGTCGTACCGTTGGAACCCGGCGGTGTTCGCCGGGGCCGGCTACGGGCTGGTCGCGGTCGATTTCCACGGCTCGACGGGGTACGGGCAGGCGTTCACCGATGCGATCCGCAACAACTGGGGAGGGTGGCCGCTGGAGGACCTCCAGAAAGGGCTGGCCGCCGCGACGACCCGGTTCTCATGGCTCGACGGCGACAATGCCTGCGCGCTCGGCGCCAGCTACGGCGGCTATATGATGAACTGGATCGAGGGGCGGTGGCCCGACCGCTTCAGGTGCATCGTCCAGCACGACGGCGTCTTCGATGCGCGCGCGATGGCGTACGAGACCGAGGAGTTGTGGTTCGACGAGTGGGAGCACGGCGGAAAGGCGTATTTCGAGGACCCACAGGCGTTCGAGAAGTGGAACCCGGTCAATTACGTCGACAAGTGGAAGACCCCGCAACTGGTTATCACCGGCGAGAAGGACTTCCGTATCCCCTATACGCAGGGGCTGGCGGCGTTCACCGCGCTCCAGCGGCGTGGCATCCCGTCGCGGTTGCTGGTGTTCCCGAACGAGAACCACTGGGTGCTCAAGCCGTCCAACTCGCGGCAGTGGTACGGCGAGGTGATCGGGTGGATGGATCGCTGGACGAAGGGCGCCGGCGCGCGCTGATCCGCGGTCAGGCGGCGGTGAGGCGCGGGTGCAGTTCGCGCTCCTCCCACGCCAGCCGCATGCGCAGCCGCCGCTGGAGCGTGTGAACCGCGTCGCAATAATCGTCCCATTCCGCCGGGATTCGCGCAGGCGGCCACGCGCCGATGTGCGCGCTATAGTCTCGCAGGATCGCCTGCATGTCGGTCGTCATCGCCTCGGCGAGCGGCGCGCCGGGCAGCGCAGCCTGCGTCTGCGCCTCCTCGTCCGCACGGTGGCGTTGCAGCAGTTGCGAAAAGGCGAGACGTTCGCGCAGCATCGCGGCGCCGGTCGTCGCATGCCCCTGCGTCAGCAGCGCCGCGAAGCGTTGCATCGCTGCGCGTATGTCGTCGTGATCCTCTTGCAATTGCCCCATGGGTCCGCCCGCTCTTTACCGAAGGCGGCACTAGGCGCGATGGGTTAAGCAACTCTTGGCGGGCGGCTTCTCAGCGCGGGACGCTATGGCTACAGACACGCTCATGACCGAGCTTCCGAAGACCTTCGACCCTGCCGCCATCGAATCCAAATGGTATGCCCATTGGGAGAGCAACGGGCTGTTCCGCCCCGATCGTCCGACGGCCGAGCCGTGGACGATCGTCAATCCGCCCCCCAACGTCACCGGCTCGCTGCACATCGGCCATGCTCTCGACAACACGTTGCAGGACATCCTGACGCGCCACGCGCGATTGAAGGGCAAGGATGCGTTGTGGGTGGTGGGAACCGATCACGCGGGCATCGCGACGCAAATGGTGGTCGAGCGGCAGATGGCCGCCAAAGGCGAGAAGCGCACCGACCTGACCCGCGAGGATTTCGTCGCCAAGGTCTGGGAATGGAAGGCGGAAAGCGGCGGACAGATCACGCGCCAGTTGCGCCGGCTCGGCTGCTCGATGGACTGGGCGAACGAGCGGTTCACGATGGACGAGGGCTTCAGCAAGGCGGTGCTGAAGGTGTTCGTCGAGCTGCACGCGCGCGGCCTGCTGTACCGCGACAAGCGTTTGGTGAACTGGGACCCGGGCCTGGGCACCGCGATCAGCGACCTGGAAGTCGAGACGCGCGAGGTGCGCGGCAGCTTCTGGCACCTGCGCTATCCGCTGGCGGATGGTTCGGGGCATATCACGGTCGCGACGACGCGGCCCGAGACGATGCTGGCCGACATGGCGGTCGCGGTGCATCCCGACGACGAGCGCTACCAGGCGCTGGTCGGGCAGCAGATCCGGCTGCCGATCACCGGGCGGCTGATCCCGATCGTCGCCGACGAACATGCCGATCCGGCGCTGGGATCGGGCGCCGTCAAGATCACGCCGGGGCATGATTTCAACGACTTCGAAGTCGGCCGTCGCGCGGGGATCGAGGCGCGCGACATGCTCAACATGCTCGATGCGCAGGCGCGCGTGGTGCAGACCGCCGACGGGTTGATCCCGGAGGCTTTCCTCGGCCTCGGCACGGCCGAGGCGCGCAAGGCCGTGGTCGCGCGGCTCAAGGAAGAGGGCGTGCTGATCCCGCATGTCGACAAGGACGGCGTCGAGCACGACGCCGAGGCTCGCACGATCCAGACCCCCTATGGCGACCGCTCGGGCGTGGTGATCGAGCCCTGGCTGACCGACCAATGGTATGTCGACGCCGCGACGCTTGCCAAGCCCGCGATCGAGGCGGTGCGGACGGGCAAGATCAAGATCGTGCCGAAGACGTGGGAGAAGACCTTCTTCAACTGGATGGAGAACATCCAGCCATGGTGCGTCTCGCGGCAATTGTGGTGGGGGCATCGCATTCCGGCGTGGTTCGCGGACGATGGCCGCATCTTCGTCGCGGAAAGTGCCGAGGCGGCGCAGGCGCAGGCCGGCGAGGGTGTCGCGCTGCGGCAGGACGAGGACGTGCTCGACACGTGGTTCTCCAGCGCCTTGTGGCCGTTCGCGACGATGGGGTGGCCCGAGAACGGCGACCCGACGCTTGGCGGGCGTTATCCCAACGACGTCCTGATCTCGGGCTTCGACATCCTGTTCTTCTGGGATGCGCGCATGATGATGCAGGGCGTCGAGTTCATGGGCGACGTGCCGTTCAGGACGCTCTACCTGCACGGGCTCGTCCGTGCGGCGGACGGCGCGAAGATGTCGAAGTCGAAGGGCAATACCGTCGACCCGCTCGGCCTGATCGACGCGTACGGCGCGGACGCGCTGCGCTTCTTCATGGCGGCGATGGAGAGCCAGGGTCGCGACATCAAGATGGATGAGAAGCGCGTCGAGGGTTATCGTAACTTCGCGACAAAGCTGTGGAATGCCAGCCGCTTCGCCCAAGCCAATGGTATCGGCGGATCGACCACGCTGGAGCCGCCGGTGGCGACGCTGGCCGTCAACAAGTGGATCATCGCCGAGACGGTGCAAACCGTGCAGACGGTCGATCTGGCACTCGCCGACTATCGCTTCGACGCGGCGGCCAACGCGATCTATCAGTTCGTGTGGAGCCGGTTCTGCGACTGGTACCTGGAGCTGATCAAGCCTGTCTCGAGCGCGGTCGAGAGGGGCGTTATCGATGCGGAGACGAAGGCGGTGGCCGGCTGGGTGCTCGACCAGATCCTGGTCCTGCTTCACCCGTTCATGCCGTACATCACCGAGGAATTGTGGCACGCGCTCAGCACCCGCGAGCACGATCTGATCGTCGCGCATTGGCCGATGGCGGATGCGCGGGCGCTCGACCCGGCCGCGACGATGCAGATCGGTCGCGCAATCGACCTGATCGAGGCGGTGCGCGGCGCACGCGCGGAACTGAACGTGCCGCCGGGGGCGAAGATCGCGCTCCACACCGGCGCCGGCTCGGTGCCGGCGGATATCGCGCCGTATGTCGAGCGGCTGGCGCGCGTCACGCTGACGGGGGGCGACGCGCAGGGCGCGCGCGCACCGATCCTGTGGGGGGCGGAGACGTTCGCGCTCGCACTGGAGGGTGTGATCGATCTCGAAGCCGAGCGGCAGCGGCTGGGCAAGTCGCTGGCGGCCGCGGAGAAGGAGCGCGATGCACTCGCTGGGCGGCTGGGCAATGCCAGCTTCGTCGAGCGCGCCAAGCCGGAAGCGGTCGAGAAGGCGCGTGCCGATCATGCCGAGAAGAGCGCGGATGCGGAGCGCTTCGCGGCGGCGCTGGCGCGGCTGGGGTGAGGACTGCTTTCACCCTCACCGTCATTCCCGCGAAGGCGGGAACCCAGACGCGCAGGTCTTTCGATAGAAGCGCGACGTCGGAGGTTCTGGATCCCGCCTCCGCGGGGATGACGGGGATGACGGGGGTGGCGGGACATCGTCACCGTCACGACACCCCCGTCGTGCTCACCGATACAGGCTCGCCGCGTCGGCCTTGAACGACGCGCCGCTGTCGCTGCGGCTATAGAACATATGCCCGCCCGGGTAGACGCGCAGCTGCACACGCTCGGGCGCGCCAAACGCCGGCATCTGGTCGACGATCAGCCGCGAGGCGAAGAACGGGCAGGACAGGTCGTCCCAGCCGTGGACGATCATCACCTTCATCTTCGGATCGTTGGCGATCGCCTTGCGCAGGTCGGTAACCGGTGTGTCGGCAGGCTGGCCGCGGTCCCAGGCGGCGTTCACCGCATAGGATAGCGCATTGTAGCGGGCGTCGGTCTTCCAGCCGACCTCACGCGTGACGAAGTCGACCATCGCGCTGGTAGTCGGGGCAATCAGCGAGTCGAGCAGCGGATCGTTCGATTCCTGCCGCGGCGACCACGGGAAGGGATCGAAGGCGGTGACGTTCGAATCGTAGATGCTGCCGATCGTCCCATTCGCGCGGTGGATCTCGCGCAGGTAGGTGCGGCTGTCGACGCGCCCGCCCATCTTCTGCACCAGCGCGGGGTCGAGCCCGGTCAGCCGGGTGACGTTGGCGACGACGCGCTGCACCGCTTCCGGGTTCGCGCGACCGAGCAGCAGGTCACGGGCATAATCGCCGCGCACATAGGCCTCGACCTCCGCCATCGCCGCCGGGGTCAACTGACCCTTGCGCTCCAGATTGGCCGCGGCCATCGACGGCAGGTCGATCATCCACGGCAGCGGCGACAGCGCGGTGCCGTTGTCGCCCGAGGCGGGGTCGAGGTAGGGCGACACCAGGATCAGCCCGTTCAAGCCGACGCCGATCTGCGATTGCAGCTCATAGGCGATGCGCGGGACGCGGTAGCCGCCATAGCTTTCGCCCATCACGTACTTGGGGGAGCGCAGCCGGCCTTCCTTGACCAGCCAGTCGTAGACGACCTTGGAGAGGTATTTGATGTCGGGATCGTTGGCGTAGAAGGCTTTTTTCGTCTCGTCCTTGTCGACGAGGCTGCGGCTGAAGCCGGTGCCGATCGGATCGATGAAGACCAGATCGGTCATGTCGAGCCAGCTGTTGGGATTGTCGCGCGCGATCGGCGCGTCGGAGGGGGCGTCGCCCTGCGCGCCGAACTGCACGCGCTTCGGCCCGACCGCGCCCATGTTGAGGTAGACCGAGGCCGCGCCGGGGCCGCCGTTGAACGCGAAGGTGACCGGGCGGGCGACCTCGCCGCCGGGGACGGTATAGGCGGTGTAGACGACCTGCCCAATCTCCTTGCCCTTCTCGTCGCGTACCGCAATCGTGCCGACCGTCGCCTTGTAGGTGATCGTGCGGCCGCCGATCCGCGCGGTCTGCGTGATCGTCTTGTCGTCGGGCAGCGGCGGCAGCTTGAGCTTGTCGTCCTCCTGCTTCTTCTCGACGGTGGTGGTGGTCTTGTCGGTCTGCGCGACCGCGGGCGACGTGGTGGCGAGCAGCAAAGCGGCGAGGGAGAGCGAACGGGCGATCATCGGCGGGAAGGCATCCGGAATGGAGCGCCGGCGGGGTGCCGGGGCGGATGCGGTGCATGCTACAGGCTGCGCGGCGTGGCGCAATCGGTCGTCTATCGCTGATGGACGGCGGCGCGGTAGGTGACGACCTCGTAGGTGGCGCGGCGGCATTCGGCGACGAGGCGCTCCTCGGCGAGCCGGAAGCGGGCGCCGTCCCAGGCGAAGGCGCGCCGTGTGCCGCATCCGCTCGCGCCGATCGGCGGCAAGATCGCCGTATAGCGTCGCTGTGCGGCGTCCCATGCGCCGCCTGTCGGTACGCCGTCGTCGAATATCGCAGGCTGTGCATCGCCCTTGTCGGGCAGGACGTACGGCCGCGATCCGGTGCAGGGGCTGTCGAGCGCGAGCAGGCTGTGTTGCGCGTCCAGCCGCTCGGCGCGGGTCACGAAGGGGCGACAGCGCTTGTCGGGGGCGGACGCCAGCTTTTCCAGCATCTTGCGGGGCGGCAGTCGCGGTGAGCGCGGGTCGGGCGCGGTTGCCTCGATCGTCGCTGGCGGCGGCGCGGGGCGTTGCGGCGCGTGGGCGATGGCGTCCGCGGCGGCTGTTACGCCTGTCAACGACACGCGGCGGAGGTGCTCGCCCGCGCCGATCGTCAGCATGCGCCCGCGACGGATCGCGGCTGCCAGCTTGCCTTCGAACGGCAGCGACAGACCCGCTGCGCGGCCGGGCGCGACCAGCTCGGCCACGATTTTTCCGTCGATGGTCAACGGGATGCGCGTGCCGGGGGCGATCGTCGCGTTGATGGGGAGGTCGAGGACGGTCGCGTCGTCGGTTCGGCGGAGAACCGCGAGTGGGTAGAGGGTCGGGTCGCCGCCCGCCGGTACTTGCGACAAGGCGTGGCATTGGGCGCGATAATCGCACACGATCAGCCAGTTACCCGACGTGACCGGCGGTGCGCCTGCCAGGGCCGCGGCCTGCATTGCCAGGAACGCGGCGGTCATTCGCGGACGACCCTGGCGCGCCACACGGTCAAGTAATTGGGATTGCCGCGACATTCGCCCATGGATTGCTGCTCCACCAACCGCAGGCGGGTGCCGTCCCAGACGAAGCTCTGGCGGACGCCGCAATCGCCCAGTCCGCGGCCCTTGGCGTAGCTGGTCAGCACGCCGCCGTCGACGTCGCCGTTGATGACGCTGTGCACCGGTGTTCCGGAATCGGCGCCGGTCTCCTCGAAGCCGGAAGGCGCATCTACTTGCGCAGGCTCGGCTTTTCCGTCGCGGACGACGAACAGCGCGTCGATCTCGTTGTACGCGCCCGAGGAACAGGGGAGCAGCACGAGCGTGGCGCCGTCGGCCAGCGCGTGGGCGCGCGGCGCCTGGCCGGGGAGCGGGGGATCGCAGCGTGCGGTGCGGGCCATGGCGGCGAGCAGCGCCGGCGGCAGGGTCGCCGCGGTGCCGGAAAAGGCCACCGAACGGACCCGCGGTAACGCAGCTGCGCCCAAAATAGCAGCCCCGGGACGCTCACCACGCGCGACAAAGGCGGTGACGGTGCCAGCGCGTTGCTGTTCGGCGTCGATATAGCGCAATGCCGCCGACGCACCCGCCGGCGAGACCGTCGCGATCCGCGCGCCACGCCCATCCAGCACCTCGATCGCGCGCGCTTCGACCAGCGCCCGCGCCAGCGCCGCGGCGCTGGGTCCGCTCAACCCGTCGCCCGCCACGGTGAAGCGCCGGCCGTCGATCGCGAGCGCGGCGGGGGGCGGCACGTCGTCCTGCGGCGAGGCCAGCGCGATCTCGACCGCGCCGGCCGGGCCAGCGGCGCGCGTGACCTGGATCGTCACGCGCGGGAAGTCGGCGCCGGTGCCGAGCGACGCCATCGCGCAGGTGCGGACGTTGTCGCAGGCGACCGTCCAGTCGCGGAAGGTCTTCTGCTCGCCGGGGCGCGGGATAGCGTGATCGTCGCGTGGGAGCGGCGCGGATGCGGGCGCGGAGTTCGGTGTGGAGGCGGTCGCACTGGGCGTGGCAGTGGGACGCGCCGGATCCGGCTGCCCCTGCGAACAGGCGGCCAGTAGCAGGCCGGCGGCCAACACGCTTCTTTTCATCGCCGTCCCCCTGGCTGCTGGCGCATTCTCGCGGCACCGGGTTAAAGGCGCGTCAACATGAACGGGAGATGGCAATGCAGGTGATCGGCGTGATCGGCGCGGGACAGATGGGTGCGGGAATCGCGCAAGTGTCCGCAGCGGCCGGGTTCGACGTGCTGCTGGGCGATGTCGACCAGGCGCGCGCCGAGGCGGGCAAGGCGGGCATCGCCAAGCGGCTGGCGCGCGCGGCCGACAAGGGGCAGATCGACGCCGCGGCGCGCGACGCGACGCTCGATCGCATCCGCGCGGTGGCGGGCACCGCCGAACTGGCGCCATGCGACCTGGTGATCGAGGCGGCGACCGAGCGCGAGGAGATCAAGCGGCGGATCTTCGCCGATGTCGGTGCGGTGCTGCGCGCGGAGGCGGTGCTGGCGTCGAACACCTCGTCGATCCCGATCACGCGGCTGGCGCAGGCGACTCCGGACGCAAGCCGCTTCATCGGCGTGCACTTCTTCAATCCGGTCCCGGTCATGGGACTGATCGAGGTGATTCGCGGGCTTGCGACCTCCGACGCGACCGTCGCCACGATCGAGCGCTATGCCGAGCGGCTGGGCAAGGCGGTGGTGCGCGCCAACGATGCGCCGGGCTTCATCGTCAACCGCGTGCTGATGCCGATGCTGAACGAGGCGTGCTTCGCACTGGGCGAGGGCGTGGCGACGATCCGTGACATCGACCTGGCCTGCCAGCTGGGGCTCAACCATCCGATGGGGCCGCTGACGCTGGCCGACTTCATCGGGCTCGACACCTGCCTGGAGATCACGCGCGTGCTGTTCGAGGGCACCGGGGATCCGAAGTTCCGCCCCGCGCCGTTGCTGGTCAAATATGTCGAGGCCGGCTGGTACGGGCGCAAGACCGGGCGCGGCTTCTACGACTATACGGGCGCGGAGCCGATGCCCACGCGCTGAGGGCGTTTTCTCCCGTTCGCTCAACCGGGCGCGACCATTCTTGCGCCCGGCGGTCGGTCGCCGTACCAGCCACGATATGAGCGACAACGTGCAGCCGTCCGATCCTAACAAGCACGACGATGTCGACCCGACCGGACTGGCGGCGGGTCGTCCGGCCAAGGGGACGATGGACGTCGGGGCGAGCGAGCCGATCGAACGCCCCGGGCTGCACCATTGGCGCGAGAGCACGATCACCGACCCCGATCTGCAGGATCGCGGCGGCGTGTTCTTCGCCGCGATCGAGATGACGCGGATGCCGATGCTGCTCACCGACCCGAACCAGGACGACAATCCGATCGTCTTCGCCAACAAGGCGTTCCTCGACCTGACCGGTTACGAGGAAGCCGAGGTGATGGGGCGCAACTGCCGCTTCCTGCAAGGCGCGCAGACCGATCGCGCCGCGGTGGCGGAATTGCGGGATGCGGTGGACTCGCGGTCGTCAATCGCGCTGGAACTGCTCAACTATCGTCGCGACGGCTCGGCGTTCTGGAACGCGGTGTTCATCGGCCCGGTCTATGACACCGCCGGCAAGCTGCAATATTTCTTCGCCAGCCAGCTGGACGTCACGCGCCGCCGCAATTCGGAGCAATCGTACCGGCAGGCGCAGAAGATGGAGTCGATCGGGCAGCTGACCGCGGGGCTGGCGCACGACTTCAACAACCTGCTCCAGGTCGTGAACGGCAATCTGGAACTGGTCGCGCACACCAAGGACCCGGAGCGCGTCAAGCGTTACGTCAGCGCGGCGCAATCGGCGGCCGAGCGCGGGGCGAAGCTGACCCGCCAATTGCTGGCCTTCGCGCGCAAGACGCGGCTGGAGCCGCGCCCGCTCGACCTGACGAAGCTGGTGTCGGACTTCAGCGATTTGATCGAAAGCTCGGTCAACAAGCAGGTCGAGATCCACCTGAGCCTGCGCCGCGGATTGCAGCATGTGGTGATCGACCCCGATCAGCTCGAGATGGCGCTGCTCAACATCGTCAACAACGCGCGCGACGCGATGCCGGACGGGGGGCTGGTGACGATTTCGACGATGCCGCGCCACCTGAACGGCGACGCCGCCGCGCACGACCTGCCGTCGGGCGACTACGTGGTGCTCCAGGTCGAGGACACCGGCCACGGGATGAGCGCGGAGGTGGTGGAGCGCGCGACCGAGCCGTTCTTCACCACACGCGGGACCGGCAAGGGCACCGGGCTGGGGCTCGCCATGGCCAGCGGGTTCGTGCGGCAGTCCGGCGGGCGGCTGGAGATCGAGAGCACGTTGGGCAAGGGCACGCTGGTGCGGATGCTGTTCCCGGTCATGCAGTCCGGGCGCAACCACGTGGCGGACGCGGCGCAGGTGGCCACCGCCGACGTAGCGCCGGAGCCGGGGGGCGCGCAGCACATCCTGGTCGTCGAGGACAATGACGAAGTGCTGGCGATCGCGCGCGAGATCCTGGAAAGCTCGGGCTATCGCGTGTCGACCGCGATCAGCGGCGAGGAGGGGCTGAAGTTCTTCGAGGCGACGCACGGCGAACAGCGTATCGACCTGCTGTTCACCGATCTGGTGATGCCGGGCGGGATGAACGGGTTGATGCTGGCCGATGCGGTGGTCGAGCGCGATTCGAGCGTCTCGGTGCTGATGACGACCGGGTATAACGAGGAACTGGTGGTCGGCGGGCCGCGCGCGCGCGCCACCGACGTGCTGAGCAAGCCCTATCGGCGCGCCGAATTGCTGGACCGGGTGCGGCTGGCGCTCAACCGGCGTGGCGAGGGCGCGGCGCGGCGGCCGCGTTCGGATTTCGGGGCGGTGCAGGAATAGGGCGGGGGTGTTCCCTCCCTCGCCCCTCTGCGAGGGAAAAGGGAGGGAAGGCCGCTCAGCGCAGGCAGGCGTCGAGGCCGGAGCGGCGGACGATGCCGACGTAGCGGGCGATCTGGTTGCCGCGGCGGCGCACGAAGCCGGTGGGGGCGACCGCCTCGCGCTTCTTGGGGAGCGGGAGTACCGCGGCGATGCGGGCGGCCTCGGTCGGGGACAGCGTGGCGGCGGAATGGTGGAAGTAGCGCTGCGCCGCCGCCTCGACGCCGTAGGTGCCGATGCCGGTCTCGGCGATGTTGAGATACACTTCCATGATCCGCCGCTTGCCCCAGATCGTCTCGATCAGCAGCGTGAACCATGCCTCCAGCGCCTTGCGGACGTAGCCGCCGCCCTGGAAGAGGAAGGCGTTCTTGGCGGTCTGCTGGCTGATCGTCGAGCCGCCGCGGATGCGCCTGCCGTTGGCGTTGCTGGCCGCGGCGCCGGCGATCGCGCGCCAATCGAACCCGTGATGGGTGCAGAAGTGCGCGTCCTCGCCCGCGATCGCGGCGCGGGGCATATCGGCGTCGATCGCCGAAAGCGGCGTCCAGTCCTTCGTCACCGAATGGCCGCCGACGAGGTCGCCCGCCATCGTCATCGTGAAGGGCACGGGCACGAACTTGTAGATCGTCACCCAGAGGAGCGAGAGAAGGACGAAGCCGAGGCCGATCTTCAGCAGCAGGCGGAGCGCGGTGAACATGGCGCTGGTGCTAGCGGGCGGGGGGCGGGTGGCTCAAGTCCGACGTGCGGCGACCGGTGCGGTTGAGGTTGGGTGCGATTGGCCCGACCAGCGCTGCGCCCGATCGATAATCAGGTCGGCGGCCCGAGCCGCTCCCGCCGTCATTCCCGCGCAGGCGGGGATCCAGACGCGCGTCGCCCCGCTTGTAGAGCCGAAACGCCAGAGGTTCTGGATCCCCGCCTTCGCGGGGATGACGGAAGAGGGCGGGGATGACGGAAGAGCGGGGGATGCTTTCGATCGGCAGGGTAGGCGCCTGGGGCACGCCCTTCGACAGGCTCAGGGCGAACGGTACCGAGAGGGCAGGCAATACGCCTGCCCGCCCCGCTCGCCGATCACGCGGTCAGCAGCCTTTTGTCGCCGGCCAGCCGCATCATCGCGCGCTGGAGCTTCTCGAACGCGCGCACCTCGATCTGGCGGACGCGCTCGCGGCTGACGCCGTAGACCTGGCTGAGTTCCTCCAGCGTCTTGGGGTCGTCGGTCAGGCGACGCTCGGTCAGGATGTGCTTCTCGCGGTCGTTGAGGTCGCCCATCGCGTTCATCAGCATGTCGTGGCGGACGTCGGCCTCCTGCTGGTCCGCGACGACGCTGTCCTGCAAGGGGGCGTCGTCCTGCAGCCAGTCCTGCCACTGACCCTCGCCATCCTCGCGCATCGAGACGTTGAGCGAGGTGTCGCCGCCCATCGCCATGCGGCGGTTCATGCTGACCACGTCCGCCTCGGTCACGCCGAGGTCGGTGGCGATCTTCTGGACGTTTTCGGGCGTCAGGTCGCCGTCCTCGAACGCGTCGAGGCGGGCCTTCATGCGGCGCAGGTTGAAGAAGAGCTTCTTCTGCGCGGCGGTGGTGCCCATCTTCACCAGGCTCCACGAGCGCAGGATGAATTCCTGGATCGAGGCGCGGATCCACCATATCGCATAGGTGGCGAGGCGGAAGCCGCGATCGGGCTCGAATTTCTTCACGCCCTGCATCAGGCCGATATTGCCCTCCGAGATCAGTTCGCTGACCGGCAGGCCGTAGCCGCGATAGCCCATCGCGATCTTCGCGACGAGGCGCAGGTGGCTGGTCACCAGCTGCGCGGCGGCATCGGTGTCGCCGTGCTCCTGAAAGCGCTTGGCGAGCATATATTCCTGCTCGGGCGCGAGGATCGGAAACTTCTTGATCTCCGACAGGTACCGATTGAGGCTCTGCTCCCCGCCGAGCGCAGGGATCGTCGCGGGGACGTTGCTGCGGGTTGCCATGATCCTTGATCTCCCTTCCTTGCGGAATACGCGGGGGCGCCCCAGCTGATGCGCCGACAGCGTTCCGTTCCTATACGATAAGCTGACTGAACAGTTCCTGCATGTCCGGCGGCATCGCGCTGTCGAAACCCAGCGTTTCGCCGGTGATCGGATGGACGAAGCCGAGATGCGCCGCGTGGAGCGCCTGTCGCCGGAAGTTCAGCGCGTCGAGCACGCCTTTGTGCGCCTGTTTTGTTCTACCATAGACCGGGTCGCCCAGCAAGGCGTGGCCGATCGACGCCATGTGGACGCGCACCTGGTGCGTGCGGCCGGTTTCCAGCCGACATTCGATCAGCGTGGCGTCGCGCAGCAGCGTGACCGTGCTGTAGTGCGTGACCGCGCGCTTGCCGCCCTGGACGATCGCGACCTTCTTGCGGTTGTTGGGCGAGCGCGCGAGGGGAGCGTAGACGGTGCCGGCGGGCGGAACCGGGCGGCCGCCGGCGATCGCGCGGTAGCGGCGGTCGATGCTGTGCGCGGCGAACTGCTTGGCGAGGCCTTCGTGCGTGCGGTCGGTCTTCGCCGCGACCATCAGCCCGGAGGTATCCTTGTCGATGCGGTGGACGATGCCGGGACGCGCAACCCCGCCGATGCCGGACAGCGAGCCATGGCAATGGTGGAGCAGCGCGTTGACGAGCGTGCCGTCGAGATTGCCCGCGGCGGGGTGGACGACCAGCCCGGCGGGCTTGTCGACGACGATCAGATGCTCGTCCTCGTAGGCGATCACGAGCGGGATGTCCTGCGCCTCGTTATGCGCGGGGGTGGGGGCAGGGACGGCGACCTGGAAGGCCTCGCCGCCCTTCGCCTTGCGCGACGGGTCGCGCATCGCGGTGCCGGCCTGCGTGACCTGTCCGGCGTTGATGAGCACCTTCAGCCGCTCGCGCGACAGGGTCGGCACCGCGTCGGCGAGCGCACGATCGACCCGCCAGCCGTCGGACGCCGGCGCGATCGTCGCTTCGATGATGATGACCCCCCGGTCCATTGCTAGGCTAGATGGCGATGATGTTGGAAATTACAATCGCCCAGCGAAACGATCTCGTCGCACAGGCCGCGGCGTCGGCGGACGAGGTGTGCGGACTGCTGCTGGGAACCGGGCTGCGGGTCGAGCGGCTGGCGGCGTGCCGCAACGTCGCCGCGACGCCGGCGGTGCGGTTCGAGATCGACCCGGCGGCGCTGATCGCGGCGCACCGCGCCGCGCGCGGCGGCGGGGCGGGGGTGATCGGACATTATCATTCGCATCCGTCGGGGCTGGCGCGCCCGTCCCCGCGCGATGCGGCCGATGCCGCGCCCGACGGCAGCGTCTGGGTGATCGTCGCGGGGACGCAGGTGACCGCATGGCGCGCGGTGGACGGGGGCGCGGTGCACGGGCGGTTCGATCCCCTGCCGCTGAACCTAGGCGGTTGCGCCGGCCCCGGCGACTCGGCACAAGATGCCGACTTTACTCGCGCGTAGGTACACCCCCGCCATGACCATCAGCCCGGTCGACTTCGCTTCGCTGCTCTGTTCGCGGCTGTGCCACGATCTGCTGTCGCCGGTCGGTGCGCTGAACAACGGGCTGGAACTGCTGAACGACGAAACCGACCCGGAGATGCGCGCGCGGTGCATCGAGTTGCTGAACGACAGTGCGCGGGTGTCGGCGAACAAGCTGAAGTTCTTCCGGCTGGCGTTCGGCGCGGCGGGCGGGTTCGGCGAGCGTGTCGACGTGCGCGAGGCGCGGCAGGCGATCGAGGGGCTGCTGGGCGACAACAAGCGCCTGCAACTGCACTGGATGGTCGAGGAGGCCGAACTGCCCAAGGCGGCGGTCAAGGTGCTGCTGAACCTGGCGATGATCGCGGGCGACACGCTGGTGCGCGGCGGCACGGTGACGATCGGTGTGGAGGAGGGCACGGAAGCGACCGAGATCGTGCTGCGCGCCGAAGGGCCGCGTATCGTGCTGGACCCCGAATTGCGCACGATCCTGACCGAGGGCGCCGCGGACACGGCGGCGGTGACCCCGCGCGCGTCGGCGGCGTTCCTGGTCCATACGTTGGTCGCCGAGGCGGGCGGATCGGTGGTGGTGAGCGAGGATGCCGGCGACGCGCTGATGTTCGGAGCGGCGCTGCCGCATCGTTGATGCGGGGGACTGCTTTTCTTTTTGCCCTCGCCCCGTGACAGGGGAGAGGGATAGCGGAGCTTGCCAGCCTGGCTGGCTAGCGCAGCTTGGGTGAGGGGTCGAGCGAGCCTGTGGCTCGCGCGGTCGCGCGTGCGAGCGCCACCCCTCACCCAGCTTCGACTAAGCCTTCGCTTTTGCGAAGACCAAGTCCGCGCATCTATCTCCCCTCTGCGAGGGGCGAGGGAAGGGCGCGCAACCGCCTGCGGTAAAGACCCTTTTAACGACTGACGTGCGATGCCGCCCCGACAGCGAAGGCGACGGGACCGCATGGACGATCTGCTGCAGGAATTCATTGCCGAGACGCGCGAGACGCTGGAGGCGATCTCGGGCGAGATCGTCGGCTGGGAAGCCGATCCGAGCGACCGCGCGCGGCTCGATTCGATCTTCCGCTTCGTGCACACGATCAAGGGCAGCTGCGGCTTCCTGGACCTGCCGCGGCTCGCCCGGCTGAGCCATGCCGCCGAGGACGCGCTGGCGGCGGTGCGCGCGGGCGAGCGTGCGCCCGACCAGGCGCTGGTCACCGTGATCCTGGCGATCATCGACCGGATCGGCGAGATCGTCGAGGCGATCGACGCGGGCGAGGCATTGTCCGAGACGGGCGAGGCGCTGCTGATCGCGGCGCTGGACGGCGCGCTGGCGGGCGATACGGTGGAGGTCGCCGAGGCGGCGGTCGATGCGCCGACGACGACGCAGGCGGCGCGCGCCGCCCCGAAGCGCTCGGTGCGGCTGTCGGTCGATCTGCTCGACCGGATGATGAGCGGCGTGTCCGACATGGTGCTGGCGCGCAACCAGCTGGCCAGGCACCTTCGCATGATCGACGACCCGCGGCTCGAATCGATGCTGGAGCGGTTGAGCATCTCGGTCGACGAACTGCGCGACACGGTGACGCGGACGCGGATGCAGCGCGTCGAATCGCTGTTCTCGGCCCTGCCGCGGCTGGCGCGCGACGCCGCCGCCGCGCTCGACAAGTCGGTGGCGCTGACGATCGAGGGCGGAGACGTGGAGCTTGATCGCGAGATGATCGAGCTGCTGCGCGATCCGCTGGTCCACCTGGTCCGCAACGCGGTGGACCACGGGATCGAGGATCGCGCCGGGCGGTTGCTGGCGGGCAAGCCGGTCGCCGGGCAGCTGCGGATCGTCGCGCGGCAGGCCGGCAACCTGATCATCATCGAAATCTCCGACGACGGACGCGGGATCGACAGTGACCGTCTGCTCGCCAAGGCGCTGCGGGAACAGCCGGCGCGCGCCGCCGAGCTGGCGATGCTCGACGAGGACGGGCGGCTGCGGCTGATCTTCGAGGCCGGACTGTCGTCGCGCGACGAGGTCACCGCATTGTCGGGGCGCGGCGTCGGCATGGACGTGGTGAAGGCCAATGTCGAACAGGCCGGCGGGCGCATCTCGCTGACCAGCCGGCCGGGGCAGGGGCTGACGATCGCGCTGGAGGTGCCGCTGACGCTGGCGATCCTGAACGCGGTGCTGGTCGATGCGGCGGGCACGCGTTTCGCGATCCCGCGCCAGTCGGTGGACGAGATCGTGGCGGTGGACGGCGGCGCGGTGCGCGTCGACCGCGTCGCGGGCGGGGCGGTGGTGCTGCTGCGCGGGCAGCGGTTGCCGATGGTGTCGCTGCCGGTGCTGCTGGGGCAGGCAGGCAACGGGCCGGCGCCGCGCTATCTCGCGATCGTGTCGCTGCGCGAGGGGCGGTTCGCGCTGGCGCTCGACGGCGTGCGCGATACCCAGGAACTGGTGGTCAAGCCCGCCGCGCCGGCGGTGATGTGCGCGGGGCTTTATGCCGGGCAGATGCTGCCGGACGACGGCGCGCCGATCCTGCTGCTGGATTGTTCGGCGATCGCGACGCGCGCGGCACTTACGTTCGAGCGCGCCGATGTCGCCGCGGCCGAGGTCGAGACGGTCGAGCCGGTGCGCGCCTTGCTGTTCGACGATATCGACGGCGTGCGCCGCATGATCGTGTCGGATGCGGTCGACCGGATCGAGGGCGTCGCCGCGGGTGCGGTACGCGCGCTGGCCGGCGGGCTGTGGCTGACGATCGGTGATCGCTCGATCCCGGTCTGGGCGGGCACGGGTGCGATCGCGGGGGCAGTGCGCAAGGTGCTGCGCCTCCAGCTCGACGGGCAGGAACTTGCCTATCCGATCGCCGACCCGATCGAGATCGTGCCGCTGCCCCCCGAACTCGCGCCCGCCGCCGACCCGCACGGCGTGATCGCGGGGCTGGCGGTGATCGACGGCGAGCCGATCGAGCTGGTCGATCCGCTGGCGCTGTTCGCGGATGCCACCGCCGTCGCCGAGCGGCCGTTGTGCCTGCTGCACGGCGCGGAGAGCGGGTGGATGGAGGCGTTCCTGAAGCCGGCGATCGAGCAGGCCGGCTACCGCGTGGTCCGCAAGGCGCCGCCGGGCGTGCCGGTCGCGCTGGCGCTGGCGATGGACGACGATGTCGAGGTGCCGCCGGCGCCCGCGCTGCGGCTGAGCCGCGAGCGTGGACGCCCGCTCTACCGGTTCGATCGCGCCGCGTTGATCGCCGCGCTGAAGGGATATGCCGCATGAGCGGGACGTTGCATCTGGTCGCGCGGGTCGGCGATTGCGGGTTGCTGTTCGATGCCGGGCGCGTCGATTCGGTCGTCGAGGTCGGCAGCACGGTGCCGGCGCCGGGCGCCGCGCCGGCGGTGATCGGGCTGGCGGCGATGCGCAGCCGCGTGGCGACGGTCATCGACGTGCGGCCGCTGTTCGGCGGCGAACCGGTGGTCCGCGACGGACGCGGGGGACGCGCGGTGGCGACGCTGGTCGACGGGCATCTGTATGCGATCGCGGTCGACGCGCTGGAGGATGTCGCGACGTTCAACCTGGCGCCCGCGGCGATCGCCAATGCGCACACCGGCGACTGGGACTTCGTCACCGCGGTCGCCGAGGGCGCGGGCGAGACGTTGCTGGCGGTCGATATCGACCGGCTGGTCGCGCGCGCCAGCGGGCTGGGCTGAGCACGACCATTAACTCCATCGTTACTGCGCCGCGCGCATGGTGCGGCATCACCAGGATAACGGAAGCATCATGAAGACCTGCCTGATCGTCGACGATTCCAAGGTGATCCGCAAAGTGGCGCGCCACATCCTGGAGGCGCTGAACTTCTCGGTATCGGAAGCCGGGGACGGGCGCGAGGCGCTGAGCCTGTGCCGGCAGTCGTGCCCGGACGTGATCCTGCTCGACTGGAACATGCCCGTCATGAGCGGGATGGAATTCCTGCGCGCGATGGGCGAGGAGCCGCTGCCGCACCGCCCGAAGGTGGTGTTCTGCACCACCGAGAACGGCATGGCGCATATCCGTGCCGCGATCGAGGCGGGCGCCGACGAATATGTCATGAAGCCGTTCGATCGGGAGACGCTGCACAGCAAGCTCCAGATCGTCGGCGTCGCGTAACCCCGCCCCCGACCGCGCGGCGCGCCCAGCCATGACCCAGCGTCCCCATTGCGACGCGGCCGAGCGCGACCCGCCGCGCGTGCTGATCGTCGACGATTCGGCGGTCGCGCGCGCCGCGCTGTCGCGGTTCGTGACCGCTAGCGGGCGGTTCGCGCTGGCCGGCGCGCTGCCCGACGCGGCGCGGGCGCTGGCCTTCCTGCGCCACGAACGCGTCGACTTCATCCTGCTCGATCTGGTCATGCCGCATCAGAGCGGGATCGAGGCGCTGCCCGACCTGCTGGAAGCCGGCGGTGGCGCGCGGGTGCTGGTGGTGTCGAGCTCGGCGGCCGAAGGCGCGGCGGTGACGATGCGCGCGCTGGCGCTGGGGGCGGCCGACACGCTGGTGAAGCCGGGGATCGGTGCCTTCGCATCGCGCTTCGGCGAGACGTTGCTGGCGCGGCTCGACATGCTGGCGGCCGGCGGAGAGGCGCGCCCCGCGCCGCGCCGCGCGACCGTGCTGGCGCCGCCGCCGTTCGACGCGATCGCGATCGGCGCCTCGACCGGGGGGATCCATGCGCTCGCCTCGCTGCTGGAGCAGGTGCCTGCGCATGTCGCGCAGCCGATCTTCATCACCCAGCACCTGCCGCCGTCCTTCTCGCCCTATTTCGCGGTGCAGGTGGGCGTGTCGGCACACCGCCCGTGCGCGATCGCGCAGGAGCGCGGGGGCGTGCGCGCGGGCGAGGTGCTGATCGCGCCGGGCGACGCGCACCTGCTGGCGGTTTCGGGCCCCGACGGGCAGGTCGCGACGCGGCTGTCGCAGGCGCCCAGTCCGACCGGCAATCTGCCGTCGGTCGACCCGATGTTCGCCAGCCTGGCGCAGGTCTATGGCCCGCGATTGCTGGCGATCGTGCTGACCGGCATGGGACGCGACGGGCTGGAAGGCGCGCGGGCGGTGCGCGCGGCGGGCGGCACGGTCGTGGTGCAGGATCGCGAGTCGTCGGTGGTGTGGGGGATGCCGGGGGCGGTCGCCGCCGCCGGGCTGGCCGACGCCGTGCTCGCCCCGCACGAGATCGGCGCGATGATCGCGGCGCGGCGCAGCGGGGCGCGCGCATGAGCAGCGGCGAGCTCGATCCCGGCTCCGCGCGCGTCTTCGCCGCGTTGCTGGAGGCGCGCACCGGGCAGCGGATCGCCGCGGGGCGCAGCTGGCGGTTCGAGGCGGCGCTGGGGCCGCTCCTGCAGGCGCAAGGGCTCGAGAGGATCGAGCAGCTGGCCGCGCGGCTGATCGAGGGGAAGGACAAGCTGCTGGCCGACCGGATCGTCGACGCGCTGCTCAATCAGGAGACGTCGTTCTTCCGCGATGCCGGGGTGATCGAGGCGGCGGTGGAGGCGTGCCGCGATCGCGCGCCGCTGCGCGTGTGGTGCGCGGCGTGCGCGACCGGGCAGGAGCCGCTGTCGGTGGCGATGCTGTTCGCCGAGGCGAAGGGGGCGATGCCGGAGATCGTCGCCACCGACGTGTCGAACGCCGCGATCGCGCGCGCGCGCGACGGCAGCTATACGCAATTCGAGATCCAGCGCGGGCTGCCGGTGCGCAGGATGGTCAGCTGGTTCGAACCGGCGGGCGAGCATCACTGGCGCGCCGCCGCGACGTTGCTGGGGGCGATCCATTACCGGCGGCACAATCTGGTCGTCGATGTCCCCCCCGCGGGCGAGTTCGACCTGATCCTGTGTCGCAACGTGCTGTTCTATTTCGCGCCGCCGCTGCGCGAACGGGTGCTGGAGCGGCTGGCGGGGGCGCTGAAGCCGGACGGGCTGCTGCTGCTGGGGGCGGGGGAGACGGTGATCGGCCAGTCCGACCGGCTGCGCCCCAGCCAGCGCGCGCGCGGCTTCTACGAGCGCGTCGCCGGCGACGACGACCGCAACCGGGTTTACACGGGCCGCTGATTTCGCGACGGAACGCGCCACGGGTGAACGGTGGCGAGGTGAGTGGTGGTGGCGTGGGTGGTGCCGGGAATCAGCGCGTGAGGTGCCGGGAGGCGCCGTCGCCGAACTTCAACGATCGCGCGTTGCCGATCTCGATGATCGTGCTCCATTATACGGGGATGCCGACCGCCGCGGAGGCGCTGGCGCGACTGCAGAATCCGGCGGCGGAAGTGTCGTGCCATTATTTCGTCGACGAGGACGGCACGATCACCCGGCTGGTTGACGACGACAGGCGTGCGTGGCACGCCGGCAAGGCGCATTGGCGCGGGGTGACCGACGTGAATTCGGCGTCGATCGGCATCGAGATCGTCAATCCCGGCCACGACCACGGCTATCGCGCCTTTCCCGAGCCGCAGGTGGAAGCGGTGATCCGGCTGGTCGCGCACCTGAAGGACGCCTACGAGATCACGCGCGGCAACATCGTCGGCCATTCCGACGTCGCGCCGGTGCGCAAGCGCGATCCGGGCGAGCTGTTCCCGTGGCATCGGCTGGCGCGGCTGCGGCTCGCTCTGCCGCGCCCGACCAAGAACCTGGTCGATCCGATGTGGGGCGAGGCGGCGTTCTGCCTGGCGCTGGAGCGGTTCGGCTATGACGTGAGCGACCGGATGGCGGCGATCATGGCCTTCCAGCGGCGGTTCCGCCCCGAGTTGATCGACGGCGAGATGGATGCCGAGTGCCGGATGATCCTGCTCGCCTTGCTGCTTCCCAAGCCGCAGGGGGACGAGTGAGTCCTTGCGCGCCTGACGGCGCGTAGGGGTACCGGCCCCGCTTCCCTAACGCGCAAAGGCGCGTTAAGGCGAAGACGCCAGAGGGCCGGGCGGCCGCGTCGCGCATCATGCGTGCCGAGGAAAGTCCGGGCTCCACGGAACAACGGTGGCGGGTAACGCCCGCCGGCCAAGGGCGCGAGCCCGCGGTCAGGGACAGTGCAACAGAGAGCAGACGGCGTGCGGCTTCGGCCCAATGCTTCGGCAGCGCCACGGTGAAAGGGTGCGGTAAGAGCGCACCGCGCGGCCGGTAACGGTCGCGGCACGGTAAACCCCACCGGGAGCAAGACCGAATAGGGGCGGCATGGCGGCGCTTGCGTCGCCGGGGTGTGTTCCCACCCGCTGCCCGGGTTGGTTGCTGGAGCGCGTCGGCAACGGCGCGCCGAGAGGAATGGTCGCCTATCCCCGCATGCGGGGTGGACAGAACCCGGCTTACAGGCCCTCTGGCAAATTACCGACGCGCTCGGTTGGCGCGGGCACCCGGCGTGCCTATGTGCCGCAGGAATGGCACGTACTCCGACCCGATCGAACGACTGGGGCTTTCCCCGCTGGCGCGGTTACGGCGCCAACCGCGAGGCGGCGACCGTGCGGCTGTGCGATCGCCACGGCTGCAACGAGCCGGGGAACTGCCCCGCGCCCAAGTCGCCCAACAGCCCGGAGCGCTGGTATTTCTGCCAGGCGCATGCCGCCGAATACAATCGCGGCTGGAATTATTTCGAGGGATTGTCGGCGGAAGAAGCCGCGCAGCGCGAGGCCGACGAGCGGCGCGATGCGGGCGGCTTCTCGCAGTCGAAGCATCAGGCGTGGGCCGGGTCGGGCGACGGCACGCGATCGCGCGACGAGCTGCGCGCGCTGGAGGTGCTGGAGCTGGATGTCGACGCCTCGTTCGAGGATGTTCGGCTGGCGTGGCGCCGGCTGGCGAAGTCGAACCACCCCGACGTGCGCCCCGGCGACAAGGACGCCGCGGCGCGTTTCCAGGCGATCCAGGCGGCGTACGACGTGCTGCGTGTCGCGGAGGAAGCGCGGACGTGGAAGCCGAAGGCCGACGCATGAAGGATCATGTGCGGGCCGGCTGGACGGGCGCGGTGCTGGTGTGCGGAAAGTGCTCCAAGAAGC
The DNA here is from genome assembly GCF_031456125.1 of Sphingomonas sp. BE138. Lineage (NCBI taxonomy): Bacteria > Pseudomonadati > Pseudomonadota > Alphaproteobacteria > Sphingomonadales > Sphingomonadaceae > Sphingomonas > Sphingomonas sp. BE138. Next base: position 86,980 of record NZ_JAVDUC010000012.1, read on the forward strand.
TGGACGGCGGGTTCGGCGCGAAGGGGCGGGTGTCGCTCGCCAAGGCGTTGCGCGGCGAGGACGGCTTCGGCAAGGGGCGCAAGGCCGAGGTCGGCGTCGTCGAAGTGCGGTGCCTGGGGATCTGCCCCAAGAGAGCGGTGACGATCGTTGACAGCCGGACGCCGGGGCGGTGGCGGATCGTGCCGGCGGGGGCGGATGTCGAGGAGTTGGCGAGCGTGTTGAGGGGGTGACGCACGTCTCCTCCGTCATTCCCGCGAAGGCGGGAATCCAGACGCGCAGGTTTGTCGACAGAAGCGCGGAGGTCAGAGGTTCTGGATTCCCGCCTGCGCGGGAATGACGGGATGGGGGGACGGCGTTCACCGGCCCCCCCACCGCCCCTTACGCCAGCGGCATGTCCTTCAGCAGCTTGTCGAGCGTTAGCGGATAGTCGCGGATGCGGACGCCGCAGGCGTTGTAGACCGCGTTGGCGACCGCCGCCGCCGCGCCGCATAGCCCCAGCTCACCGACGCCCTTGGCCTTCATCGGCGACGTCTTGGTGTCGAGCGTGTCGAGGAACACCACCTCCTGATGCGGCACGTCGAGGTGGACGGGCACGTGATATTCGGCGAGGTCGTGGTTGACGAAATAGCCGAAGCGCGGGTCGACCACCGCGTCTTCCATCAGCGCCGCCCCGATCCCCATCGTCATGCCGCCGATCACCTGGCTGCGCGCCGAATTCGGGTTCAGGATGCGGCCCGCGTCATAACAGCCCGACATGCGGCGCACGCGGATCTCGCCGGTATAGGCGTTGACCGCCGCCTCGACGAAGTGCGCGCCGAAGGTCGCCTGTGCGTACTCCTTCTCCAGCGTGCCATATTCCATCGAGTCCTCGCCGCTGATCCCCTCATCGCGGGCCGCCTTGGCGAGATCCACCGAGCGGTTGCCGCTGGCGACCTTGCCGTCGGCGAAGGTCACGTCGTCGGAGTTGAAGCCGAGCTTCTGCGCGATGCGGCGGCGCAGGTCGACGCAGGCGGCATAGACGCCCGCGGTCGAGCTGTTCCCACCCCATTGGCCGCCCGACCCCGAGGACACCGGGAAGCGGCTGTCGCCCAGCAGCACGACGACCTTGTCGAGCGGCACGCCCAGCATCTCGGCGGCCGTCTGCGCGATGATCGTGTAGCTGCCGGTGCCGATGTCGGTCATGTCGGTGGCGACGGTGACGACGCCCTTGCGATCGACCCCGACGCGCGCGCCCGACTTCATGTTCATGTTGTTGCGGAAGGCGGCCGCCATGCCCATGCCGACCCACCAGTCGCCGTCGCGCACCTGCGCCGGCCTGGCATTGCGGCGCTCCCAGCCGAACGCTTTCGCGCCTTCCTCCAGGCAGCGGACGAGGTTGCGGTCGGAGAATTTGCGCTCCGGCTGCTCGGGATCAACCATCGTGTCGTTGATGACGCGGAAGCGCACCGGGTCCATGCCCAGCTTTTCCGCCATCTCGTCCATCGCGACTTCGAGCGCCATCATGCCGGGTGCCTCGCCCGGCGCGCGCATCGCATTCGCCTCGGGCAGGTCGAGGACCGCCAGATGCGTTTCGGTCAGCCGGTTGGCGCCGGCATAGAGCAATTGCGTCTGGTTGGCCGCCGTCTCCGGGCCGCCGCCCGGCAGGTCGCCCGACCATGTCTGGTGCGCGATCGCGGTGATCTTGCCCGCCTTGTCGGCGCCGATGCGGATGCGCTGGATCGTCGCCGGGCGATGCGTGGTGTTGTTCATCACCTGCGGCCGGGCGAGCGCGACCTTGACCGGGCGGCCCGCCGCCTTCGCCGCCAGCGCGGCCATGATCGCGTCGGAGCGAACCCACAATTTGCCGCCGAAGCCGCCGCCGACGTACGGCGACACGACACGGATGTTCTCCTTGGGGATCAGCAAGGTCTGGCTGATGTCGCGCACCGCCCAGGCGATCATCTGGTTGCTGGTCCACAGCGTCAGCTGGTCGCCGGTCCACGCGGCGATGGTCGCGTGCGGCTCCATCATCATGTGGCTCTGGTCGGGGGTGGTGTAGGTCGCGTCGAGCTTCACGGGGGCGCTGGCGAAGGCACCGGCGAAGTCGCCGCGCGCGGTCTTCATCTTGTCGCCCTTGGCGATCGGTGCGGAGTCCTTCACCGCGGCAAGCTCGTAGGTACCCTTCTCGCGCGCATAGTCGACGCGGACGCGCTTGGCCGCGTCGCGCGCGCGCTCGAAGGTGTCGGCGACGACGATCGCCACCGCCTGATCGTAATGCTCGACCATCGGGCCGGCGAGCATCGTGGCGGTGTGCGCCTTGGCCTTGCCGAGCTTCCCGGCATCCTCATGGGTGACGACCGCCAGCACGCCGGGCGCGCGGCGCGCGTCGGCGGTGTCGATGCGGGTGATGCGGCCCTTGGCGACCGCCGATCCGACGATCACGCCGTAAGCATGGTCGGGCGCGACATCGTTGCGTTCGAACGCGTACGGCGCGCTGCCGGTGACCTTCAGCGGGCCGTCGATGCGGTCGGTCGGGCGGCCGACGACCTTCAGCTGGTCGATCGGGTTGGCGCCGGCGGGGGTATCGAACTTCATGCTGCGCGTCCTTCGGCGAGCACCGCGGCCAGCGTACGCTCGACCAGCGGGATCTTGTAGGCATTCTGGGCGGTCGGGGTGGCGCCGGCGAGCGCGGCGGCGGCGATCGCCTTCGCGCCGCCGTCGATCCGCGTCTCGGCGGCGGCGACCCGCCACGGCTTGTGCGCGAGGCCGCCGAACGCGAAGCGCGGCGCTCCGCTGTCGGGCAGGACCGCCGCGACGGAGATCGTCGCGAACGCATAAGACGCGCGGTCGCGGACCTTGCGGTAGATGTGCGTGCCGCGCACGGGAGCGGGTAGCGTCACCGCGGTGATCATCTCGCCCGGCTTCAGCGCGGTCTCGATCCACGGCGTGTTGCCGGGCAGGCGGTGGAAGTCGGCGATCGGGATCGCGCGCCTGGCGCCCGCGCCGTCGATCGTCTCGACCGTGGCGTCGAGCGCGCGCATCGCCACTGCCATGTCGCTGGGGTGGGTGGCGATACAATCCTTGCTGGTGCCGATCACCGCGAGCGCGCGGCTGTAGCCGCCGAGCGCGGCACAGCCCGAGCCGGGCTTGCGTTTGTTGCACGCCTGGTTGGTGTCGTAGAAATACGGGCAGCGCGTCCGCTGGAGCAGATTGCCCGCGGTCGTCGCCTTGTTGCGCAACTGGCCCGAAGCGCCCGACAGGAGCGCGCGGCTGAGTACGCCGTAGTCGCGGCGCACGCGCGCGTCGGCGGCGAGCGCGGTGTTGCGGACCAGCGCGCCGATGCGCACGCCGCCGTCGGAGGTCGCCTCGATCGTGTCGAGCCCGAGGCGGTTGACGTCGACGAGATGCGTCGGCGCCTCGATCTGGAGCTTCATCAGGTCGAGCAGGTTGGTGCCGCCCGCGACGAATTTCGCGCCCGGCTTCGCGGCGACCGCCGCCGCTGCTGCCGCGGGGGAGGTGGCGCGTTCGTAGGTGAAGGGCTTCATGCCACGTCCTCCGCACCCGCGACATCGCCGATCGCGGCGACGATGTTCGAATACGCGGCGCAGCGGCAAATGTTGCCGCTCATCCGCTCGCGTACCTCCGCGCCGGTCAGCGCCGCTGTGGCGTTCAGATCGGTCGAGACATAGCTGGGCACGCCGTCCTTCACCTCCTGCAACATCGCCACCGCCGCCATGATCTGGCCGGGGGTGCAATAGCCGCATTGATAGCCGTCGTGGCGGACGAACGCGGCCTGCATCGGGTGGAGGTCGCCGGGCTTGCCCAGGCCCTCGATCGTGGTGATGCTGTCGCCGTCGTGCATCACCGCGAGCGTCAGGCAGGAATTGATGCGCTTGCCCTCGACCATCACCGTGCACGCGCCGCACTGACCGTGGTCGCAGCCCTTCTTGCTGCCGGTCAGGTTCAGATGCTCGCGCAGCACGTCGAGCAGGGTGACGCGCGGATCGAGGTTCAACTCGCGCTTCCGGCCGTTCACGGTGAACGTCACCGGGACGGTCGCCGCGGGTGCCTCGGGCGGCAGCGACTGCGCCTCGACGGGGAGGGCGGCGGTGGAAGCGGCGGCGGCGCCGCTGACGAGCGCCCCGCGGCGCGTGAGGCTGATTCCGTTCGTGTCGGTCATGTCGGTCCTGCTGAAGACGCGGGCAGGAACCCCGCGCTCGACGATCAAACGCCCCCGATCCATGTTATATCCGGGCGGCAACATATTGATACCCATGTAGCTGGCGAACGGCCAGCGCCTGTATTAACATTGATGTCAAGATAGCGGAGAGGATGGCGATGGCTTCGGTGGCGACGATGGGGTCCACGGGCATGGCGCCCGGCGAACGGGAGGCGCGCGTCGATCTAGCCGCCGCCTATCGGCTGGTCGCGCTCTACGGGTGGGACGATTTGATCTTCACGCACCTGTCCGCACGGGTGCCGGGGCCGGAGCACCATTTCCTCATCAATCCCTACGACATGATGTTCGAAGAGATCACCGCATCGTCGCTGGTGAAGATCGACGTCGACGGGCAGCCGGTCGGGCCGAGCGCGCATCCGGTCAACCCGGCCGGGTTCACGATCCATTCCGCGATCCACATGGCGCGCGACGACGCGCAGGCGGTGATGCACCTCCACACTCCGCACGGGCAGGCGGTGTCGGCGATGGCGTGCGGGCTGCTGCCGCATACGCAGACCGCGATGATCGCGGCGCATGACGTCGCCTATCACGACTACGAGGGGATCGCGACCGACCTGGAGGAGCGCGAGCGGCTGGTGGCGGACCTGGGCACGCGACATGCGATGATCCTGCGCAACCACGGCACGCTGACGGTGGGCGACAGCGTCGCGTCGTGCTTCCTGCGGCTGTATTTCCTGGAGCGCGCGTGCGAGGCGCAGGTGCTGATGCTTGCCGCCGGGCGGGATGGATTGAACACACCGCCACAGGGCGTGGAGGACAAGGTCGCGCGGCAGACGCCCGCCGCCGGCGTGGGGATGCTGGCGCGCGGGCTGGCGTGGCCGGCGCTGTTGCGCAAGCTCGACCGGATCGATCCGTCATACCGCGATTGACGCTTGGCGCGCATGTACGGGGTGCGGTACGGGAGCGCTAACAATCGATGGAGGGGATGATGGCGATGTGGCGCGTTCTGGCGGCGGTCTCGGGGGCGGCGGTGGCCGTGGCGGCGGCGGCGCAACCGGCGGCGCCGGCCCCGCGCTTCGCCCACATCTTCGCGGATCATGCGGTGGTGCAGCGCGATCGGCCGATCGCGGTGTGGGGGCAGGCGGCGGCGGGCGCGTCGGTGACGGTGCGGCTGGGCGAGCGCAGCGCCACCGCCACGGCCGATGCGACTGGTCGCTGGCGCGCGACGCTGCCCGCGATGGCGGCGGGCGGGCCCTATACGCTTGCCGTCGATGGCGGGCAGTCGCTGAGCGATATCATGATCGGCGACGTATTCCTGTGCGGCGGGCAGTCGAACATGGAGTTCATGGTCAAGCAATCGACCAATGCCTGGGGCGCGTTGCAGACGCCGGCCGACCCCGACCTGCGCTATGCCACGATCCCCGACACCACCCGCGCGGTGCCGCTCGCCGACCTGGAGGCGCCCGCCAAGTGGCAGCGCGTCGGCCCGGAGACGGTCGGGGACGCCTCGGCGGTCTGCTATTACATGGCGCGCGCGCTGCGGAAGAGCGAGAAGGTGCCGATCGGCTTCATCAATTCCGAATGGGGCGGAACGCGGATCGAAAGCTGGACCAGCCCGGCGGCGCTGGCCGCGATCCCGCGGCTGAAGGATGGCGTGGCCGCGGTGGCGATGTACGGCCGCGATCCCGCGAAGGCGGTCGCGCAGGACGGCGCTCGGCGCGAGGCGTGGTGGCGCGCGCACGATCCCGACGCCGCGAAGCAGGCGGCGTATCGCAACGCCGACTTCCGCGATGCCGGCTGGGCGACGCTGCCGGCGGGGGCATGGAAGGAAGCGGGGATCCCGGCGCTGGCGCAGTTCGAGGGCGCGATGTGGCTGCGCGCGACGCTCGACCTGAGCGCGGCGCAGGTCGCGGCGGCCAAGACGCTGCAGCTCGGGCCGATCGACCAATATGAGGATACATGGGTCAACGGCCGCTTCGTCGGCGGGGGCAGCGTCAACTGGGCGTGGCGACATTACGACGTGCCCGCGGGCACGCTGCACGCCGGGCGCAACGTCGTCGCGATCCGCGTGCTGGGCGGGGCGAACGGCGGCGGGCTGACCGGCGCGGCGCCGCGCGGGCTGGAGCTGGCCGACGGGACGTTGGTGCCGTTCAGCGGCGCGTGGCGCTACCGGCAGGGGCGCGCGATGACGGGCGAGACGATCGCGCCGGCGCCGTGGGACGTGCCCAACAGCCTGGCGACCCTGTACAACGGCATGATCGCGCCGCTCGCGCCGTACGGGCTGAAGCTGGCGGCGTGGTACCAGGGCGAGTCGAACGCAGGCGAGGCGGGGACGTATCGCGAGCTGATGACCACCCTGATGGCGGATTGGCGGCGGACGTTCGCGGCGCCGCAGCTGCCGTTCTTCGTCGTGCAGCTGACCTCCTACGGCAAGCCGTCGACCGCGCCGGGCGAGTCGGGCTGGGCGGCGTTGCGCGAGGCGCAGGCGCAGGCGGTGGCGCAGGATCGCAATGCCGGGCTGGCGGTGACGATCGACGTCGGCGACCGCTTCGACATCCACCCGACGCAGAAGACGGTAGTGGGCGAGCGGCTGGCGCGGCTGGCGCAGGTGATCGCATACGGGCACCCGGGGCTGCGCAGCGGGCCGGAGGTGGCGGGCGTTTCGCGACGTGGTGCGGACTTGGTGGTGCGCTATCGCAACGTCATCGGGGGGATGCATACCTATAGCGCGGGGCAGGCGATCGGGTTCGAGGCGTGCGCGGGTGATGCGTGCCGGTATGTGCCGGGCGAGGCGCGTGGCGATACAGTGGTGCTACCCGGGGCGAACGCGGGCGGCGTGACGAAGGTGCGCTATGCGTGGGCGGATGCACCGTTCACGAATTTGTTCGACGGGGCGGATCTGCCCGCGGCGCCGTTCGAGCGGGCGGTGGAATAGCGGCGGGCGCTTGGCTTGCAGCGGATCGGGTCTGTTTCCGCGCGTAGCGTGAGATTCGCGTAAACTGATCCGCTCATTCGTTCGTACTGAGCTTGTCAAAGTACGTGTTTCAAGCGGCCCGCCATTTACACGTGCTTCGACAGGCTCAGCACGAACGGTGTGGAGCTTGCGAGCAGCGCCTTAGTAGCGTCGGTAGTGTGCGCGCCTGACCGCAAGCCGCGCTTAGGATCGTGCCGGTGACTGTCGCGGGCGGGCGTGGTCGCGTCGGGCGTATGTCCAGCATAACCCGAAAACGAAAACGGCCCCGGCATCGCTGCCGGGGCCGTTCGCCTTGCTGCACGCAAAGGCGGAAGATCAGTCGCGGTCGCCGGTCAGGAAGGCCGGGGCGAACGCGGGCGCATCGCCCTCGTCCTTGCCGCCTTCGCTGCGCTCGCGACGCGGGCCGCGGCCCTCGCGCCGCGGGCCGCGGTCGCCGCCACGATCGCCGCCGCGATCACCACCCCGGTCGCCGCCGCGCCCGCCGCCCTCACGGCGGGGGCCGCGATCGCCACGGTCGCCGCGCGGCTCACGCGGTTCGCGCGCCGGGCGGGTGTCCTCCAGCTCGGCACCGGTTTCCTGGTCGACGACGCGCATCGACAGGCGGACCTTGCCGCGCGGGTCGATCTCGAGGACCTTGACCTTCACTTCCTGGCCCTCGGTCACGACGTCGCCCGGCTTCTCGACACGCTCGTTCTTCATTTCGCTGACGTGGACGAGGCCGTCCTTGCCACCCATGAAGTTCACGAACGCACCGAAGTCGACGATGTTGACGACCTTGCCGGTGTAGATCTTGCCGACCTCGGCCTCTTCGACCAGGCCCTTGATCCAGTTGATCGCGGCTTCGATCTGCGACGCGTCTGACGACGACACCTTGATGACGCCCTCGTCGTCGATGTCGACCTTCGCCCCGGTGGTGGCGACGATCTCGCGGATCACCTTGCCGCCGGTGCCGATCACTTCGCGGATCTTCGACTTGTCGATCGTGAACGTCTCGATGCGCGGCGCGTGCGCCGACAGTTCGGTCCGGGTCGAGTCGAGCGCCTTGGCCATTTCGCCCAGGATGTGCGCGCGGCCCTCATGCGCCTGCGCCAGCGCGACCTTCATGATCTCTTCGGTGATGCCCGCGATCTTGATGTCCATCTGAAGGCTGGTGATGCCTTCGCTGGTGCCCGCCACCTTGAAGTCCATGTCGCCGAGGTGATCCTCGTCGCCCAGGATGTCGGACAGGACCGCGAAATCCTTGCCCTCCAGGATCAACCCCATCGCGATGCCCGACACCGGGCGCTTCAGCGGCACGCCGGCGTCCATCATCGACAGCGAACCGCCGCAGACCGTCGCCATCGACGACGAGCCGTTCGACTCGGTGATGTCGCTGGTGACGCGGATCGTGTAGGGGAATTCCTCCTTCGACGGCAGCACCGGGTGCAGCGCGCGCCACGCCAGCTTGCCGTGGCCGACTTCGCGGCGACCCGGCGCGCCGAAGCGGCCCACTTCGCCGACCGAATAGGGCGGGAAGTTATAGTGTAGCATGAAGTGCTGGTACGACAGGCCGTTGAGGCCGTCGATCATCTGCTCCGCGTCGCGCGTGCCCAGCGTCGTGGTCGCGATCGTCTGCGTCTCGCCGCGGGTGAACAGCGCCGAGCCGTGCGCGCGCGGCAGGAAGTGAACCTCCGCCTCGATCGGACGGATCTGCGTCGTGGTGCGCCCGTCGATGCGGCGGCCGTCCTTCAGGATCGCGGTGCGGACGATCTCCGCCTCCAGCTTCTTGACCAGCTTGCCGGCGGCGAGCTGCTCCTGCGGCGTGCGGTCGGCCATCGCCGCCTTCGCCTTGGCGCGCGCCTCGCCCAGCGCGGTCTGACGCTGCTGCTTGTCGGTCAGCTTGTAGGCGGCGGTGATGTCCTTGCCGATCAGCTTCTTCAGCTCGGCCTTGACCGCCTTCTGGTCGTCGGCCTGCTTCAGCTCCCACGGATCCTTCGCGGCCTGTTCGGCGAGATCGATGATCGCGTCGATGATCTGGCGCGACGCCTTGTGCGCGAAGACGACGGCGCCGAGCATCACCTCTTCCGACAGCTCCTTGGCCTCGGATTCGACCATCATCACCGCGTCGTGCGTCGCGGCGACGACCAGGTCCAGGTCGCCCTCCAGCACCTCGGCATCGGTCGGGTTGAGCTGATACTCGCCGTCCTTGTAGCCGACGCGCGCCGCGCCGATCGGGCCCATGAAGGGCACCCCCGAGATCGTCAGCGCGGCCGACGCCGCGACCATCGCGACGATGTCCGGCTCGTTCTCGCCGTCATACGACAGCACCTGGCAGATGCAGTTGATCTCGTTGTAGAACCCTTCCGGGAACAACGGGCGGATCGGGCGGTCGATCAGGCGGCTGACCAGCGTCTCACGCTCGGTCGCGCCCCGCTCGCGCTTGAAGAAGCCGCCGGGGATGCGACCGCTGGCGGAGAACTTCTCCTGATAGTGGACGGTGAGCGGGAAGAAGTCCTGCCCTTCCTTCACGGTCTTGGCGGCGGTCACGGCGCACAGCACCACCGTTTCGCCGAGCGTCGCGATCACCGCGCCGTCGGCCTGGCGGGCGACCTTGCCCGTCTCCAGGGTCAGCGTCTTGCCGCCCCACTGGATTTCCACCTTCTTGGTATCGAACATATCATTTCCTTCACTCCCCGCGCCCGATGCGCGAGGGGCCTGCGTGCGGACCGAAATTGGTCCGGGAAGATCGGGCCGTATTGCCGTCCCTTCCATCCCGGCTCCAGCGGGCCGGGGAGGGCGCTTTCGCGCCGGTAGGCTGGACCCCGATTGCGTCCGGGGGATGACAAAAGGGGCGACCTTGCGGGCCGCCCCTTGTTGTTACTTGCGGAGGCCGAGCTTCGCGATGAGCGCCAGATAGCGGTCGCCGTCCTTCTTGCGGAGATAGTCGAGCAGCGAGCGCCGCTTGTTGACCATCATCAGCAGGCCGCGACGCGAATGGTTGTCCTTGGCGTGGCCCTTGAAGTGCTCGGTCAGGTTCTTGATCCGCTCCGTCAGGATCGCGACCTGGACTTCCGGCGACCCGGTATCGCCTTCGGCGCGGGCGTTGTCCTTGATGACTTCCTGACGGCGTTCAGCGGTAATCGACATGTGTTTTCCTACGACATCTTCTACAGGTTGAAGCCACGGACGACGCGGGCGGAGCCGTGCTCCACCTCCACCAGCGCGACGGGCGTCCCGTTCAGCATGGCGAAGGCCTGACCGTCGTCGGCGGCGATCCCGGCCAGCACACGCCCCTGTCGGAGCGCTCCTGCCTGGTCGGGGGTGAGTGCGAAAGCCGGGATGTCGTCCAGCCCTGCGCCCAGCGGCAGGAGAGAGTGTTCAAGGCTGCGCGCCTTAGCGATTTCGTCCAGTTTGTCCAGCGTAATCGCCTGATCGAGCGTGAACGGCCCCGCCTTCGTGCGGCGCAGATGGGTGACGTGCGCGACGGTGCCGAGCGCCAGCGCGATGTCGCGCGCGAGGCTGCGGATATAGGTGCCCTTCGAGACGTGCGCGGTGAGCGTCGCCTCTTGCAGCGGTTCGTCGCCGGGTGCGGTCGCCAGCGTCAACGCGTGGATCGTCACGTCGCGGCTCGCCAGCACCACGTCCTGGCCGGCGCGGGCCAGGTCGTAGGCGCGCTGGCCGTCGATCTTGAGCGCGGAATAAGCGGGCGGCACCTGCGCGATCGGGCCGGTGAAGCGGGGGAGGATCGCCTCCACTTGCGCGGCGGCGGGGCGGGCGTCGCTGGTCGCGATCACCGCGCCTTCGCGGTCGAGCGTGTCGGTCTGTTCGCCGAAGCGGATCGTGAAGTCATAGACCTTGTCGCTGTCGAGCATCCGCCCGGCGAGCTTCGTCGCCTCGCCGATCGCGATCGGCAGAACCCCGGTGGCCAGCGGGTCGAGCGTGCCGCCGTGCCCGACCTTCGCCTTGCCATAGCCGCCGGTGCGCAACGCGCGCTTCGCCGCCGATACGCCCTGCGTCGAGCCGAGTTCGAGCGGCTTGTCGAGGATCAGCCATCCGTGCAACGTCACGCGCCGATCGCCCCCGCCAGCGCGAGATACCATTCGGCGAGCGCCTGCGCGGGCGGCTGCACCAGCCGCTGGACGATGTTCGCGCCGGGGATCAGCGACGGGAGCACCAGCAGGAGCACGATCAGCAGCGGGAAGCCGAAGCGAGCGAGCGCGTCCCAGCGCTGCGCCAGTCGCTCGGGCAGCAGACCGGCCACCACGTGCCCGCCGTCGAACGGGGGCAGGGGGATGAGGTTGAAGATCGCCAGGAAGACGTTGATGATGACGAAGTTGAGGAGGTTGGCGGCGACGAACGCGGTCACGCTGCCCGGTGCGACGCCGTAGATGTCACGCGTGAACAGCCCCAGCAGCACCGCGCCGACCAGCGCCAGGATCAGGTTCGAGCCCGGGCCGGCGAGCGCGACCAGCATCATGTCGCGGCGCGGGTGCGGCAGGCGGCGCGCGTCCACCGGCACCGGCTTTGCCCAGCCGAACACCGGCGCCTTGGCGAGCGCGAGCAGCAGCGGGAGCGCGACGGTGCCGACCGGATCGACGTGGCGCAGCGGATTGAGCGACAGCCGCCGCTGCTCCTGCGCGGTCGGATCGCCGAGCGCGCGCGCGGCCAGGCCATGCGCCACTTCGTGAAAGACGATCGCGATGACGAGCGGAATGATCCAGATCGCCGCCGACCAGATGATGCCGTTCGGGTTCATGGTGGCGCAGATAGGCGCGGGGCGGGGGGATGGCTAGGTCGACCGTCGCAGGCGGCGGCCGTCAGCCGCGATCCAGCGCCGCGCTGAAATGCCGTCGACATAGCGCGACGTAGCGGTCGTTGCCGCCGATCTCGGTCTGGCGGCCCTCGGCTACCGGGCGGCCATCGGCATCGACGCGCAGGTTCATCGTGGCCTTGCGGCCGCAGTCGCAGACCGACTTGATCTCGATGAGTGCGTCGGCCAGCGCCAGCAGCCGGGCCGAGCCCTCGAACAGCGCGCCGCGGAAATCGGTGCGCAGGCCATACGCCAGCACCGGGATGCCGGCGCGATCCGCCAGCGCGGCGAGCTGGTCGACCTGCGCAGCCGTCAGGAACTGCGCCTCGTCGACCAGTACGCAGGCGAGCGGGGTGCCGGCGTGTCGCGCCAGCGCGCAGGCGGCGATGTCGGTATCCGCATCGAACATCGTCGCGGGCGCCGACAGGCCGATCCGCGACGCGATCGTGCCCGCGGCGAAGCGGTCGTCGACCGCGGCGGTGAACAGCATCGTGGCCATGCCGCGCTCGCGATAGTTGAAGTCGGCCTGCAGCAGGTTGGTCGACTTACCCGCGTTCATCGAGGCATAATAGAAATAGAGCTTCGCCATCAGGCGAGCGTCTCGATTGGCAGCGGCGGATCGCAAGCGATCCGCTCGATTGAGCGGTCGAATGTGACGAAGCACTCCGAGATATCGCGATTGACGATGAGGTGAATCATGTCGCCCCAATCCGCCCCGTCACGAAATCGGTCGATCGCCCAAGCAATGCCATCGCGATCGGATACGTGGACGCTGACCATCGTCAGCAGCGTCGACAAAGCGTCGGCGACGATGGCACGCTCAAGCTTGAGACGCTTTCCGAGGACCCAGCCAAGTTCGAGCCACACGGAAACCGACACCCAAACCGGCTCCCGCATCACGGTCGCGGCCAGCGCTGCCTGTCGCGCGTCATCCTGGAGGATGAGCCGTGCAAGAATATTGGTGTCGATCGCCTTCATGCTTCGTCTTCGGCGTCGGCGGACCACCCGAGCCGCTCCAGGGGCACTGGAGGACCGTCGTGCTGGTAGATACGTCGGAAGCGCGCGACTGCCTCGTCGATGCTGAGGTGCCCTTCTGAGCGGCGCGGCCGCAGCGTGATCGAATTGCCTGCTTCGACAACCTCCAGATCGAGGCCGGTTCGCCAGCCAAGCCGGTCACGCACCGCCTTCGGCACGACGACCTGACCCTTGCCGGACAATCTCGTAAAGGCATTCATACAGGTAAGATGCGTCTTACCTCACTCGCCGTCAAGATCGCGCGCCACCTCCGGCCGGCGCAGCAGCGCGTCGATGTGGCTGCCCTCGTCGAAGCTTTCGTCGGCGAGAAATTTCAGGCGCGCGGCATATTTCATCTTCACGCGGGTGGCGACCTCGCGTTGCAGATAGGCGGTGTTGGTACGCAGCGCCTTGAGCACCGCTTCCTCGTCGCGGCCGAGCAGCGGCTTCACGAAGACGGTGGCATGGCGCAGGTCCGGAGACATGCGCACTTCGGTGACGCTGACCATGTGGCTGGCGAGCGTCTCGTCATGCACGTCGCCGCGTTGCAGGATCTCCGACAGGATGTGGCGGACCTGCTCGCCGACGCGCAGGGTGCGGACGGATTTTTCTTGAGGTTGGTTCATTCTGCTCCCTCTCCCCTCTGGAGAGAGGGGGTGAGGTCTCACCGAGTGCAGCGCCTGGGGCTGCCCCTCTCCCAACCCTCTCCCCGCCGGGGAGAGGGCTAAGAACAACAAGTTACAGCGTGCGTTCGCGCAGCTCGACCTCGAAGGTTTCAAGATAGTCGCCGGCACGGATGTCGGTGAAGTTCTGCGTGAAGGTCACGCCGCACTCCAGCCCCGCACGTACCTCGGCGACATCGTCCTTGAAGCGACGCAGCGACGCGATCTCGCCGTTGTAGATGATGACGTCGTTGCGCGTGATGCGCGCCTTGAGCGCCTTGCGGATGACACCGTCGGTGACCAGCAGACCCGCGGCCTTACCGTGCTTGCCCGCCGAGAAGACCTCGCGGATTTCCGCACGACCGACGACGGTCTCGAACGCCTCCGGCCCGAGCTCGCCCGCCATGCCTGCGCGGATCTCGTCGATCAGGTCGTAGATGACGTCATAATATTTCAACGCCACCTTCTGCCGCTCGGCGATCTCGCGCGCCTTGGCATTGGCGCGGACATGGAAGCCGATGATCGGCGCGCCGCTGGCACCTGCCAGCGTCACGTCGCTCTCGGTGATCCCGCCGACGCCAGAGTGCAGCACGCGCGCGCGGATCAGATCCGTCGAGATCTTGTTGATCGACGCCACGATCGCCTCGACCGTACCCTGCGTATCGGCCTTGACGACCAGCGGATACTCGATCGCGGCATTCGCGCGCAGCGCCGAGAACATGTTCTCGAGGCTGGTCGGTGCCGACGTCGTGCGCTTCTGGAGCAGCACGCTCTGGCGATACTCGGCGACCTCGCGCGCCCGCTGCTCGTTCTCGACGACCTGCAACTGGTCGCCCGCCGACGGCGTGCCCGACAGACCCAGCACCTCGACCGGCATCGACGGCCCCGCCTGCTTGAGCTGGCGACCCTTGTCGTCGACCAGCGCACGGACCTTGCCGCTTTCCGCGCCGACGACGAACACGTCGCCGACCTTCAGCGTGCCGCGTGTCACCAGCACGGTCGCGACCGGGCCGCGTCCCTTGTCGAGCTTGGCCTCGATCACGCTGCCCTCGGCGGCGCGATCGGGGTTCGCCTTCAGGTCGAGCAGTTCGGCCTGAAGCTGGATCTTCTCGATCAGCTCGTCCAGCCCGGTCTTCTTCAGCGCGGACACCTCGACGTCCTGCGTCTCGCCGCCCATCATCTCGACCTGGATGTCGTGCTCGAGCAGGCGCTCGCGGACCCGCTGCGGGTTCGCGTCGTGCTTGTCGACCTTGTTGATCGCCACGATCATCGGCTTGCCCGACGCCTTGGTGTGGTTGATCGCCTCGATCGTCTGCGGCATCAGCCCGTCGTCGGCGGCAACCACCAGCACGACGATGTCGGTCACGTCGGCGCCGCGCGCGCGCATCGCGGTGAACGCTTCGTGGCCCGGCGTGTCGAGGAAGGTGATCTTCGACTTGTCCTTCAGCGTGACCTGATAGGCGCCGATATGCTGGGTGATGCCACCGGCCTCGCCGCGCACCACGTCGGTGCCGCGCAGCGCGTCGAGCAGGCTGGTCTTGCCGTGGTCGACATGGCCCATGATCGTGACGACCGGCGGACGCGTGACCAGCGTCTCGGGCGCGTCCTCGGTGGTGTCGATCGCGAGGTCGACGTCCGAGTCCGACACGCGGACGATGTTATGGCCGAATTCGGTCACCAGCAGCTCGGCGGTGTCCTGGTCGATCGTCTGCGTCATCGTGACGGGCATGCCCATCTTGAACAGCGTCTTGACCAGATCGGCGCCGCGTTCCGCCATGCGGTTCGCGAGTTCCTGCACGGTGATCGCCTCGGGCACCTGCACGTCGCGGACCTGCTTGGCCTGCGGCTCGCGCGGGCCGCCGAAGCCACGCTTCTCCTTCTCGCGCGCACGCTTCAGCGCGGCGAGGCTGCGCGCGCGCGCGCCGTCTTCGTTGAGCGCGCGGTTGACGGTCAGCTTGCCGCCGCGACGCTCGTCACCCTTGCGGTCGCGCTGCTGCGGACGCGCCGGGGTGGCGTTGCGCGGGGTGGCCTGGCCGCTCGGCAGGCTGCGCGGCGCGCTGCTGCCACCGGCCGACGCGCTGGCGGTCGGCGCCGGAGCCGGCGTCGCCGCCGGCTTCGGTTCGGGCTTGGGCTGCGGCTTGGGAATCTCGGGCCGCGCGACCGGCGAGAAGCGGCGCGGCGCCGGCATCGACGGGTCGCGGCCGAGCTCGACGACCGGCGGCGGGGTTGGCGCGGCGGGGCGCGGCGCCGGGGCGGGCGTCGGTGCCGGGGCAACGGGCTTGGTCTCGGCGACCGGAGCGGGAGCGGGCGCGGGCGTCGGCGCAGGGGCAGGCGCCTCTGCAACCGGAGCAGGCGTCGGTTCCGGTGCCGGTTCCGGCGCCTTTACCTCGGCAACCGGTTCAGGTGCGGGGGTCGGAGCGGGTGCCGGCTCCGCGGCCTTGGCGGCAGCTTCCGCCTCGGCGCGCGCGCGCTCTTCGGCACGGCGACGTTCTTCGTCGGCTACACGCTGGCGCTCGGCGTCCTCGCGGCGCCGCGTTTCCTCCAGCGTGTGCATCCGATGGTCCTCGGCCTCGCGCAGCAGGCGGGCCTGACGCTCCTGCGGGGTCTCGTTCGAGGGCGCGGGACGGCGCGGCGCGGCGGCGACCGGCGCGGGCGCCGGTGTCGGAGCCGGGGCGGGAGCGGCGGGCGCCGCCGTCGTCTCGGGCGCAGCGCCCTGCGGACCGAGCACGCGGCGACGCTTCACCTCGACCACCACCGTATTGCTACGGCCGTGGCTGAAGCTCTGCTTCACCTTGCCGGTCTCGACCGTGCGCTTCAGCCCCAGCGGCTGGCGCATTCCGAGTTTCGGCTTGTCGTTGTCGGTCTCGCTCACTCAAATTCCTCGTGCAGTCTCACGGCCGGTGCGGTCGTCCCGGCGGTGCCGGGCGCCGATGCGCCTTGCGCGGCCGTAGCGCAAGGTGCGGAGTTCAGATCAGGGCCGATAAAGTGCAGCCAACGATCGAGCGCTTCGCTGAGTCGTTGTGCCGCAGCGCGGTCGATGACGCCGATGTGTACCACATTTTCGCGGCCCAGCGCCAACGACAATATGGGACGCGGCACCGGCAGTGCCAAGCCCCTGAGGTCGGATCCTTCGCGATCCGAGCCGACGCGCCACGCCTGCGCCAGCTTGCGCCGCCCGTCCTCCGACGCGTCGGCGGCATGGTAGAGCGCGTGGAGCTTGCCCCCGCGCGCCGCGGTTTCGATCCGCTCCGCGCCGGTCAGCACGGCGCCGCCGCGCGATTCGAGCCCCAGCCGGTCGAGCGCGTTGCGCTCCAGCGCGGTCGCGATCAGCGCCGGCAGGTCCGCGGGGATCGTGAACTCGGCGGTCTTGAACGCGCGGGCGAGCGCGCCGCGCAACTTGCCCTTGGCGATCGCCTCGTCGAGCGCGGCGCGCGTCACGCCGATCCACGCGCCGCGCCCGGGCGCCTTGGCGCGCACGTCGGGCAGCACCCGCCCGTCGGGGGCGAGCGCCAGCCGCACCAGCGCCGCGGGCGACGCGCGCTCGCGGGTGAGGATGCAGGAGCGTTCGGGAGTGCCGGTCAGCGCCTCATGGTCGGGGTTCCGCATGTGCGTCTCCCTTGGCAGCGGGAGCGTCGCGGTCGGCGATCAACTGACCGCCGGCGCCGTAGTTTTCGGCCGGCACTTCCTCGATCACGATCTGCACCGCGGCCGGGTTCTTGCCGAGCCGCGCGACCAGCGAGGCGGTGACGTCGGCGACGACCCCCGCCTTCTGCTCGCGCGTCGCCGCGCCCGCCAGTCGGATCGATACGAACGGCATCAGGCGTCCTGATCCTCCGCCGCCTGCTCGGCCGCCGGCTCGTCGTCGAACCAGTGCGCGCGCGCGGCCATGATGATCTCATTGCCCTGCTCGTCGGTCAGCCCGTACTCGCCCAGCACGCCGCCCTTGTTCTCCGGCCGATCGGTGCGGCGCGGCGCGTCGTCGTTGCGGCGGCGCGGCTCGGCGCGCTTCTTCTCGACCAACTCGTCGGTCGCCAGGTCGGCGAGATCGTCGAGCGTCTTGATTCCGGCCTTGCCGAGCGTGACCAGCATCGCCTCGGTCAGATACGGCAGCTCGGCCAGCGCATCCTCGACGCCCAGCGCCTGCCGCTCCTCGCGATTGGCCTGTTCGCGACGGTCGAGCGCTTCCTGCGCGCGGCTCTGCAATTCCTGCGCGAGATCCTCGTCGAAGCCCTCGATCGACGCCAGTTCGTCGAGTTCGACATAGGCGACCTCTTCCAGCGCGCCGAAGCCTTCGGCGACCAGCAGCTGCGCCAGCGTCTCGTCGACATCCAGCTCGTTCTGGAAGGTCTCGGAATTCTTGACGAACTCCTGCTGGCGCTTCTCGCTGGCGTCCGTCTCGGTCAGGATGTCGATCGCCTTGGCGGTCAGCTGCGAGGCGAGGCGCACGTTCTGGCCGCGACGCCCGATCGCCAGCGACAGCTGGTCGTCCGGCACCACGACTTCGATACGATCCTCTTCCTCGTCGATCACGACGCGCGCGACATTGGCCGGCTGGAGCGCGTTGACGACGAAGGTCGCGGTGTCGGGCGACCAGGGGATGATGTCGATCTTCTCGCCCTGCATCTCCTGCACGACCGCCTGCACGCGGCTGCCCTTCATGCCCACGCACGCGCCGACCGGATCGATCGACGAATCGTGGCTGATGACGCCGATCTTGGCGCGGCTGCCCGGATCGCGTGCGGCGGCCTTGATCTCGATGATGCCGTCGTAGATCTCGGGCACTTCCTGCGCGAACAGCTTCTTCATGAAGTCCGGGTGCGCGCGGCTCAGGAAGATCTGCGGTCCGCGGTTCTCGCGGACGACCTTCAGGATCAGGCTGCGGATGCGGTCGTTGACGCGCACCACTTCGCGCGGGATCTGCTGGTCGCGGCGGATGACACCCTCGGCGCGGCCCAGATCGACGACGATGTGGCCGAACTCGACACGCTTGACGACGCCGGTGATGATCTCTCCGGCGCGCTCCTTGAACTCTTCATACTGACGCTCGCGCTCGGCATCGCGGACCTTCTGGAAGATGGTCTGCTTGGCGGCCTGCGCCTGGATGCGACCGAACTCGATCGGGGGCAGCGGATCGACGAGATAGTCGCCGACGGTCGCGCCCGGCTGCAGCTTCTGCGCGCCGTTGACGTCGACCTGCTTGTAGATGTCGTCGACCAGCTCGACCACCTCGACGACGCGCCACAGCCGCAGGTCGCCGTTGTTGGGGTCCAGCTTCGCACGGATGTCCATTTCCTGGCCATAGCGCGTGCGCGCGGCGCGCTGGATCGCGTCCTCCATCGCCTCGATGACGATCGCCTTGTCGATCATCTTCTCCGAAGCGACCGAATTGGCGATCGCGATCAGCTCCGCACGGTTGGCGGTGACGCCGGTGGCCATCAATGGGTTTCCTCTTCTTGGTCTTCGTCGTCCGCGGACGTATCCTGGATTATCTCTTCGTCCGCGCCCTCCATCGAGAGCGGGACGGTGGCGTCGATCAGGCGATCGGTCAGCACCAGCTTGGCATCGGCGATCAGCGCGAACGGCACCCGCTCGACCACGCCGGTGCGCGGGTGGCGGATCGCGATGGTGCCGTCGGCATCGATCCCCTCGAGGTCGCCCTTGAACTGCTTCTGCCCGTCGACCGCCTCGGTGAGCACGATGCGCGCCTCGTGGCCCGCCCAGTCGATGAAGTCCTGCCGGCGGGTCAGCGGACGGTCGATGCCGGGCGACGACACTTCCAGACGGTACGCGCCCTCGATCGGGTCCTGTCCGGCCTCCTCCAGCGCGTCGAGCTTGTCGGAGATGCGGCGCGACAATTCGGCGCAATCGTCGATGTTCAGCTGCCGCGTGTCGGGCCGCTCGGCCATGATCTGCAGCGTGCGCTCGTCGCCCTTGCCGAACAGGCGGATACGCACCAGCGCAAAGCCGAGCGCGTCGGCCTCCGGTTCGATCAGCCGTACCAGGGGAGTGATGTCGTTCAAAAGCACCTACCGCACATGCGTTTCTTGCCGCCGCGGAGCAGGCCCCGCAGCCCCTTGCACCTCGCGATGTAAGAGAAAGCACGCGTCATATAGCGCCACCCGCCGACAGCCGCAAGCACCTGCCGGAGCACCGCGGGAACAATGCTGCGGGCGCGGATTTCAGGTTGGAGATAACATAAGTGCAGGAGTGTGGCGTGTTTCATCGAATTGCGTTCGTCGCCATCGCGCTGACCGCCGCGGCCGCCTGCAACGGCGAGGACGGTGCCGCGACGCAGCCCGTGGCCGACGCGCCGGTCGCGCCCGCGCCGAGCCCCAGCCCCACTCCTGGCGCAAGTCCGACTCCGTCTCCGTCACCGACCTTCCCGGCGGGTACGGCGGTGGCCGGGACGCCGTTCGCCAGCGCGGTCATCGCCGATTTCACCGCGCCCTGGGCGATGACCTTCCTGCCCGACCGGCGGATGCTGGTGACCGAGAAGGCGGGACAGCTTCTGCTGGTCGCCGCCGACGGATCGTCGCGGCGCACGATCGCGACGATCGACGTCGATGCCGCCGGACAGGGCGGGTTGATGGACGTGGTGCTCGCGCCCGATTTCGCGACGAGCAAGCGCGTCTATCTCAGCTATTCGGCGACCGGGGAGGGCGGCAAGGGCGTGGTGCTGGCGCGCGGCACCTTGTCGGGCAACGCCGGGGCCGAGCAGCTGACCGGCATCGAGACGCTGTATCGCGCATCGCCGCTGGTCACCGGCGACGGCCATTATTCCGGGCGGATCGCCTTTTCGCCGGACGGCCAGTATCTCTTCTTCACCAACGGGGACCGGCAGAAGTTCACGCCCGCGCAGGACAAGAGCGGCTCGCTCGGCAAGGTCCTGCGGCTGACCCCGGACGGCAAGGCGGCGGCGAATAACCCACTGGCGGCGCAGGGCTTCCTTCCCGAGGTCTGGAGCTACGGCCACCGCAACCTGCTTGGGCTGGCGTTCGATGCGCAGGGCAACCTTTGGGAGCAGGAGATGGGTCCCAAGGGCGGGGACGAGGTCAATCTGATCCTGCCGGGCCGCAACTACGGCTGGCCGAACGTGTCGAACGGTTCGAACTACGACGGCAGCGACATTCCCGATCATGCCCCCGGCGACGGTTACGAGGCCCCGAAAGTGTGGTGGAATCCGGTGATCTCGCCCGGTGGGCTGATGATCTATTCGGGCGACCTGTTCCCGCAATACAAGGGCGATGCGTTCATCGGCGGGCTGTCGTCGCAGTCGCTGGTCCGCGTCGACCTGAACGGCACCAACGCGAGCAAGGGCGACCAATGGTCGCTGGGCGCGCGCATCCGCGAGGTCGAACAGGGGCCGGACGGCGCGATCTGGGTGCTGGAGGATGGCGGCAGCTCGCCCGGCCGTCTGCGGCGGCTGACGCTCGCGTCTTGATATGGGTGATCTTCCCGGAGCGCCGCGGGGCTTGACGCTGCACTGCACAATCGCCAGCTAGGTAGTTCGCGAAACAAGCACAGAACCGGGGAATCCGCATGGCCACCGCCATCGCCGACGTGCGCACCGCGCCCGTCGGCCTGATCCATTTGTCGCTGGCCGTCGGCGGCTTGGCGATCGGAACGACCGAATTCGCGACGATGAGCCTGCTGCCCGACATGGCGCGCGACCTGGGCGTCGACGCGCCGACCGCCGGGCATGTCATCAGCGCCTATGCGCTGGGCGTGGTGGTGGGCGCGCCGACGCTGGCGGTGCTCGGCGCACGGATGGCGAGGCGGCACCTGCTGATCGCGTTGATGACCTTGTTCGCGATCGGCAACGGACTGTCGGCGCTGGCACCCAGCTACGGCTGGATGATGCTGTTCCGCTTCGTCGCGGGGTTGCCGCACGGCGCCTATTTCGGGATCGCGATGCTGGTCGCCGCATCGCTGGTCGATCAGGGGCGGCGGACGCAGGCGGTCGCGCGCGTCATGCTGGGGCTGACAGTCGCGACGATCGTCGGCGTGCCGCTCGCCAACTTCATGGGGCAGCTGCTCGGCTGGCGCTCGTGCTTCATCGTCGTCGCCGGCCTCGCCGCGCTGACCGCCGCGCTGGTCGCCTTCTTCGCGCCGCGCGACCGCGGCGATCCAGCGGCCAGCCCGCTGGGGGAGCTGCGAGCCCTGAAGCGCCCGCAAGTGTGGCTGACGCTCGGCATCGGCGCGATCGGGTTCGGCGGGCTGTTCGCGGTCTACACCTATCTGGCCGACACGATGGCGGCGGTGACGCACGTCGGTCCGCGGATGGTGCCGTTCGCGCTCGCCGCGTTCGGCATCGGCATGACCGCGGGCAATCTGGTCGTGCCGAAATTCGCCGACCGCGCGCTACTGCCCACCGCCGCGCTGGTGCTCGTCTGGAGCATCGTCGCGCTGCTGCTCTGGCCGTTCGCCGCGCGGCATTTCGCGACCGTGCTGGTCGCGATGGTCGCGATCGGGATCGGCGGTTCGCTGGGCACCGTTCTCCAGACACGGCTGATGGACGTTGCGGGCGATGCGCAGGCGCTGGCCGCGGCGCTGAACCATTCCGCGTTCAATACCGCCAATGCGCTGGGGCCGTGGCTGGGCGGGATGGCGATCGCCGCCGGCTGGGGCTGGACCTCGACCGGCCCGGTCGGCGCGGCGCTGGCGGTCGCCGGACTCGTCGTGCTGGCGGCGTCGTGGCTGGTGGAGCGACGCCGCCGCACCTGATCCTGCCTACATCACGATGCCCGGCTTCGCCTCCGCGATCGCCGCCAGCACCATCCGCTCCCACACCGCGACGTCGCCGGCCGCCGCCATCGCGGGGCTGGGCGCGCGCAACGTGTGGAGCACCGCGATCGCATCGTCGCGATGATCCTTCCACTGCGCATCGACCTGCGCGCTGGCCGATTCGACGGTGCCGTGGCCGTTGGCGCTCAGATGCTGCGCGGCGAGCACGCGCGCGATCCGTTCGACGACGGGCGAGGTGGCGGTGTCCATGGCGATCTCCTTGGCGTTCGTGCCGTGAACGTTTTGCCGGCGTGACGGCTCCAATCGCCGATTGACTCCGATCCCGGCTGGCGTAGAGGGCAGGGTAGTCGATGCCGCGCACAGGGGCATGGGCGGGCGCGGGAGAGCGCGGCCGGCCTTTCAGGTCACCAGCCGCCGCCGAAGGAGCAACCACCCCGGAATCTCTCAGGCAGCAGGGACCGCGCCGGCCGATCGACACTCTGGAAAGCGGCGGTGCGTCATCGCGCCTCGCCCACCGAAGGGGTAACTCGGCCATGTCCGAGGAAAGCTCTCAGGTTCCGTGACAGAGGGGGACTATCGGATCGCCACCGGGCCCGAGGGCTTCGTGCGACCGACCTCTTGCGACGGAAGACCGATGATGAGCGACGCCCCCGCCACGACCCATGATGACGATGGTTTCGAGCCGCTCGAAATCCTGACGCTCCCGCTGGACGCATGGCACCGTGCCAAGGGCGGCCGGATGGTCGAGTTCGCCGGCTATCACATGCCCGTCCAGTACGAGGGCATCATGGCCGAGCATCTGTGGACGCGCGAGAACGCCGGGCTGTTCGACGTCAGCCACATGGGCCAGCTGTCGATCACCGGCGACAATGTCGCGACCGCGCTGGAGGCGTTGATGCCCGCCGCAATCAGCGACGCGCCGCTGAACAAGGCGCGCTACTCGCTGCTGCTGAACGATGACGGCGGCGTGCTCGACGATCTGATGCTGACCCCGCAAGCGCCGGACCGCATCTACATGGTCGTCAACGGCGCGACCAAGTATGACGACGTCGCGCACATGATCGAGCATCTGCCCGACGACGTGACGCTCAACATGATGGAGGACCATGCGCTGCTGGCGGTGCAGGGGCCGAAGGCGGTCGCGGCGGTCGCACGGCTGGTGCCCGGCGTCGACGCGCTGACCTTCATGCAGGCGGGCGCGTTCGAATGGAACGGCCATGCGCTGTGGATCAGCCGCTCCGGCTATACCGGCGAGGACGGCGTCGAAATGTCGGTGCCGGCCGAGGCGGCCGAGGCGTTCGCCGACGCGCTGGTCGCGCAACCGGAGATCAAGCCGATCGGGCTGGGCGCGCGCGACTCGCTGCGGCTGGAGGCGGGGCTGCCGCTGTACGGCCACGACCTGGATCCCGGTACCACCCCCGTTCAGGCCGATCTCGGCTTCGCCTTGTTCAAGCGGCGGCGCGAGGCGGCCGACTTCCCCGGTGCCGCGCGCATCCTCGCCGAGCGGGAGAACGGTCCCACTACCAAGCGCGTGGGCCTGCTGGTCGACGGGCGTCAGCCGGTCCGCGAGGGCGCGGATGTCGTCGACGCCGCGGGCGCGGTGGTCGGACGCGTCACCAGCGGCGGGTTTGCCCCCAGCGTCGGCGCGCCGATCGCGATGGCCTATGTCCCGCTCGCCGATGCCGTGCCCGGCACCGTCGTCACCCTGTCGCAGCGTGGCAAGGCGCACCGCGCCACCGTCGCCGCGATGCCGTTCGTTCCCCACCGCTACTTCCGAGGAGTGAAGTAAAGATGAGCCGTTATTTCACCGAGGATCACGAGTGGATCGATGTCGATGGCGACACCGGCACGGTCGGCATCAGCGACTATGCGCAGAGCCAGTTGGGCGACATCGTGTTCGTCGAAGTGCCCGACGCGGGGCGTTCGCTCGGCAAGGGCGATGAGGCGGCGGTCGTCGAGAGCGTGAAGGCCGCATCGGACGTCTACTCGCCCGTCTCCGGGACCGTGCTGGAAGGCAATCCGGCGCTCGTCGACGAACCGGCGCTGGTGAACAGCGATCCGGAAGGCGAGGGCTGGTTCTTCAAGATCACGCTGTCGGACACGTCGGAACTCGACGCGCTGATGGACGAAACCGCCTACGCCGCCTTCGTCGCGAAGTTGTGACGTAACTAGCCCCCTCCCCGTCGGGGAGGGGGTTGGGGTGGGGTGCGTGCTCGTATGCGGCCAGCGCCGCGCGATGCCGATCCCTTACCCCAAGACGCAACCCCTCCCCCTACCCCTTCTCCGCAGGGGAGGGGGCCGGAGTAAACCATGCGCTACCTGCCCCTGACCCCCACCGACCGCCACGAGATGCTCGGCGTTATCGGCGCATCGTCGATCGACGATCTATTCGCCGACGTGCCCGAATCCGCCCGGCTCGACGGCCCGATCCGCGACCTGCCGCTGCACGCCAGCGAGCTGGCGGTCGAACGCCACATGGCCGCGCTCGCACGGCGGAACACCGTGGCGGGCGACGTGCCGTTCTTCCTGGGGGCGGGCGCCTACCGCCATCACGTGCCCGCCAGCGTCGATCACCTGATCCAGCGCGGCGAGTTCCTGACCGCCTATACGCCCTATCAGCCGGAGATCGCGCAGGGCACGCTCCAGATGCTGTTCGAGTTCCAGACGCAGGTCGCCGCCTTGCTCGGCACCGATGTCGCGAACGCGAGCATGTACGACGGCTCGACCGCCTGCTGGGAAGCGATCGGCATGGCGCGCCGCATCACCCGGCGCGGCAAGGCGATCCTCTCGGGCGGGCTGCACCCGCATTACGTGTCGGTCGCCAGGACGATGGCGACGTACACCGGCGACGTGCTCGACACC
Source organism: Sphingomonas sp. BE138 (assembly GCF_031456125.1). NCBI lineage: Bacteria > Pseudomonadati > Pseudomonadota > Alphaproteobacteria > Sphingomonadales > Sphingomonadaceae > Sphingomonas > Sphingomonas sp. BE138. The sequence goes on from NZ_JAVDUC010000012.1 coordinate 112,185, forward strand.
GCGTTGCCGGTGCTGGGCGCCGACACCGATCTCGACGCGCTGATCGCGAAGATCGACGACGATACGTCGTGCGTCGTCGTCCAGTATCCGGATATCCTCGGCCGCATCGCCGACCTGACCCCGCTGGCCGATGCGTGCCATGCGAAGAAGGCGCTGCTGATAGCGGTCGTGACCGAGCCGGTAGCGCTCGGCGCGCTGCGCTCGCCGGGCGAGATGGACGCCGATATCGTCGTCGGCGAGGGCCAGTCGCTGGGCGTCGGGCTCCAGTTCGGCGGGCCGTATGTCGGGCTGTTCGGCTGCAAGGAAAAGTACGTCCGCCAGATGCCGGGTCGCCTGTGCGGGCAGACGGTCGATGCGGACGGACGCCGCGGCTTCGTACTGACCTTGTCGACGCGTGAGCAGCATATCCGCCGCGAGAAGGCGACCAGCAACATCTGCACCAACTCCGGGCTGTGTGCGCTGGCCTTCTCGATCCACATGACCCTGCTGGGCGAGGCGGGGCTGCGGCGGCTGGCGGCGCTCAACCACGCCGGGGCGTGCCGCGCCGCGGACCGGCTGGCGCAGGTGCCGGGCGTCAAGGTCATCAACGACACCTTCTTCAACGAATTCACGCTCGACATCGGGCAGGAGGCGCGGCCGGTCGTGCGGGCGCTGGCCGACCAGGGCGTGCTGGCGGGCGTGTCGCTCGGGCGACTGTATCCGGGCGAGGACGCGCTGACGAACGGGCTGATCGTCGCGGTGACCGAAACCGCGACCGACGAGGATATCGAGGCGCTGGCGACCGCGCTTCAGGAGGCACTGGCATGAGCATCAACGCAAGCGGCTGGAAGCCGACCACGCCCGTCGCGGGCGTCAACACCGCCCCCACCTTCACCGGCAACAAGGCGCTGATGCTCGAGGAGCCGCTGATCTTCGAGATCGGCTCGACCGAGACGACCGGCGTCGACTTTGCCGACGCTCCCTCTCCCCTGTGGGGAGAGGGCCGGGGTGAAGGGGCGGTGTCTCACCGAGAGGGCGGTCTCGGTGAGACCTCGGCCCCTCACCCAACCCTCTCCCCGGGGGGGAGAGGGCTAGGGGGATTGGCACGCACCACTCCGATCGGGCTTCCCGGCCTGTCGGAGCAGGAGACGGTGCGCCACTACACCCGCCTCAGCCGACAGAATTACGCGATCGACCTCGGGCTGTTCCCGCTCGGTTCGTGCACGATGAAGCACAATCCGCGCCTGAACGAGAAGGTCGCGCGGATGCCGGGCTTCGCCGACGTCCACCCGCTCCAGCCGGTCGATACCGTGCAGGGCGCACTGGGGGTCATCCACCAGCTCGCGCACTGGCTGGTCACGCTGACCGGCATGCACTCGGTCGCGATGAGCCCCAAGGCGGGCGCGCATGGCGAGCTGTGCGGCATCCTCGCGATCAAGGCGGCGCTGGAGAAGCGCGGTGAGGGTCACCGCAAGGTCGTGCTGGTGCCCGAGAGTGCGCACGGCACCAACCCGGCGACCGCGGCCTTCGCAGGCTTCACGGTCGAGGACATTCCCGCCACGCCGGACGGTCGCGTCGACACCGCGGCGTTGACGGCGCGGCTCGGGCCGGACGTCGCGGGCGTGATGATCACCAACCCGAACACCTGCGGGCTGTTCGAGCGCGACCTGAAGGCGATCTCCGACGCGGTGCATGCCGCGGGCGGCTACGTCTATTGCGATGGCGCGAACTTCAACGCGATCGTCGGGCGCGTGCGGCCGGGCGACCTCGGCGTCGACGCGATGCACATCAATTTGCACAAGACCTTCTCGACCCCGCACGGCGGCGGCGGGCCGGGGTCGGGGCCGGTGGTGTTCTCGGAAGCGCTGACCCCGTTCGCGCCGCTTCCGTTCGTCGAGAAGGATGGCGACACGCTGCGGCTGGTCGAGGAGGAGAATGCCGGCGACCACCATGCCGACAGCTTCGGCCGCATGGTCGCCTTCCACGGCCAAATGGGCATGTTCACCCGCGCGCTGACCTACATCCTGAGCCACGGTGCGGACGGCCTGCGCCAGGTCGCCGAGGACGCGGTGCTCAACGCGAACTACGTGCTGCGCTCTCTGGAGGACGTGCTTGACGCGCCGTTCGCCGGCGCCGGGCCGTGCATGCACGAGGCGATCTTCTCGGATAAGGGCTTTGCGGCCGGCTTCTCGACGATCGACGCTGCCAAGGCACTGATCGACGAGGGTTTTCACCCGATGACCATGTACTTTCCGCTGGTCGTCCACGGTGCGATGCTGGTCGAGCCGACCGAAACCGAGAGCCGCGCCGCGCTGGATCAGTTCATCGGCGCGCTGCGTTCGGTGGCGGAGCGCGCGAAGGCGGGCGACCCGTCGCTCAAGACCGCGCCGCACTTCGCCCCGCGCGCGCGCCTCGACGAGACGCTGGCGGCGCGCAAGCCGGTACTGACGTGGAAGCCGCCGGTCGTACAGGCCGAAGCGGCGGAGTAACGCTCACCCCTCATTTGCCCTGTCACCCCGGCGGAGGCCGGGGTCCAGTTCCCAACGGTCATGGCGGCGCGATGCGCGTCGTCATGTCGGCTTGCCCAACCGGACCCCGGCCTTCGCCGGGGTGACTGAGGGCCAGGAACCTAATCGGGTAGCGACAAGGCCGCCCCGCCGCTCAGTACCGGAGCATCGGGGGTGACGGGGGACGGTACGAGGCCACCGGCGCCCTTCGGCGGCGGCCGACGCCGCCGGCTTGGGGCCGGCTTCGCTTTCCGACGAGCTTTCGCCACCAGCCGAAGACTTTGGCGAAACACAGAAAGAGGATCTTCCATCGACAACCTCCCATGCTGGGACCGCCGTAAACATAGCATCTCAGCAATGAAGGTGCAGCATCAATCCTCCGGCGCGGCGGTCACCGTCTGCTGCTTGCCCAGCCGCTGTTCGCGCCAGACGATGAACAGCCCGCTGGCGATGATGATCGGCGCGCCCAGCCACGTCATTGCGCTGGGCAGCACCCCGAACAGCAGCCAGCCGTAGATCGTCGCCCAGATCAGCCCCGAATAGTCCATCGGCACCACCGTCGTCACCGGCGCCAGCTTTGCGGCACCCGTCAGCGCCAGCTGCCCGCATCCGCCGACCAGGCCGATCGCGGCGAGGTTCACCCACGTCAGCCAGTCGTGCGCCTGAAGGTGAAAGGCATAGGGCACCGCGATCAGCGGCAGCGTCAGCACCGAGAACCAGAACACCGTCGTCCCCGACGGCTCGTCGCGCAACTGCCGCAACAGGATCGCGACCAGCGCGACGAACAGCGCCGCCATCAACCCGACGAACGCGCCGAACAGCGGCACGTGCTCGCCGCCCCCGGGCTGCGCCACCACCAGCACCCCCGCAAACCCGACCAGCACCGCGCCCCAGCGCTGCACGCCCGTCCGCTCACCCAGCACCAGCGCGCCCAGGATTGTCGCGAAGATCGGCACCGTGAACTGGAACGTCGTCGCCTCGGCGAGCGGCAGCAGCAGCACCGCCCCGAAGGTAAACACCATGCCGACGACGCCGACCAGCGAGCGTGCCAGATGCCCCTTGATCCGGGTCGTGCGCAGCGACCCCAGCCCGCGCGTCGACGCCACGAACGCCAGCACCACCGGCAGCGCGCACGCCTGTCGCCAGAACATCGTCTCCGGCAGCGAGGCACCGCGCGTTTCCGCCAGCTTCACCAGCGCCGACATCGTCGACAGGAAGAAGATCGCCACGAGGCGCAGGGCGATGCCCTTCAGGACGCGGTCACCCGACATGGCTCGGCTCCCTAACCGCCGCACCGCAACAAAGGAACCCCGCGCGATCCCGCTTGGCGATCGGGCGCTTTTGCCGCTATCGCGCGGCGCCATGAAGCATGCTCTCTCCGTCACCCGCGAGGCCGATTTCGCCGCCTGGTATCAATCCGTCATCGCCGAGGCCGACATGGCCGAGGAATCGGGCGTCCGCGGCTGCATGGTCATCCGCCCGTGGGGCTATGGCATCTGGGAGCGGTTCCAGCGGCTGCTCGACGATCGCATCAAGGCGACCGGGCATGAGAATTGCTACTTCCCGGTCTTCATCCCGCTCAGCTATTTCGAGCAGGAAGCGAGCCATGTCGAGGGCTTCGCCAAGGAAATGGCGGTTGTCACGCACCACCGGCTGATCGCGGATGGGAAGGGCGGGCTGGTCCCCGATCCCGCCGCGAAGCTGGAAGAGCCGCTGGTCGTGCGCCCGACGAGCGAGACGGTGATCGGCCACGCGTTCGCGCGCTGGGTGCAGTCGTGGCGCGACCTGCCGGTGCTCATCAACCAGTGGGCGAACGTCGTCCGATGGGAGATGCGGACGCGCATGTTCCTGCGCACCGCCGAGTTCCTTTGGCAGGAGGGGCATACCGCGCACGCCACCGCGGACGAGGCGCGCGAGGAGACGCTCAAGATGCTCGAGGTCTACCGCGACTTTGCCGAGAATTGCGTCGCGGTACCCGTGATCGCGGGCGAGAAGCCCGAGAACGAGCGCTTCCCCGGCGCGGTCGGCACGTGGTCGATCGAGGCGATGATGCAGGACGGCAAGGCGCTCCAGGCCGGCACCTCGCATTTCCTCGGCACCAATTTCGCCAAGGCACAGAACATTCGCTTCCAGAATGCCGAAGGGCAATTGGAGCACGCCAACACCACCAGCTGGGGCGTGTCGACGCGGATGATCGGCGCGCTCATCATGGTGCATGGCGACGACGACGGGCTGCGCGTGCCGCCGCGCGTCGCACCGTGGCAGGTGGTGATCGTGCCGATGCTGCGCGACGCGCCCGAGGATGCGGCGCTGGTCGATTATTGCCGCGAACTGCAACAGGCGCTGGCCAGGGAAAGCGCGCTCGGCGAGCCGGTGCGCGCGCTGCTCGACCTGAAGCCGGTGAAGTCGACCACCAAGCGCTGGGGCTGGGTGAAGAAGGGTGCGCCGGTCGTGATCGAGGTCGGCGGGCGCGACATGGCCGCGGGCAACATCTCGGTGATCCGCCGCGATCGCCTGTACCGCGCCGACGGCAAGCTCGACAGCGCGATCGTCGCGCGCGACGGGTTCGCGAGCGGGGTCGCGGCGCTGCTCGCCGAGATCCAGCAGGCGTTGTTCGACCAGGCCAAGGCGCGGCTCGACGCGAACATCACGCCGGCCTCGGATTGGTCGCAGGTCGAGACGCATTTCGCCGAGGGCGCGAAGAACCCGGGCTGGCTGGAGGTGCAATGGTCGCGCCCGACCGGCGCCGCGCTGGAGAAGGTGGTCGAGCGGCTGAAGACGCTGAAGCTGACGCTGCGCAATGCGCCGGAAGGGCAGGCGGCGGCGGACGGCGCGTGCGTCTTCACCGGCGACGCGGCGGTCGAGCGGGTGCTGGTCGGACGGGCGTACTAACCGTCACGCACCTCCAACCGGACCCGGCGCAGGCCGGGGTCCGGTTGGGGAACGTCACCGTGTCGCATAACCGGCGCGTAGCTGGACCCCGGCCTGCGCCGGGGTGACGGTAAGGGGACGGGCGCCCCTTACCTCAGAACCGCGTCCGCAGCGTCAGGCCATAGGTCCGCGGTTCGGCCAGGAACGATGCGAACAGCTGGTTGCCGGTGCCGCCGAACGCCTGCACCTGCTGCTGGCTGCCCGCGCCCTGGAACGGCGCGTTGAACGCGACCTGCTGGTAGTTGGTGTCGAGCAGGTTCTGCGCCCACACCTCCACCGCCCAGCGATCCCGGTCGCCGCGCAGCCCGATGCGCGCGTTCATCACCGTGAACCCGTCCTGCTCCTTCTCGATGAACAGGTCGGAGCCGGTGTTATAGTCCGACACCGTCCGCTGATCGACATAGAACAGCGCCGACAATCCGCTGTCGCCGATCGGCGGGCTCCAGCTGATCGAGCTGGTGATGACGTTGCGCGGCGCGTTCGACATCTGCGATCCCGATAGCAGGAACAGCGCCGGATCGAGCGCCGCGCCGGCGTCCGAGCCGACCAGATTGCGGCGATACTTCGTGTCGGCGAAGGTATAGCCGAGGTTGAAGGCGAGATGTTCGACCGGATAGATCCCGGCCTCCGCCTCGAACCCCTGGCTGACCACGCCGTAGCGCACGTCGCCGGTGCATGCGCCGGTGGCGAGCGAATTGTCGCGATCGGCACCGTTCAGGCTGTCCGAGCACGAGCCGATGTTCTCGACCACGTAATTGGTGCCGTTGAAGGTGTTGAGCTGGAAGTTCTTGAACTCCGACCGGAAGCCGGCGAGGTTGAAGGTGAACTGGCGGCTCGAATATTTCAGCCCGACCTCGTAGGCGTTGACCGTCTCGGGATCGAAGCGCAGCCGGCTGGCGTCGATATTGGCGATCGTCGTCGGCGTATAGGCGTCGCCCAGGTCGGACCGGTCCAGATTGTACCCGCCGGCCTTGTAGCCGCGCGAATAGCTGGCATAGGTCATCAACCGGTCGGTCGGCTTCCAGCTGAGCACCGCGGTGCCGGTCACCTGGTTCTCGCGCAGCTTGTCGCTGATCTGGCGCCCGTTGAGCGCCGCCGACGAATTGCCGGTACACGCCAGCGTCGCGATGCCGCGGGTCAGCGCGGCGAGTTGTGCATTGTTGAACAGTGGGTTGAGCAGCGCCTGGACCTGCGGGCAGACGGTGTTGTTGTTGCCGAACGTCGCGTCGAAGTCCTTCTCCTCGCGGGTCCAGCGCAGGCCTGCGGTGAGCGACAATGTGTCGGTCAGGCGGAAGATGTTGTGCGTGAAGACCGCGAAGCTCTTGCTGTTCTGGTTATAGACGTCGCGCGTCGTGCCGAGGTCGTTGAGCGTCGAGAGCCGGTCGATGGCGGGCAGGATGAGCGCCGCGGCCTGGCCGAAGCCCGCTCCGAGCGCCTGTCGCGCCGTCGCGCCGCCAAGCGCCGCCAGCGGCGTGGTGCCGAGGCAGCCGGGGTTCGCGGGGTTGCGCAGCGCGGCCAGCGGGTTGACGGTCGCGACGATCCGGCACGCCGCGAACGCGCCGTAGTCGCGCCCGAACTTCAGATTGTCGACGACCTGCAGGTCCTCGTTGCTGAAGAAGCCGCCGACCAGCCAGTTGAGCCGGTCGCCGAATGCCTCGCCGTTCAGCCGCAGCTCCTGCGTGAAGGTGTGGAACTGGCGGTAGTTGTTGCCGTCGGCGGGGCGATAGCCGATGTCGAGGACGTTGGCGTCGATGTCGTTCGCGCCGTCGGACTTGTATTCGCGGTAGGCGGTGATCGAGGTCAGCGCCGCGCCGCCCAAATTCCAGTCGATCTGTCCCGACCCGCCATATTCCTTGGTCACGTTCGAATAGGCGCGGCCCGGCGTGAAGGCGATGCGGCGGCTGTACGGATCGTTGCCTGCCGGGAACACGCTGCCCGCGGGATACCCGCGCAGGGCAGCGACCTGTTGCATCACGCTGACGATGCGGTTGCCCGCCGGGTTGATCGCATAGTCACCAGGCACGCCGGGGGTCGGATCGATCTTCTCGCGGGTATCGACATAGACCGCGCCGCAACACTTCTCGTCGCGCCACGTATAATCCCCGATCAGCCGCAGCGAGAAGTCGGGTGACGGCTCCAGCAGCAACTGCCCGCGCACGAACCAGCGGTCGCGATTGTTGTAATCGGTGTCGTTGACCACGTCGCGGTAGAAGCCGTCGCGCTTCGAGGCGACGCCGTCGATCCGGAACGCCAGCAGGTCCTTGATGACCGGGCCGGTCACCGCGCCCGCGACGCGGTAGAAATCGTAATTGCCGTACGTACCCTCGGCATAGCCCCCGAAGTCGAACGACGGCGCCTTGGTATAGATGTTGATCGCGCCCGCCGACGAATTGCGTCCCGACAGCGTCCCCTGCGGCCCGCGCAGCACCTCGATCCGGTCGACTTCGCCCAGGTCGTTGAGCCCCGAGCCGGTGCGGCTGCGGTACACGCCGTCGATGAACACCGCGACCGAGCTTTCGAGGCCGGGGTTGTCGCCGACCGTGCCGATGCCGCGGACGCGCGCGGAGGCATTGGCCTCCGAGCCGGTCGACGAGACGTTGAGCGACGGGGCGAGCTGCGTCATCTGGCGGATGTCGGTGGCGCCGGAATTCTGGAGCGCGTCCTGGCTGACCGCGTTGATCGAGATCGGCACGTCGGCCAGCCGCTCGGCACGGCGCGTCGCGGTGACGACGATGTCGCCGGGGTTGGTGACGGCGGTGTCGCCCGCCTGTGCGGCGGCGGTGGCGGTCTGGCCGGCGACCGCGGCGTTGGTGGTGACGGGGCTGGTCTGGTCCTGTGCGAGCGCCGGCGAGGCCAGCACCGCGGCAACGGTGGACAAAAGCGTGGCGGTACGACGCATGGCGCACTCCTCTCCGATGTGTCCGAACTCTTTGAAGGTTCGGTATCTCGGCAAGGTAGCGCAGACGTGCCCGTCGTCCAGCGTTTTTACGAGGCCGTTGCGTTATTTTTGAAAACCGTGCCCGATCAACACAGAACCGCCGCGCGGGTCAGGCGCGGCGGACGTTACGGCAGGCTGTCGGTTTCCGTCGTTTACTTCGGTGCGAGCACCATCAGCATCTGCCGACCTTCCATACGCGGATAGGCCTCGACCTTCGCGACGTCCTGCACCTGCTCGGCGACTCGCTGCAGCACGTTCATGCCCAGCTGTCCGTGGCTCAGCTCGCGACCGCGGAAGCGCATGGTGACCTTCACCTTGTCGCCCTCCTCGATGAACTCCACCACCTTCTTCATCTTGGTGTCGTAATCGTGGTCGTCGATGTTCGGACGCATCTTGATCTCCTTGATCTCCTGCGTCTTCTGCGACTTGCGGGCGAGGTTCGCCTTCTTCTGCGCCTCGTACTTGAACTTGCCGACGTCGAGGAACTTGGCGACGGGCGGATCGGCGTTGGGGGACACTTCGACCAGGTCGAGCCCGACCTCGCGCGCCTGCTCCATCGCCTCGCGCGTGTACATCACGCCAAGGTTCTCTCCCTCGTGATCGATCACGCGGACCTTGGGGCTCTGGATCCACTCATTGAACCGCGGGCCGTTCATCGGAGGCGCCTGCATCGGCCGGCGCATCATGGGAGGACGTATGGGTATTGCTCCTTTATCGGTTACCCTCTCAATATAGGGCATCGCGTCGTGTTTTGGAAGATAGCTCCCTTCCGCTCCCTCTCCCCTCCGGGGAGAGGGTCGGGGTGAGGGGCCGGGGTCTCGCAGAGCGGTTCGTCTCGGTGAGACCCAGCCCCTCACCCAACCCTCTCCCCGCAGGGGGAGAGGGCTTAAGAGCGCATATCCGGCGCCAGCGCTTCCTCGCGCAACATCTCTACCGCCTCGTCCAGCGTCAGGAACGTCTGCGCCTGGCTTCCCAGTCGCCGCAGCGCGACCTTGCCTTCCTCGGCCTCGCGCTTGCCGACCACCAGCAGGTTCGGGACCTTGGCGACCGAATGCTCGCGCACCTTGTAGTTGATCTTCTCGTTGCGCAGGTCGGTCTCGACGCGGATGCCCGCCGCGCGCAGCTTCGCCGCCACCTCGTGCGCATAATCGTCCGCGTCCGACACGATCGTCGCCACCACCGCCTGCACCGGGCTCAGCCACAGCGGGAAGCGCCCGGCGTGATGCTCGATCAGGATACCGATGAAGCGCTCGAACGTGCCCAGGATCGCGCGGTGCAGCATGACCGGGCGGTGGCGGTTGCCGTCCTCGCCGACGTAGCTGGCGTCGAGCCGGTCGGGCAGCACGCGATCCGACTGGATCGTGCCGACCTGCCACGTCCGGCCGATCGCGTCGGTCAGGTGGAATTCCAGTTTCGGCGCGTAGAAGGCGCCTTCGCCGGGCAGCTCCTCGAACTTGTCCTTGATCGCCTGCGGCAGGTTCGACGCCTGCACCGCCTCGCGCAGCTCCTGCTCCGAGCGGTCCCACATCTCGTCCGAGCCGAAGCGCTTCTCGGGACGCAGCGCCAGCTTCACCGCATAATCGGTAAAGCCGAGATCCTGATAGACCGAGTGCAGCAGCTCGCAGAACCTGCGGACTTCATCGACCAGCTGGTCCTCGCGCACGAAGATGTGCGCGTCGTCCTGCGTGAACTGGCGGACGCGCATGATGCCGTGCAGCGCGCCGTGCGGCTCGTTGCGGTGGCAGCAGCCGAATTCGGCCATGCGGATCGGCAGGTCGCGGTACGACTTGATCCCCTGCTTGAAGATCAGCACGTGCGCCGGGCAGTTCATCGGCTTCAGCGCCATCATGTCGGCATCGCCGCTGATGACCGCGCCCTCATCCTCGGTATTGGGGATTTCGTCGGGGACGACGAACATGTTCTCGCGATACTTGCCCCAGTGGCCGGATTGCTCCCACTGGCGCGCGTCCATCAGCTGCGGGGTCTTCACCTCCGCATAGTCGGCCGCGTCGAGCCGGCGGCGCATATACGCCTCCATCTGCCGCCACAGGAGATAGCCCTTCGGGTGCCAGAACACCGAGCCCTGCGCCTCCGACTGAAGGTGGAACAGGTCCATCTCCGCGCCGATCTTGCGATGGTCGCGCTTGGCCGCTTCCTCCAGCATCGTCAGATGCGCGTCGAGCTGCTTCTTCGACAGCCAGCCGGTGCCATAGACGCGGCTGAGCATCGCGTTCTTCTGGTCGCCGCGCCAATAGGCGCCCGATACGCGCGTCAGCTTGAAGGCGCTCGGGTCGAGCCGCCCGGTCGAGGGCATGTGCGGTCCGCGGCACATGTCGAGCCACTGGCCCTGGCGATAGATCGTCAGCTCCTCGCCATCGGGAAGCTCGGCGGCCCATTCCGCCTTGAAGGTCTCGCCCTGGCGCTGCCACGTCTCGATCAACTGCTCGCGCGACCACACCTCGCGCACGAACGGTTCGTTCTTCGCGATGATGCGGCGCATCTCGGCCTCGATCGCCGGCAGGTCCTCGTCGGTGAACGGCCGGTCCTTGGGCGCGAAGTCGTAATAGAAGCCGTCCTCGGTCGCCGGACCGAAGGTGATCTGCGTGCCGGGATAGAGATGCTGCACCGCCTCCGCCATGACGTGCGCGAAGTCGTGACGCGCGAGCTCCAGCGCATCGGCCTCGTCCTTCTGCGTCACCAGAGCCAGCCGCGCATCCTGCGTCAGCGGGCGCGACAGGTCGCGGAGGTCGCCGTCCACGCGCGCGGCGATCGCCGCCTTGGCGAGCCCCGGTCCGATCGCCGCGGCGATATCGGCAGGCGTGGTGCCGGACGCGACCTCGCGGACCGAACCGTCGGGCAGCGTGATCGAGAGCATTTCCATCGAAAGGGTCTTCCTGCGCAAAGTCGAACCCGCGGCCTAGCGGCGGCGGCGTCCGACGGAAAGGGCGGGGTGGCGACAAAAGGTGAAGAACGCCCGCCCGCGCACCACCCTGACCAGGCGGGCGGGCAAGCGTGCGTCAGGCGCTGACGCGAACGACGCTTGCCTGGCCCGTCCGGCGGGCGGTGGTAGTGAGCGACATCGTCATGGCCGGGATATAACGCGCCCGCGCGTGCCGCGCCAGCCATTCTCCAGACAGCTTGCGCTTCCTATATTCCGGTCATGCCTGCCGACGTCGTCTCCAGCCCGCAATTCTATATCCTGCTCGGCGCGCTGTTCCTGGCGGTGATGGCGGCGCGGCGCATCCCGGTGCTGCGGACGCTGGTCAGCGTGGCGTTGTGGATCGGGGCCGGGTTGCTGCTTTACGCCGCGATCGTCGAGCGCGGCCGCTTCGACCCGCTGTTCGGGCGCGCGGCGGCGGTGCTCGACCTCGACGAGCAGAAGGTGGCGGGCGAGGAAACGCGCATCCGCATGAGCCGCGACGGCCATTTCTACGTCCGGGCGCAGATCGGCGGCGTCGAGCGACGGCTGCTGGTCGACAGCGGCGCGACGATCACCGCGCTGTCCCCCGGTACGGCGGCGGCGGCCGGCGTCGAAGTGAAGCCCGCGGTGTTCCCGGTCGTGCTGAAGACCGCCAACGGCACGATCCGCGCCGACACCGGCGAGGTCGCCGAGCTGCGCTTCGGCAACGTGGTCGCGCGCGATCTGGCGGTCGTGGTGTCGCCGGCGTTCGGCGATGTCGACGTGCTGGGAATGAACTTCCTGTCGCGGCTGAAGAGCTGGCGCGTGGAGGGCCGCACGCTGATCCTGACGCCGCATCATCCGCAGGAGGCGACCGCCTGACGGCCTGCCCCGGCGACCCGCCGCAAGAGAAAGGCGCCGCACACGGCCGTGCTGAGCGTGCCGAAGCACGTGTCTGAAATAAGGCCGGTGTCGCGTCACGCCACGCCGAACGGCACCACGCGGTTCGCCTGCGTATGCCCGATCTCCGCGCGCCCCAGGTAGGGCACCCCCAGGTCGCGGCACCAGCGGGTCATCATCGCCTCCAGCGACTCGCCCCATTCGGGCTCGTTGGCCTGTACCGCCGTCACCGCGCCCAGCCGCACGCCCGCGACGCTGCGCAACTGCGTGGCGTTGCCGAGCGTGAACAGCATCCGGTCGATCGCGTACATCGCCTCCGACACTTCCTCGACGATCAGGACGTGATCCGCCAAGTCGGGGAGGTAGGGCGTCCCGACCAGCGCGGCGAGGATCGACAGGTTGAACGCGGCCGCCGGCCGCCCGTCCAGCCCCGGCTCCAGACCCGCGCGGTCGCGCCGCGCCAGCCAGCCGAGCGCGCGCGCCACCGTCGCGTCGCCGTCATGGCGACGGATGTCGCTCGCCATCGGGCCGTGCACCGGATGCCCGATCCGCCGCGCATAGAGCGCGCCGAGCAGGAAGCCGACATCGGAATAGCCCAGATACGTCTTGGTTCGCGCCGCCGCGCCCAGCTGCGGCATGATCGTCCCCAGCAGCCGGTTCGATCCGTATCCGCCGCGCAGGAACCAGATCGCGTCGAACGCCGGATCGTTGGCATATTGCAGGAACGCCGCCGCGCGCACCGCGTCCGATCCGGCGAAATGGCCGTCCTGCGCATAGCATTGCGGGTGGAAGACCAGGTCGATGTCGGGATAGGCGATCGCGGCGAAGGCCGAGACGGGCGCGATCACGTCCGGATTGGCGACGCTGCTCGCCGCCAGCACCCCGATCCGCATCGCTCGTGTCCTCCCGTTTCTTGGCCGCTTGCCAGCTACCGGCAAAGCGCCGATAGCCCGCGGCCATGCATGACGGCAACGTGTCGGGCCAGCGCTTCTTTCTGGTCGGTATCGGCGGATCGGGAATGATGCCGCTGGCGATGATCCTCCGGGGACGCGGCGCGATCGTCGCGGGCAGCGACCGCGGGCTCGATCAGGGCCGCGTCACGCCCAAGTTCGACGGGCTTCGCGCGCTCGGCATCGAATTGTTCGCGCAGGACGGCAGCGGGGTGTTCTCGCCCGAACAGATCGTCGTCGCCTCCGCCGCGGTCGAGGAAACGGTCGCCGACATCGTCGCCGCGACCGCCCTCGGCTGCCGGCGCCTGTCGCGTGCCGAACTGAACGCCGCCTTGTTCAACGCCGCGGCCCAGCCGATCGGCGTGGCGGGAACCAGCGGCAAGTCGACCGTCACCGGTATGATCGCGACGATCCTCCACCATGCCGGGCGCGACCCGACGGTGATGAACGGGGCGGTGATGAAGGATTTCGCCACCGCCGACCGCCCGTTCGCCAGCGCGCTGGTGGGGCAGGGCGCGCCGTACGTCAGCGAGGTCGACGAGAGCGACGGGTCGATCGCGCTCTATCGCCCGCAGGTAGCGGTGCTCAACAACGTCAGCCTCGACCACAAGTCGCTCGACGAGCTGAACCGGCTGTTCGGCGACTTCATCGGCCATGCGCGCGTCGCGGTGGTCAACGCCGACAATATGGACGCCGCGCGGCTCGCGATGGCTCTGCCGCCCGCGCGGGTCACGCGCTTCTCGCTGGTCGACGACAGCGCCGAGCTGTTCGCGACCGACATGATCGCCGAACCGTCCGCGATCCGCTTCACGTTGGTGCGCGGCGGCGAGCGGATGAGCGTCGCGCTCAAGGTGCCCGGCCGCCACAACGTCGCCAATGCGCTCGCCGCGATCGGCGCGGCGCTCGCGGCGGGCGTGGCGATCGGCGAGGCGGTGGCGGGGGTCGAACGTTTCACCGGACTGCGTCGCCGCTTCGATTTGGTCGGCGAGGCGAACGGCGTCGCGGTGATCGACGATTTCGGCCACAACCCCGACAAGATCGCCGCGACGCTCGACACGCTCCACGCCTTTCCCGGCCGCGTGATCGCGCTGTTCCAGCCGCACGGCTACGGACCGCTCAAGGTCATGCGCGCCGAGCTGGCGGCGATGTTCGCGACGCACCTGCGCGACGACGACCTGCTGGTCCTGCCCGATCCCGTCTACCAGGGCGGCACCGTGTCGCGCGAGGTGACCAGCGCCGACGTGGTCCGCGACGTGACGCTGGCGGGGGGCCATGCGCTGCACATCCCCGACCGTACGGCGGCGGCCGCGCATTGCGTCGCGGAGGCGCGGCCGGGCGATCGCATCGTCGTGATGGGCGCGCGCGACGACACGCTGTCGCTGCTGGCGGCGGAGATGGTGCGGATGCTCGATGTAAAGCGCACTTGACGTAAAGCGCGCTTTACCTGTAAAGCTCCCTTCACATCAGCGAAGGAGAGTCGTGATGGCCGTCGTCCCTGCCATGAAGCGTTACAGCGTTCGCGTCCTTGTGTTGATGACGCTCTATGCGGCTGCGCTCGTCGGCGTGAACCTGTGGTTCCGCCACCAGGCCCGCACGGTCCGATCGCCTTCGCCGCTGCGATCCTGCCCGCGCTGCCGATCGTCGCCATCTTCGCCGTCTACGCGCGGCTGCTGGTCGAGATGCCGGACGAATATGTCCGGATGCTGCTGGTCCGACAGTCGTTGGTGGCAACCGCCTTTGCGCTGTCGATCTGCACGATCTGGGGCTTTCTGGAGGCGTTCGCGCTGGTCCCGCACGTGCAGGCCTATTTCGCCGCCGTGCTGTGGTGCGCCGGGTTAGGTGTCGGCGGATGCATCAATTTTCTGGTCGAGCGACGCGCGGCACGATGACCAACCACCTTCGTTCACTTCGCGCCGAGCGCGGCTGGAGCCAGCAGGAACTCGCCACCCGGCTGGAGGTCAGCCGCCAGAGCGTGATCGCGATCGAGAACGGCCGCTACGACCCGTCGCTGCCGCTCGCCTTCCGCATCGCCGAGACGTTCGGGCTGCGCATCGAGGAGGTGTTCGTCAGTCCCTCCGCCGCCTGACGCGCTTCCCTGACCCGGTGCGCGCGCCTATGTCCGCGCGCATGAGCATCGTCACCTCGCAACCGCCGCGCCCGCGCCTGGCCTATCATCATACCGCCGGCGCCACGCCGACCATCGTCTTCCTGCCCGGCTACGCCTCCGACATGACCGGCAGCAAGGCGGTGGCGCTTGAGGCATGGGCGAAGGCGCAGGGCCGCGCGTTCCTGCGCTTCGACTATGGCGGTTGCGGCGCCAGCGACGGCGCGTTCGAGGACCAGTCGCTCGCCGACTGGCGCGACGATGCGCTGGCGATGGTCGACCATGTCGAGGGACCGGTGGTGCTGGTCGGCTCGTCGATGGGCGGGTGGATCGCGCTGCTGGTCGCGCTCGCGCGCGCCGACCGGGTCGCCGCGCTGGTCGGCATCGCCCCCGCGCCCGACTTCACCGACTGGGGCTTCTCGCAGGACGAGAAGATGTACCTGCTCCAGCACGGCCGGCTCGAACGCCCGAACCCCTATGGCCCCGCGCCCACCGTCTACACCCGTCGCTTCTGGCAATCGGGCGAGGCGAACCGCGTGATGGGCGCCGCGATCGCCTTCGACGGACCGGTGCGCTTCCTGCAAGGACAGCAGGATCCGGACGTGCCGTGGCATCGCACGTGCCGCCTCGCCGAACTGATCCGCTCCCCGCACGTTCAGACGTGGTTGGTCAAGGACGGCGACCATCGGCTCTCGCGCGAGGACGACATCGCGCTGTTGATCCGCGCCGTCGAGGACGTGGTGCCCTGAGGGCGGGAGCGAGACGGTGAAGTATCTGCACACGATGATCCGGGTCAGCGACCCCGATGCGACGATCGCCTTCTTCGAACTGCTGGGATTGAAGGAGGTCCGCCGGATCGAGAACGAAAAGGGCCGCTTCACGCTGATCTTCCTCGCCACCCCGGAGGACATGAACGCGCCGGGCGAGCGCGCCGATGCCGAAGTCGAGCTGACCCACAATTGGGACCCGGAGGAATATACCGGCGGCCGCAACTTCGGCCATCTCGCCTACCGTGTCGACAATATCTACGACACGTGCCAGCGGCTGCTCGACCACGGCCATGTGATCCACCGCCCGCCGCGCGATGGGCACATGGCATTCGTGAAGACGCCCGACGGGATTTCGATCGAGCTGTTGCAGGACGGCACGCTCGACCCCGCCGAACCCTGGCTGTCGATGCCCAACACCGGAAGCTGGTGACATGCTGGAAGTCGTCCGTGTGCCGGTCCTCAGCGACAATTACGCCTGGCTGCTCCACGACGGCACCCGGACGGTCGCGCTCGATCCCGGCGAGGCGCAGCCGCTGCTGGATGCGGCGGCTGCGCGCGGCTGGACGATCGACGCGATCTGGCTGACGCACTGGCACCCCGATCATGTCGGAGGAGCGGCGGCGATCAAGGCGGCGACCGCCGCGCGCGTCATCGGCCCCGCGGCGGAGCGCGCGAAGATCGCGGCGCTCGACGACGGCGTGGGCGAGGGCGACGTCGTGCAGCTCGGCGATCACCGCGCGCACGTCTGGCACGTCCCCGGTCACACCGCCGGCCACATCGCGTTCCACTTCGCCGACGACGCGATCGTGTTCACCGGCGACACGCTCTTCGCGATGGGCTGCGGGCGGCTGTTCGAGGGCACGCCAGCCGAGATGTTCGCCAATATGCAGCGCTACGCCGCGCTCGACGACGCGACGACCGTCTATTGCGGCCACGAATATACGCAGTCCAACGGTCGCTTCGCGCTGACCGTCGAGCCGGACAATCAGGCGCTGGCCGCCCGCATGGCGGAGGTCGACCGCCTGCGCGCCGCCGGCGAGCCGACCGTCCCCACGACGATCGGCATCGAGCGTGCGACGAACCCGTTCCTGCGCGCGCCCGACGCGGCGACGTTCGCCGAACGCCGCTTGCGCAAGGATCAGAGCTAGCGATATGGTATCGCACGTAACCATGCCGGTGACGTGCGGAAGGAAGGAGAGCAAGCGATGCGTTTCCTCATGACCTTCGCCGCGGCGGCGGCGCTCGGCGCGGCCGCGGTGGTCGCCGCCCCCGCGCAAAAGCCCGACAAGCCGGATCGCAACCGGCTCGACTATGAGAAGCTGCTCGCCGGCAAGACCGCCGGCCCGCCGCAGGACTGCATCGACACGCGCTGGACCCGCCCGCAACTGACCGCCTACGACGGCAAGCTGATCTATCGCGTCAGCAAGAAGCTGGTCTATGTCACCGATACGGGCGGCGGCTGCGAGGCGGTGGCGCGCGGCGATGCGATCGTCACGCGGCAGTTCCAGACCCGGCTGTGCCGCGGCGACATCGCGCAGACCGTGAACCTGCCCGCGCGCATCCCCAGCGGCAGCTGTGCGATGGGCGCGTTCGTCCCCTACCGTTCGCAATAGGTGAGCAAGCCATGACCAAGCCGACCGAAGACGATCTGACCGGCGTCGAGACGCGCCGCTCGCCGAAGGCCGAGGTCGATGCGATCGGCGGGCGCAAGCTGAAGCCCGCGACGCTGATGATGGGGCATGGCTACGACCCCGCATTGTCCGAAGGCGCGCTGAAGCCGCCGGTCTTTCTCACCTCCACCTTCGTCTTTCCCAATGCCGCGGCAGGAAAGCGCCATTTCGAGGGCGTGACCGGCAAGCGGCCGGGCGGGGCCGAGGGGCTCGTCTATTCGCGCTTCAACGGGCCCAATCAGGAGATCCTCGAGGACCGGCTCGGCATCTGGGAAGGCGCGGAGGATGCGCTGACCTTCTCCAGCGGCATGTCCGCGATCGCGACGTTGTTTCTGTCGCTGGTCAAGCCCGGCGACACGATCGTCCATTCCGGCCCGCTCTATGCCGCGACCGAGACGCTGATCGCGCGCGTGCTGGGGCGGCTCGGCGTCAACTGGCTCGACTTCCCGGCCGGCGCGACCCGCGAGGAGATCGACGCGGTACTGGAAAAGGCGCACGCCGCCGGCCGCGTCGCGCTGATCTATCTCGAAAGCCCCGCCAACCCGACCAACGCGTTGGTCGACGTGCAGGCGGTGCGCGCCAGCCGCGATGCGATCTTCGGCGACGGCGACGACGTTCCGCCGATCGCGATCGACAACACCTTCCTCGGCCCGCTCTGGTCGCAACCGCTCCGGCACGGCGCCGATGCGGTGGTCTACAGCCTCACCAAATATGCCGGCGGCCATTCCGATCTGGTCGCGGGCGCGGTGCTGGGCGCCAAGCCGCTGATCGACTCGATCCGCGCGATGCGCAACACGATCGGCACGATCTGCGACCCCAACACCGCCTGGATGCTGATGCGCAGCCTGGAGACGCTGGAACTGCGCATGAGCCGCGCCGGCGAGAATGCCGCCAGGGTCTGCGCCTTCCTGCGCGACCACGAAAAGGTCGAGCGTGTCGGCTACCTGGGCTTCCTCGCGGAGGCGGAAGGGCGGCAGGCCGACATCTACCGCCGTCATTGCACCGGCGGCGGCTCGACCTTCTCGCTCTACCTCAAGGGCGGCGAGCCCGAGGCGTTCCGGTTTCTGGACGCGCTCAAGATCGCCAAGCTCGCGGTCAGCCTCGGCGGCACCGAAACGCTTGCCAGCCACCCGGCCGGCATGACGCATCTCTCGGTCGCCGACGCGCGCAAGCAGGCGCTCGGCATCACCGACAACCTCGTCCGCATTTCGATCGGCGTCGAGGACGCCGACGACCTGATCGCCGACATGGAGCAGG
Source organism: Sphingomonas sp. BE138 (assembly GCF_031456125.1). Lineage (NCBI taxonomy): Bacteria > Pseudomonadati > Pseudomonadota > Alphaproteobacteria > Sphingomonadales > Sphingomonadaceae > Sphingomonas > Sphingomonas sp. BE138. The sequence continues at coordinate 131,090 of NZ_JAVDUC010000012.1, forward strand.
CGCTGGCGGCGGTGTAGCGCCGTCGTCATTGCTTCGCTGCGCTCGCAATGACGGACCTGCACTTCTGCGTTCGTGCTGAGCTTGTCGAAGCACGTGCCGCAGACGCCGCCGCACCGGCCATCGACTCACCTCCGCACCTGTGACACACGCCCGCGCAATGGACACATTCGACGCGATCGTGCTGGGCGCGGGCGGGGCAGGGTTGATGGCGGCCGGCGTCGCCGGGCAGCGCGGGCGGCGCGTGGTCGTGCTCGACCATGCCGATGCGCCGGGCAAGAAGATCCTGATCTCCGGCGGCGGGCGCTGCAACTTCACCAACCTGCACACCGCGCCCGACCGCTACCTGTCCGCCAACCCGCATTTCGCCAAGTCGGCGCTCGGCCGCTACACCGCGCGCGACTTCCTCGACATGGTCGAGCGCCACGGCATCGCCTGGCACGAAAAGACGCTCGGACAATTGTTCTGCGACCGCTCCGCGCGCGCGATCGTCGACATGCTGCTCGGCGAGTGCGAGCTGGGCGGGGTGACGCTTCGGCTCGGGCAGCCGCTCGGCGAGATCGGCCACGCCGACGCGCGCTTCACCGTCCGCCACGGCGACCGCACGTACGCCGCGCCCTCGCTGGTGATCGCCACCGGCGGCCCGTCGATCCCGAAGCTGGGCGCGACCGGCATCGCCTATGACATCGCGCGCCGCTTCGGATTGAAGGTGGTGGAGCCGCGCCCCGCGCTCGTCCCGCTGACGCTACCGGGTGACGAGGCTCTATTCCGCGCGCTCTCGGGCGTCGCCACCCCCGTCGTCGCGCGCGCCGGCAAGGCGGCGTTCGCCGAGGCCGCGCTGTTCACCCACCGCGGCCTGTCCGGTCCGGCGATCCTGCAAGCCTCCAGCTACTGGCGGCACGGCGAGACGGTCGCGATCGACTTCCGCCCCGGTGCCGACGCCGGCTGGCTCACCGCCGCCAAGCGCACGCGCCCGCGCACCACGCTCGCGCAGGCGCTCGACCTGCCGTCGCGGCTGTCCGACGCGCTCGCCGAGCGCATCGGGATCGGCGAGCTCGGCGCTGCGACCGACCGCGCGCTCGCCGAGGCCGAGCGCCGCCTCTCCGACTGGCGCTTCCACCCCGACGGCACCGAGGGCTTCGCCAAGGCCGAGGTCACCGTCGGCGGCATCGCCACCGCGGCGCTGTCGTCCAAGACGATGGAGGCGCGCACCGTCCCCGGCCTCTACGCGATCGGGGAGGCGGTCGACGTCACCGGCTGGCTCGGCGGGTACAATTTCCAATGGGCGTGGGCGAGCGGCTGGGCCGCCGGGCAGGCGGTGTAGCGAATCCGGCAGCATCCCGCCCTCCGCCCCCCACGCCGTCATCCCCGCGAAGGCGGGGATCCAGACGCGCAGGTCTTCGTAGGGGGCGCGACGTCAGAGGTTCTGGATTCCCGCCTGCGCGGGAATGACGGAGTCACGGAAAGGAGCCTTTAGCCGCTACCGCGTCGGATCGATCAGATACTTCTCTCCGGTCGCCTTGCGCTCGTAGGCGCGCAGCGTGTCGGCGCTCAGCGCGTCCTTCAACCCGATCGTCGCGGTATAGCGGCTGGCGAAGGTCGTCGTCAGCTCGTCGGCGATCCGCTGCCGCATCCGCGCCGCGACCTCCGCACCGGCCTTCTTCAGCCACGGCGTCAGCAGGAACCCCGACACGCTCCACGTGAACCCGAACTGTTGATTTCCACTGAGAGCTGACCCGGCGAAGGCATAAATTTCCACCGAGAAGTGACCCGTGTCTCAACCTCACCCCGGCGTGCTGTCGGGGGG
>NZ_JAVDUC010000013.1:0-82182 GCF_031456125.1 Sphingomonas sp. BE138
GCATTGGAACACGGCTGATTAGCAACAGACATTTGCGACAGCGTCCGCCCTCGTGGCGTGACCGGTCAGGGCCGCTGTCGCGAAACTTGAGAGTTGCGCGACACCTCGCCCATCCGGGTCGGGCGCGATACGCTTCCGGCTTGGGGGTGAGTCGATGGCGAGACGCGACCTGCTTACGGGCGACGAGCGCCGGGCGCTGTTCGGCGTGCCGCTCGACCGCGCCTCGCTCGCCAAGTTCTATACGCTCGCCGACGAGGACCGCGTGCTGATCGAGGCCAAGCGCGGCGACGCAAACCGGCTCGGCTTCGCGCTTCACCTGGCGCTGCTCAGGCATCCCGGCTTCGGCATCCGCCATGACGAGATCGTGCCCGACTTCCTTGTCCGGCACGTGGCCGGGCAGCTCGACGTCGGCGCCGATGCGTTCACCGGCTATGCTCGACGCGCCCAGACCCGGCTCGAGCACGCCTGGGAGGCGATGGCGCATCTGGGGCTGCGCGCGTTCGAGGCGGCGGATGTCGCCGGCGCGCTTGGAGCAGCCGCGCGGGCTGCGGAAGCCACCGAGCGCGGTCGCCTGATCGTCGCGGCCGTGGTCGAACATCTCCGCGCCGCGCGCGTCGTGCTGCCGGCACCGGCCCGCATCGAGCGGATCGGGGTGGCGGGCCGCGCCATGGCGCGCCGGCTCGCGGCCGACGCCGTGGTGGATACGCTGACGGCCGAGCAGGTCGCCGCGCTCGACGCCCTGCTCGTCGTCGACCCGGAGCGCGGCACGACCCCGCTCGCATGGCTGCGCGACACCTCCGACAGTCCGTCGGCCAAGAACCTGTCCGGCATCCTAACCCGGCTTTCCCATATCCGCTCGCTCGGGCTCGACCCGCGCATCGCCACTTGCGTCCACGAGCACCGGTTCGAACAGCTCGTGCGCGAGGGCCAGGTGGCGCCCGCATTCCTGCTCTCCGACTACTCGCTCCGCAGAAGGCGTGCCACGCTCGCTGCGGCCCTGCTCGACCTTGAGAGCCGGTTGGCGGACGCCGCGATCGAGATGTTCGGCAAACAGACCGGGCTCCTCTTCGCCAAGGCCCGGGCCGCTCAGAAGCGTGAGTACGAGGCGACATCGCGCGACGTGAACCGGCTCATGCGCCTGTTCGGGGCCACGGTCGGCACCCTCAGGGTCGCGCGCGAGGATGGGCTCGACCCATGGGACGCGCTCGACACGGGCGTGGGCTGGAGCAAGCTCCTCGGCGCCGAGGGCGAGGCAACCGCCATCGCAGACATGGCCCGCGACGAGCCGCTGATCCGGGCGGCCGACCGCTACATGACGCTCCGGCGCTATGCGCCGGCCTTTCTTGACGCGTTCCGGTTCAAGGCGGCGGGATCGCGCGACGGAGTGCTCGGGGCGATCAAGGTCGTTCGTGACATGAACGCGAGCGGGAGGCGTGACGTGCCCGCGGACGCGCCCATGCCATTCTCAAGGAAGTGGAAGGCTGCGATCACCGAGGGCGGCGCCATCGACCGGCGCCGCTATGAGACCGCAACCGTCGCGACGGTGCGCGAGCGTCTCCAGTCGGGCGACCTCTGGGTGGAGGGCACGCGCGACCATCGGCGGTTCGACAGCTACCTGCTCCCGCCCCCGCAAGCGGCCGAGGTCGCGGCCAATCTCCCGTTCGACACGGATGTGGACCGCTACCTGGACGGCCGCATGAAGCTCCTCGACTGGCGGTTGCGCCGGTTCGCCGCAGCGTTGAAGCGCGGCGCTCTCGACGGGGTGGAGCTGCGGGGCGGCGAGCTCCGCGTCACCCCGCTCGCCGCGGTCACGCCGCCCGCGGCCGACAGGCTGGACACCGCAGTCGACCGGCTCATGCCGCGCGTGCGCATCACCGAGTTGCTGGCCGAAGTGGCGAACCGGACCGGGTTCCTGTGTGCGTTCCCGGAGCTGCGCTCGGGCCGTGCCCACCTCAACCCGCAAGCCGTGCTCGCCGCCATCCTGGCGGACGCGACCAACCTCGGCATCGAACGCATGGCCAACGCCAGCCAGGGGGTCACATACGCCCAGCTCGCCTGGACGCACGGCTGGTATGTCTCCGAGGAAAACTACGCGGCCGGGCTGCGTCACCTGGTCGACGCGCAAGCCGCGCTGCCGCTCACGCGCGTGTGGGGCGACGGCTCGACGTCGAGCTCGGACGGGCAGTTCTTCCGGTCGGGGAGGCGCGGTGCCGCAGGCAGCGTCAACGCCCGCTATGACCGGGAGCCGGGGCAGAAGATCTACGCTCATGTCGCCGACACTTACGCGCCGTTCCACCTGCGCCTGCTCTCGGCGACGACGGCCGAGGCGCCATATGTGCTCGACGGGTTGGTCGCGCACGGTTGCGGCATTGAGCCAGCGACCCACTACGCCGACACGGGCGGGGCGTCCGACCACGTCTTCGCGCTCGCGCACCTGCTGGGCTTCCGGTTCGCTCCACGCCTGCGCGACCTCGCCGATCGCAAGCTCGGCCTGTTCCCCGGCATGGCGCGGCACCAGTCCCTGGCCGCGCTGATCGGTCGCCCGTTCAACGTCACCGCGATCCGGGAGAGCTGGGACGAGATCGTCCGGCTTGCCGCCTCGGTGAAGGCCGGCGCGGTGCTGCCGTCCGTCATGCTCCGGAAGCTCGCCGCGCACCGTCGCCAGAACCGGCTCGACTTCGCGCTCCAGGAGGTTGGCCGGATCGAGCGCACGCTGTTCACGCTCGACTGGCTGGAGGCCAAGGCGCTGCGCCAGCAATGCCAGGCGGGGCTGAACAAGGGCGAAGCGCGCCACACGCTCGCCCAGGCCGTGTTCGTTCACAAGCAGGGCCGGCTTCGCGACCCGCAGTTCGAGAACCAGGCGCTGAAAGCGTCCGGACTCACGCTCGTCACCGCCGCGATCGTGTACTGGAACACGCTCTACATGGGCCGCGCGGTCGAGCACCTCCGTGCCCTCGGCGAGCCCGCGCCCGACGAGCTGCTCGCCCATGTCGCTCCGCTCGGCTGGCGGCACATCAGCCTGACCGGCGACTACCTCTGGCAGAACGCGGCCACCGACCTCGACCGTGACGGCTATCGAGCGCTCAACCTGCCCGACGAGCCAGGGACGAAGGTGGCCTGAGCGTCCCCGTTCGTCAGATGTTCAGCTTACCGCTGTTCATGTAACAAACCTTGAGGTGCCCCCAATTGTCGCGCAGCGGCGGAAGCGGGTCGAGTGGGGAGCGCGGCGGATTGATGTCGTCGATCGGCGGCGTGTAGATCAGCGTCGGGCGGACGCTCGTCGCTTGGCCGAGCCGCACCGCCAGCGCGTCGACCGCGCCCTCGTCGCCCTTGCGCACCGCGATGCGCGTCCGCACGATCTCGCGCAGCTCGGTCATCACCGCATTGTCCTTGCCGGACAAGGTGACCGCGGTGTCCGCGAAGCGCTAGGCGTCGCGGAAGCGTTCGCGTTGCAGCGCCAGCCACGCGCGGCGGAAAGCCGCACTGGCCGCCAGGTCGCCGCGGCCGTTTGCGGCGGCGCGGCTCTGGACGCGGGAATAGACACCGTCCGCCAGATCGATCGCGCCCTGGCCGACCATGTCGTCGGCGAAGGACAATTCCTCGGTTATTGTCGCGGTGTTGGCGGTGCCGAGGTTCTTGCGCAGGATCAGAACGTTGTTGCGCGAGGCGGTGCGCCACAGGTTGGTGTCGCCTTCATGCTCGGCGACGATCGCCAGCGTGGCGTAAAGGCTCGACACCGGGCCGGGAAGGTCGGCGGCGTGGCGCTTGTTGCGGCGGATCGCGTCCTGGAGCGTGCGGCGGGCGTCGGCGTAGCGCGCGTCCGCGAACTGCTCGACCGACGCCTTCAGCGCCGCCTCGACCTCCTGGGCGGGCGGACAGTTCCGCGCGAGACACGCCGCCAGTGCCCGCTCGGCGCGGTGGCCGATGACGACGACGTCGCCGGGGGTGGCAGGGGCGGCGACCTGCGCCAGCAACAGGAGCAGCGGACCGGGCATAAGCGGGAGGCTCATCCGTGCGAGGTCTGCTGTCAAGCGCCACCCCCTACCGCCGCTTCAATGCTTTCAGCACCTTGGCCCAGCTCACCAATTTGAAATTTTGCGTGTCCGGCGCATTGTCGCCATCCTGGGCCACGAACAGCCCGGCAGGATAGTCGGGGCCGAAGTTCCCCAGCGCCAGTTCAATGCCGTCGGTGTCGCTGGTGGAGTCGATGGCACCGCCGCCGATGCGGAACGAACCGGCCGGCGACATGCCGGGCAGCCGGAATAGCGTGTATTTGTTGTCGCCCTGGCTGGAGACGACCAGATAGCCGCCGTCCTTCCCGCGCGGCGCGAGCGCCAGCCCTTCGGCATCGGCGACCAGCGCCCGGCCGTCGACCTGCGCGACCTTCGTGCCGACCGGCGAGGCGGCCGGATCGGCGGCGAAGCGCCACAATCCCACGTCCTCTTCCGCGACGTAGAGCAGCCCGGTGCGGTCGTCGGCGACGCAGCCCTCCGCCTGGGTCGCGAGCTTCATCGTGCGCACGGTGGTGACGCGCGGGGAGTGTGCGGCGAGGTCGATCGCGATCTGGTCGATGCGGCCGTCCTTCATCACCACGAAGCCGAACAGCGCCCGATCGCGCGCGCGGCGCCACAGGCACATGCCATAGGCCTCGCCCGCGCCGGTGCGATGACGGCCGAGCGGGACCAACGTGGCGTGCGCGGTGTCGAGCCCGAACAGCGCGACATGCGCTTCCGCCGCGTCGGCGCGGTCGCTGGCGGCGACGATCACGCGGCCGCGCAGGTCGCGCAGGTCGACGTTGTTGAGCCGCGCGGCCGGCGTGAACGACAGCCGCCGGCCCTTCAGGTCGTAGACGTGGATCCCGGCCTTCTTGTCGGTGCCGATCACCAGGCTCTTCGCCGGGTCGCGGGCATTGCGCCAGATCGCCGGATCGTCCGCGGCATCGTCGGCACTCGCGACCGGATCGGTCTCCGCGGTGGCCGCGATGGTCGGGACGATGTCGGCCAGCGGTGTCACCGTCGCGCACGCCGACAGCAGCAGGGCGAGGGGAAGCGCGCGCCTCACAGCTTCACCCGCACGCCGCCGAAGATCGTACAGCCGAACTTCTCATATTCGTAGACGCGCTGCCGCTCGCCATAATAGCGCACGCCCGCGGTGTTGGTGAGGTTCTTGCCCTCGACGAACAGGTTGATCGCGGGCGCCACCTGCACGCTGCCGGTGGCATCCAGCTGCCCGCGGCCTTCCCAATAGAGGTCGAGCGCGGGGACGTCGGCGTTGATCTCGTCCAGGTAATCGCTGCGCTTGGTATAGGCGACGCGCAGGTTCACCGGCCCGCGTTCGTAGAAGACGCTGGCGTTCCACATATGCTTCGACTGGCCGGGCAGGCGGAAGCGCGTGCGCCCGCCGAACGGCGTGTCGAAGCGCGCGTCGCCGCTGGTCCAGGTGTAATTGGCGAAGACCCCGAACCCGCCGAGCACGCCGGGCAGGAAGGCGAGCTGCTGCTGCCAATTGACCTCGACGCCGTAGAGCTTGCCGTCGCGCGCGTTGACCGGGCGGCTGAGGATCGCGTTCGCGACGCCGTTGTAGGTGCCGAAGCCGGTGACGTTGTAGCGATAGTCGGTCAGGTCCTTGTAGAAGCCGTTGACCGCGATGACGCCCAGCGGGCGGATGTAATATTCGACCCCGGCATCGACATTGTTCGACAGCGTCGGGCGCAGGTCCGGGTTGCCGAAATCGACGCGGATCGTGTTGCCCTCGGTCGTCTCGAGCACGCGCGGCGCCAGTTGCGGGAAGTTCGGGCGGTTGATCGCGCGGGTCAGTGCGACGCGCCCGATCAGATTGGGCGTGAACGCCTGCCGCAGCGTGAGGTTGGGGAAGAAGTCGGTGTAATCGGCGTCGCCGCGCGCATCGGTGATCGCGCCGTTGCGCGCGACGCCGGGCGCCTCGCTGCGGAAATCGGTCGCCTCGACGCGCAGGCCCGCGATCAGCGTGGTGTCGCCGAACTCGAACTTGCCCATCCCGAACAGACCAAGGATCTTTTCGGTCGCGCGGTAATCCGCGGTCACCGATTGCGGCAGGCGGCGCTGCGACGCGGCCTTGGTGGCGTCGAAATAGGCGTCGGCGAGTCCGGTGTCGAACCGGTTGCCGAGCGGATAGTCGAAGTTGCGCGATTCCTCGTCCGACAAGAGCCCGGCAAGCGTCTGCGTCGGGGCCGCCGACGCGCGCTGGTCGCGCAGCCGTTCTTCGTCCGCGACGATGTTGCGCGCGCGGTACTTGCCGCCGGTCGAGAGTGTCGCCGTACCGCTGCCGAGCGGCTGCGGAATGTCCATGCGGACCTGCGCGGTGAACTCGTCGTTCTTCGTCGTGTTGCTGCGATAGGCGTTCTCGCGGAACGCGTAGCGATCGGTCTGGAGATGCTCGTTGCTGGTGAATAGCGAATAGCCCGGCAGATCGGCGTCGCGCCCGAAATCGTAGGAGAGCGTCGGGCGCAGCGACGAGCGGAACAGCAGTTCGTCGCGGCGCGGATAGGTCTGTGACGTTTCGCTGTACGCGACATCGGCGCGGACCTGTCCCTCACCCAATTGCTGCTCGATTCCGCCGGTGACGGTCTTGATCTCGTTGACTTGGACGCGGTGGCGCACCTGCTTCTCGATCCGCGTGTTCGCCCAGGTCGCGGCGGTGTCGGTCGAGCCGGCGACCGGATTGGCGTTGCCGGCATTCCAGGTGATGCCGATGCGATCGCGGAACTCGTCGTCCTCGAAGCGCGCATAGGTGCCACGCACCCAGGTGCGCGTCGCGTCGGTCGGGCGCCATTCGAACGCCGCGGTGCCCGCGATCCGCTCGCGCTTGGTGTCGTAATCCTTGAACAGCGTCTCGGTGACGCGCAGCCCCGCGGCGGTGGGGGTCCAGGCGTTCTCGACATTGTCGGGGCGGCGGTGGGTGAAGGAATAGCTGCCCGAGAGCAGCACGCCGAACTGGCGATCGGCGCCGAAGCGGTCGCTGACCGCGCCCGACGCGCGGTAATCGCTGCCCTTGCCGAACTGGTTGTAGCTGGCACCCGCCATCCCGGTCAGCGAGAAGCCGCGGCGATCGAACGCGGAGCGCGTGGTGATGTTGACCGCGCCCGCGATCGAATCCGCATCCTGATACGGCAGCAGCGACTTCGTGACCTCGAGGTTGGCGACGATGTCCGAGGGCAACGTGTCGAGATCGACCGCGCGCGTCGTCGGATCGACCGACGGGATCTGGATGCCGTCGACGCTGATCGCCGACCATTCGGACGGCGCGCCGCGCACGTTGATGTAGCGGCCCTCGCCCTGGTCACGCTCGATCCCGACGCCGGGCGCGCGTTGCAGCGCCTCGGCGATGTTGGGATCGGGGAAGCGCCCGATCGCATCCGCCGAGATGACGGTGATCGTGTTGTCGGCGGTGCGCTGCTGATTGAGCGCGCGCGCCGTGTTGTCGAGCAGTGAGGCGCCGCGCACGACGATGTCGCCGCTGTTCGTGCCGGCCGCGGGGAGCGTGATCTCGACGTCGCGCACGCGCTCGGCGGACGTGATCGCCTGCGTCGCCTGCGGGCGGCCGAGATAGTCGATCAGGAGCGTGACCGGGCCGGTGGCATCGGGGGTGGCGATCGTGAACGCGCCCTGCAGGTCGGTGGTCGCCTGCGCCGCCGTCCCCTCGACCAGGATGCGCGCGCCGGGCAGCGCGGCGCCGGTCGCGTCATAGACGTGGCCCGAGACGCTGGGGCCAGCGACCGCGGCAACGGTGCCGGCGGGGGCGGCATCAGGGGCGGCGGCAGCGGGCAGCGCGTTGGCGAAGGCGAGGGCGAGAAGCGAGACGCCCGCGACCGCGCGGCCGCCGGAACGGATGATGGACATGGGTTCCCCCTTCGGAACGCTGTAGCGGCCGGGCGACGGCGCCGACCGCGGTGATGCGGCGCGCATGGCGGGGTTCGATGACGGGACCGTGCAAAATACGTTACGGGGACGTGACAGTGCGGAGGTGTGGCGTCCGGGTGACGGGGGATGGGGGGACGGGGCACGGCGTGAGAAGCCACTGATTCAGAATATCAATCGGACGTCCTTCGCGGTGCGCGTTATATCGGTGCGCGCGGAGGACGATGCGGTGATGCTCCCTTACGACCCGGTCGAACTGGTCGCGCGCAATCCGCGGCGCGGGGTGGCGCGGCGCTGGCGGATGCAGGCGATGCGCGACCTGTTCGGGCGCGTGGTGGTGGAGACCGCCTGGGGGCGGATCGGCGCGCCCGGCCGCACGCTGGTGCGCAGCTTCGCGGGCGAGGAGGAAGCGGCGCGCTATGTCCGCGCGCTGTTGGCGCGGCGCGCCGGGGCGCGGGCGCGGATCGGGGCGGATTACGTCGCAGAGCGCTGACATAGGTCAGTATCACTGTCGTTGAGCCGTGGCGGAAGCGCGACGGGCCGATAGCGACGGTTGATTTACAATCGTAAGAAAAAGTCGTTTCTTCGCAACAATCTGGTTGCGCCATCGCGAGGCGCGGCAGTTGACGACATATTACGTCCGGGCGGTCGTCCGATGCCGCGCGGGCGTGCTCCAGGGAGATCATCGTGACCCATCGCATCGCTTCCGCGCGCACGTCGTTGCGCCACGGGGCCGGTTGTTCCGCGCTCGCGCTCGCCGTCCTGCTCGCCACGCCCGCGTTCGCGGAGGACCAGACGAGCGCCCAGACCCCGGCCCAATCCGAGACCCAGCCTGCCGCGCCGGTGGCGCAGAGCCCCGTCGAGCCGGTCGCGGAAGATCAGGGCAACACCGGCGGCGACATCGTCGTCACCGGGTCGATCCTGCGCACCACCGACCGCGCGCAGCCGTCGCCGGTCACGACCGTCAGCGCCGAGGCGCTCGACCAGCGCGGCGTGCAGACCGCGCAGGAGGGCATCCAACAGCTGACCTTCAACAACGGCCCGGCGCTGACCAACTCCTTCTCGGCGAACGGCGCCTTCGCGGCGGGTGCGTCGGCGGTGTCGCTGCGCGGCCTGTCGACCAACTCGACGCTGGTGCTGTTCGACGGGCTGCGGGCGGCCTATTACCCGCTGTCCGACGACGGCACGCGCAACTTCGTCGACCTGAACACCATCCCCGACGAACTGGTCGACCGGATCGAGGTGCTGCGCGACGGCGCCTCGTCCAGCTACGGCGCGGACGCGATCGCGGGCGTCGTCAACATCATCACCAAGCGCCAGTACAAGGGCATCGGCGGGCGCGTCGAGGCCGGCATCACCGAACGCGGCGACGGCGCGAACCAGCGGCTGAGCCTGATCGCGGGCACCGGCGACCTGGATGACAACGGCTACAACGCCTATGTCAGCGGCTTCTACCTGAAGCAGGAAGCGCTGTATAACCGCGATCGCGGTTATCCCTATAACACCGACGACCGCCGCGGCATCTGCCACGACGGCCAGTGCGGCCCGAACGAGGTCGTCAACGGGCTGGACGGCAACGGCGGCTACACCTTCGCCGAAAGCGTCTTCAACACCGGCGGCACGCTGTACGTGCGCCCGTTCGATGCGACCAACACGACCGCGCAGGGACGCTACCAGCAGCTGAACCCGTCGCTGGGCTGCGCGCGCGGGCCGGGCTATGCGCTCACCGCCGCCGACCTGGCGCGTACCGACGACACGGGCGCGCTGGTCAATGCCGCCGCGCCGCTGAACGTCTGCCAGGACGATCTGGTCAACAACGACGGCGTGATCGCGCCGAAGATCGAGCGGTTCGGCGGATCGGCGCGCTTCACCGCGCGCGTCGGCGACAATGCCGAGGCCTATGCGATGGTCAACTTCCAGCAGAGCACGGTCGGCTATACCGGCGGGCTGGGCGTGATCCGCGCCAACGCCAATGCCGGGATCGATTATCCGCGCTTCAGCACCAACGGCACCGGGCCGTCGTTCGCGCCGGGATCGTTCCAGCTGACGCTGCCGGTCTACACCTGCGCGAACGGCGTCGGCGCCGCCAACGGCATCGATACCGGGTGCAACGCGACCAACGGCACGCTCAACACCGTCAACAATCCGTTCGCGGCCAGCGGCCAGGTGGCGCGAATCGTCGGCCGGCTGCCGAACCTGCGCCAGTATAACGAGACGCGCAGCCGGGTGTACCGCGCCGCACTGGGCATCAAGGGCAATGTCGCGGACACGTGGGACTATGCGGTCGACGCGACCGCGATGCACACCGACCTGCGCCGGCTCCAGCAGGGCTATGTCCGCATCGACAACCTGCTGACCGCGATCGCGCGCGGCACGTACAATTTCGCCGACCCGTATGCGAACACCGCCGAGCAGAATGCGTTCATCTCGCCCGACAACGTCACCAACGCCGATTCCGACCTGATCCAGGTGCAGGCGACCGTCGGGCGTTCGCTGGCGCAATTGCCGGGCGGGCCGCTCCAGCTCGGGCTGGGCGTGGCCTATCGTTACGAGGCGATCAACGCGCCGAGCGGCAACCCCGACTTCAACGGGCCGACCGACCGCTATTTCGTGCTGAACGCGTTCGGGGTGAACGGCAGCCGTTCGGTCTATTCGGGCTATGGCGAGCTGAACGCACCGGTCTTCGACCAGCTGCTGCTCAACGCCTCGGGCCGCTACGACAAATATTCGAGCGGGCAGAGCGCCTTCTCGCCGAAGTTCGGCGCGAAATTCACGCCGTTCCGCCAGCTGGCGATCCGCGGCACCTATTCGCGCGGCTTCCGCATCCCCAGCTTCGGCGAGGCCAATTCGCTGCCGACGAGCGGGTTCGTGAACGCGGCGCCGACCACCTATTCGGAGGCGTTCCTCGCGCAATACGGCTGTACGCAGGCGACGTTCACGTCGTGCCCGGCCTATATCCGCAACTCGTCCTACGGGCAGACGACCCGCGCCACGCCGGACCTCGACCCGGAGAAGTCGCGCAGCTTCACCGCCGGGCTGATCTTCGAGCCGACGCGCGCTTTCACCTTCACGGTCGACTATTTCAACATCAAGAAGACCAATGCGATCGCCGCGGCCGACAACCAGGCCGCGATCGACGCCTATAACGCCGGCGGTGCGATCCCGGCGGGCTTCGCGGTGATCCCCGACGCGGTCGACCCCAGCTTCGCCGGCGCGCGCCCGCGCATCGCGTTCGTCGAGGCAAGCTACGTCAACGCCAACACGATCCGCTCGCAGGGTATCGACTTCAGCGCGACCGGCACGTTCGACCTGACCGACGACATCCGCTTCACCTCCTCGGCGCAGGCCAGCCTGATCCTGGAGCTGTCGACCGAGTTCGCGGACGGATCGAAGCAGGAATATCAGGGCACGATCGGCAATTACGACCTGACCGCCGGCTCGGGCACGCCGCGCTGGCGCGGCACGTGGCAGAACACGCTGAACGTGCGCGACTATTCGCTGACCGCGACCGCGCAATATTTCGACGGGTACAACCTGTCGGCGGAGGACCAGGGCGGCGTGCGCGGCGATTGCGGGATGAACCCGGGTTACGTGCCGTGCAACGTCGACAGCTACATCACGCTCGACCTGACCGGCAGCGTGAAGGTGAGCGAGCGCGCCAGCTTCTACGTCAACGTGCTGAACCTGTTCGACAAGCTGCCGCCGATCGATCCGGTGACGTACGGGGCGAACCTGTACAATCCGGTGCAGGGCGGGATCGGCATCTACGGCCGGATGTTCCGCGCCGGGTTCAAGCTGGGGCTGTAAGGGGTTCCTGCTTCGTCACCCCGGCGCAGGTCGGGGTGACAGCGTGTTCGCGGGCGGCGCCGCGTCTTGTCCTGTCTGTCCGGCTAGACTATATGCCGGACAGGAAGGACAGGTTCATGGCCGCGCTCGCTCAATCCTTGGCCCCCGACACGCTGCGCCGCCGCGCGATGCAGGCGTTGACCGAGGCGGTGGTGCGGGCGCTCGACAGTGCCAGCGAGGAGACGCTGGCGGCGATCGTCGGCGCGCAGGATCCGCGCGAGGCGCTGGCGATCGCGCCGCGCGATCTCGCGCCCCCGCCGCCCGAACGGCTGGCCGCCGAACGCGCCGCGCGCGCGCGCACCGCCGGGTTCCGTGCCGAGCTGGCGGCGCGGGTGGGGGGCATGTACGCGCGCGACGAGGTCGCCGAATTGCTGGGGGTCACGTCGGCGGCGATCGACAAGCAGCGGCAGCGGCGGCAGATCCTGGGCGTGCCGTACGGGACCGAGACGCGCTATCCGGCGGCGCAGTTCCGCGACGGGGCGGCGGTGCCGGGGTTGAAAGCGGTGCTCGACGCGCTGGGCGACATGCACCCGTGGGGGCAGCTGCAATTGCTCGCCGCGCCGCTGGACGGCTTTGGCGAGGCGCCGGCATCGGTGCTCGACCTGCTGGGGCAGGGGGCCGATGCCGACACACGCGCGCGGCTGGCGCAGCTGGCGGCGGGCTGGGCGGCCTGACGCGCCCGGAACAGGGGCCGACGATGCTGCGTCCGCGCCGTTTGGCCAAGGGGAGCGTCTTCCACCGCATCCACCGCAAGACATTGTCGCCGCTGTTCTTCGGGCCGGCGGGGGCGCTGCCGCTGCAACGCTATGACGACCCGGCGGGCGGGTACAAGACGCTGTACCTGGCGCTCGACTTGGAGACCGCGTTCGGCGAGACATTGGTGCGCGTGCCGAGCGTCAGCGACGTATTGTCGAGCGATGTCGCGGTGCGCGCGCGCAGCGAGCTGGTCGCGACGCGTGCGCTGTCGCTCTATCCGCTGGTCGACGCGGGCGTGTCGGCGCACGGGCTGTCGTTCACCGAGCTGCACGGCGCCGATTACCGCCGCACGCAGGGACTCGCGGCGGAGATCCATGCGGCGACGAAGGTGGACGGGGTGCTCTATACCTCGCGGTTCAATGACCGGCGCTGCGTGGCGCTGTTCGACCGTGCGCAGGAAGCGGTCGCGATCGGGCCGACCGCGGCGCTGCTGCCCGAGGAGGCGCAGGCGCTCGCGGCGCGGTTCGGGAAGGTGTATGTGGATCCGTGAGGGTGATTGCGGCCAGTGCGCGATCAACGCCGTCCGGCGCGCCGCGTCTGTTCGCCGGCGACGACAAAGGGCGATGTGACGTTGGCCTGCGGATCGTAGTAGCGGTCGATCCGGTTGCGGATCCGCGACTGGACGCGATTTGCGATCCGATTGTTCAATCGCATCAGTGGATTTGCGGTAAGCCGATCCTCGGTCACCCGCTCGCCCGCACGACCGGCGATGGTTTCCGCATTCTGACCCGTGTCGGTCGAAGATAAGGTTCGGACCGGAGCCTGCGGCTGAAAAGGACCCTCCACCACCGGATCGTCTGTGCGGCGCGGTTCCTGGGCGAGCCCCGATGCCGAGGTCGCCAGCAGGACCGAAAGGGCGGCCAGACAGTATAAACGAATGTGGCTTGTCCGCTTCATCACGCCGCCGGCCGCAAGGTGACTCCGAGCAACTGGCCCGACACGCCCGAAACGTCATCGGACGGTCGCGCGATTAAGCGAAGGATCTGTGCCCGACATCCACCGGCCGGTACCGTCACGATGCCCGCAAAGCGCCCGTTCGATACCGACGAATTGGTCACATCGACGCGGCCAAGCTCACGACCGTCGGCGCAGGCGAGCGTCCAGTATGGGCGCGCGGCTTGGACTTGTTCGACGCCGGCGCTGCGCCCCTCGATAACATAACGGCCTTGCGGCAAAAGCTGTCGCTGCTGGAGCAGGACGCCGCCGATGCTGGCCGGTGCGGCGAAGTCGGCTATGCCCCGCGTACCATTTCGACCGATCGACGCACTGAGCCCGCTGTCGTCGTTGCTGAGGCTCCAGTCGAAGAGGGTCGGCACGTCGATATAGTGTGAAAACGTCGGGTCACGGGAATGATCGCGCTGCGACCCCGGCCGGATGGTCGCATAGAGCGCCCATGCTGCATCGTCGTGTCCACCGGCTATCAACCGCTCGATCGCGGTCGCGCCGACGCGATCCGATGCAACGACGCCGTTGCGGTGCAGCCCAATGAAAAGGCGTGCCATCGCCTCGGGGCGGTCGGCTGTCGAGGCGAGATAGGCGAGAAAGCCCTCCGACCAAGGCGGGCGACGGGTCAACGTACGTACGAGTTCGCGGGAAACTGCCGGCTGCTCGCTGGCGGGAGCCAATACCGGGAACAGCAGGTCGGACGCGAGCTTCGACGTCCGTAGCGCGATATCGTACTGCCGTAGCGCGCCGGGAATGTCGCCACGCGCGACCGCATCCTCAATCGCCCACAATCTGGTGCGAAGGTCGCGGCGCGACAGCCGGTCAGCATAGACGAACAGCCGTCGGGCCGCAGCGGTGTCGCCGCGAATCTGGGCGTCGATCCCTAGGGTGGAAACCGCAGCAACCGCTGTGGCGTCGCGGCGCAGCGCCTCGGTGGCGAGGCGATCTGCGACGACGCGATCGGCAGGCGAGGCGTTGCCGTCGGACAGGCGTGCCGACCATTGCGCGCCGATCCGACCGTCCCACGGCGCTAGCGCGTACGCGCGTGCCGCAAATGCGTCCTTTTGGGCCGAGCCGAGTGATTGCGCGACGGCGACATAGCCGAAGACGAGGAATATCGACGCAAGGATACCGCGCAGCGCCCATTCGCGAGCGGAGCGGCGCGTTGCACGGGTGGAGGCGCGGCGGGCTCGGGCCATGGCCTCAGCTCTTCTTTCCGATATCGCGTCCGTAACCATAGCCATATTCGTAGCCATAGCCGTAATGCGCCTTGCGCGCCTCGAACTTGGTCAGCACCCCGCCGAAGATGCGCGCATTGGCGGCGGCCAAGCGGCCAAGCGCGGTCTTGACCAGGCTGGACCGGATACCATGCGACTCAACCGCGTAGATGACGCCTTCAACACGGCTGGCAATCAGCGGCGCGTCGGCAAGGCCCATCACCGGCGGGGAGTCGATCACCACATGATCGTAGTATTCGTGGAGACGCGCGATCAGTATCTGCAGGCGATTGCCGGTCAGCAATTCCGCGGCGTTCGGCGGGATCGGCCCGGCAGACATGGCGGTCAGGCCCAGGTCGGTCATCTCGAACGTCAGCGGCTCGATCTCGTCCTGCCCTGCAAGGAAGTTGCTCAGCCCGTGATCGTGACCCACGCCGCCCAGATGATGGATAGAAGGCGAGCGCATGTCGCCGTCAATAAGGATCACCCGCTTCTGCGCCCGGGTCAGCATTGTGGCGATCGCCAGCGCGGTCGTCGACTTGCCCTCAGCCGGCCGCGTGGATGTGACCATCAGCGAGCGCGGCACGCCGTGCTCGGTGGTGAAGGCGAGATTGGTCTGGATTGCTAGGTAGGCATCGACCAGGTCGGACTTACGGTCGAGCAGCGCCTCCTTCGGAGTGACGCCCTCCACCTTCGGCACGGACCCCAGCAGCGGCAGCCCGAGCCGTCGTTCGACCTCGCCCGGTTCCGCGATGGCTTCGTCGATCTGCTCGAGCGCGAAGGCGAGCGCCGCCCCGACGACCGCACCGGCCAGCAACGATAGCAACAGGTTCAGGAACAGCTTCGGGCTCGACGGCTTCTGCGGCACGTCGGCCAGATCGACGACCGATATGTTGTTGATGCCGACGCCGCCCGCGACCCCGATTTCCTTGAAGCGCTGGAGCAGGCCGTCGTACAACGCGCGATTGGTATCCACTTCCTGCTGATAGATATTGTACTGGATGCTGCGGCGGCGCAGGTCAAGATAGCTCGACTTGAGCCGTTCGACCTGCGCGCTGAGCGCCCGCTCCCGCTCCTGCGCTTGGCGGTATTCGGCTTGCACCGACCCCGACACGCGACCCTCCTCGCGCGCAATCGATCGATCGAGCTGGTCAATTTGCGACTGGATCGCCTTTGCGGGCGGATAGCCGGGTTCGAACTGCACCATCAGGCGGCTGTATTCGGCGGCCATTTCGGCGCGCCGTTGGCGAAGGTTATTGAGCGCCTGATTCCGCAGCGCCTCGGACGTGGTACCGCCGCGCCCGGCCTGCTGGTACCGCGCCTCCGCCTCGATGCGGTCCGCGGTCGCCTGCGTCAGCGCGGTGTTGAGCGCCCCGAGCTGATCGGCGACGATCGAGCGTTCGCTGGTCGTGCCGTTGGCATTGATCTGCCCGGGCAGGTTGATGATGCGCTGATCCGAGGCATAGCCGACCAGTTGCCGCTGTGACTCGTCCAGCCGCTCCTTGGCCTGCGCCAACTGACGCTTCAGCAGATTGCTCCCGTAGGATGTCGCCTGGACCTTGCGCTCCAGGTTGGTGCGGATGAACGATTCCGCCCAGGTGTTCGCGACACGCGACGAAAAGGCCGCATCGGGGCTCGTGAAGTTAATTGAGACGAGGCGCGACAGGCGCTCGGGGGCGACGTTCAAGTTCCGGCGCAAGATCTCCCCGGCGATCCGCAGGCGCGTCGCGCGGCCCGCGGCCGTGTAGCGGCCGTTGACCATCGCGAAGTCGGCGTCGTCCGGCTTGACGTGGAACATCTCGAAGAACTTCGGATCTTCCGCCAGCCGCAGCTGCATGGCGACGCGCTCTGACAGCGACCGCGATTCCAAAAGACCGTATTGGGTCTGGTAGAATTCCTGATCGGCGACGCTCGTCTCGCGCTCAATGCCCTGGAAATTGGTCACCTGGCTGGATTCACGCGAAATCTCGATAACCGCGGTCGCGGTGTATTTCGGTGTCATCAGCAAAGTCGCGACTAGACCGAGCAGCATGAAGCCGATGGTCACGCCGATGATGACGAAGCGCCAGCGCATCGCGATGCGCAGATACTGGCGGATGATTGGGATGAACTCGCCATCGCCGGGTCGCGCGAGGGCGGCGACCGGCGGCTGATAGGCGGCGGGCCGCTGACTGGGGGTGAGGATGTGCATCCCGATGCCTTACTGGAGAAGCGCGATCAGCGGCGCCGCCAGCAGCGGCGTGACCGAAACGAAGTCGCGGAAGAGGCGGCGCTGCGGAGAGTCGCCGACGATGATGACGTCGTTGGCATAGACGGGGGGATCGTCATAGGCGCCGCGCCGGATGGCTTCGATGTTGTAGAGCCCCGCCATCCGCTGCGTGCCCACCGAGCGCAGGATCACCACGTCCTCCAGCCGGGCGAATTCTGACAGCCCCTTCGCAGAGGCGATGACGCGCATCAGCGTCATCTGGTTGGTAACCGGGTACAGACCGGGTTCTACGACCTGCCCGTCAACGGTGACGACCTGGCTGACCGAGCTCTTGATGTTGACGGTAACCTCGGGATTGCGGACGTAGCGGCGACTGAGCGCCGCGCTGATCGCCTGCGCCAGTTCCTGTGCGGTCTTGCCCCGCGCTTCGATCGTCCCCGCAAGCGGCATCGCGATGCGACCGCTGGCGTCGACCTGCATCTCGCGGCTGAGGTCGGGGATGCCGAAGACATCGACCTCGATCGTATCCAGCGGACCAATCAGGGCAGGGCGATCTGCCGCGACGAGGTCGCTGCGGTCGGGCGGGGGAAGCACAGAACTGCCCTCCACGACCGTCAGGGAGCCGTTGGACCGGATCGGCTCCGGAGCACCGCAACTGGCCGTCGCAATAAGAAGACAGATTGCGATACAGGTCTTACGCATACGCGTGGGTTATCCGCGATCAGAGTAGAAATCGCGCCGCCTATAGATGGCGCGCATCGGCCGGTAAAGCAGACCGCCCCAGAGCCGATGCCGATGTGCTCAGCAAGGCGGCGCCAATCACGATCACGGCCATGATCATCGGGGTTCGTGCGGGATAGTCGAAGGCGCTTGCCGCCAGAACCAGCAGAAGCATCCCCGATCCGATGCGACCCAAGGTGACATCGAACGATGGCTTTACGCGCCAGACCTTGATGCTGGCCACTCCCCACCAGACGACCGCTGCTGCGAGCAGCAACAAGCCTGGAAGCCCCGTGTCGAGCGCGATCTCCAGGAAGTCATTATGCGCATGGTTGAAATAGGTAAGCTTCAGAAGTTCGAAAGGTTCGTGCATCCGGAAGATCGGATCGAACCCGCCTACGCCCGATCCGACGGGTAAGTATTCGCGAATCATGTCGAGCACGACGGGGCGGCCGCGGCCCCGCATGTCCTGCCCGATGTCGACCGCGAACAGGCGATCGATGGCGCTGGCACGATTGGCGGCTACGCTTGCCAGGATCGCGGCGGCGAGCAGCGCGACGAAACCGGCCAGCGCGGCCGGCAAAAGCCAGCGTGGCATTCGTCGCGCAGCGCGTCGCAGACCACCATATCCTGCCGCTAGTCCGATGACGACCGCGATCGCGGCGAGCCCCAGCCCGGCGCGCGAACCGGTCGCCAGCGTGACCAGCGCGAGCAGCAGCATCAACCCACCGCCCGCCGCGATGCGCCACATCGGGGCACCGCGTCCGTTGAAGACCCAGCCGGGCACGAGCAGCAGGCCGACGGCCAGAAACAGCGCGAAATGGTTGCGGTTGGCGAAGTTGCCGCCCACCATGCCGACGGTTTCGTTGATCAGCGGATTGTCGAAGCCCGCACCAATGAACTGCAGTAACCCCAGCAACGCCGCGGCGACGATCATCGCGAGCAACGCGGCTGGGAGATACTGTCGATCATCGGGCGACGCGATGGAAAAGAGCGCGACGACCGCGACCGGTACGATCAGCGAGCCCAGCGCATTGACCGCCGCACCCGGGACGATCGCCAGCGGTCGCCACGGTTGGGCCGTGGCTCCCTGAATTGCCTGCGTCAGGATGCCGCGTCCCGGCAACGCCTGCCAGACGCCCGGCGGCAGCGGCACAAGGTGCAACGCCACGAGCGCCAGAATGGCGCCAAGGAGCAGGAGGACCGGGCGGATTGCCGCAAGCCGTGGTCGCGGACCGACAAGTGCCGCGACGATGAGGACGATGGTCGCGGTTGCCCGGACGATGATCTGACCGGCTTCATCCCCGCGCGAGGCCCCGCCCGCGAGCCACAAAGCGCCCATGAGAGTAAGGGACAGCACGGCGGCGAGGCCCGGCCGATAACCGGAAGAAGCGCGAGAGACCGACATTGACGCGCCATAGGCGATCAGGCGTGCGATGCACAATGATCGCGGGGATCACTCCGCTCAATGCGTTGCCGGGCCATGTCGCGCAGGTGGCGGCTGGACCAAAGCAGCGCGGTCGGATAGGCGGCGGTGGATTTGGCCGGACGTCGGGCGCTGAAGCACGAGGGCCATCAGACGAAAGAGGGTTTATGGCTTCGCGCAAGACCGCGCTCATCACCGGTGTTACTGGCCAGGACGGTGCTTATCTGGCACGGCTGCTACTGGACAAGGGCTATGTCGTCCATGGTCTGAAACGCCGCTCTTCGTCGTTCAACACCGGCCGCATCGAAGACATCTATGAGGATCCCCACGCGACCGATCCTTCCTTTCATCTCCACTATGGCGACATGACGGATTCGACGGCGCTGATCCGTCTCGTCCAAGAGACGCAGCCCGACGAAATCTACAACCTGGCGGCGCAGAGCCATGTCCAGGTCAGCTTTGAAACGCCAGAATATACCGCCAATGCCGATGCCATCGGAACGCTCCGGCTGCTCGAGGCGATTCGTATCCTGGGAATGGAGAAGAAGACTCGCTTCTATCAGGCGTCGACGTCCGAACTCTACGGCCTGGTTCAGGAAGTACCGCAGCGCGAGACGACACCTTTCTATCCGCGCAGCCCGTACGCGGCCGCTAAGCTCTATGCCTATTGGATCACGGTCAATTACCGCGAGGCCTACGGGATGCATGCCACCAACGGCATCCTGTTCAATCACGAAAGTCCCCTGCGTGGCGAGACGTTCGTCACCCGCAAGATTACCCGCGCGGCTGCTGCGATCGCGCTCGGGCGGCAGAAGATGCTTTATCTGGGCAACCTCGATGCGCAGCGTGACTGGGGGCATGCCCGCGAATATGTCCAGGGCATGTGGATGATCGTTCAGGCCGACAAGCCCGACGATTACGTGCTGGCGACGGGCGAAACCACGCGCGTCCGGACCTTCGTCGAATGGGCGTTCGAGGATGCCGGCATAGGTCTGCGCTGGGAAGGCGAAGGAGTTGACGAAAAGGGTTATTGCCGCGACACAGGTCGCCTGCTCGTCGCGATCGATCCGCGCTATTTTCGTCCTACCGAGGTCGAGTTGCTGATCGGCGACCCGACTAAGGCACGCGAGCAGCTGGGCTGGCAGCATCGGACATCGCCGCGCGAGCTGGCGCGCGAGATGGTCCAAGCGGATCTGCAGATCATGCGCGACGCGCCGATCGGCAAGGGCGCCTGACCGTCACAGACATGATCGAGCAGGCGAACATGGGCGATACATTGCACCCGACACGACGCGTTTGGATCACCGGCGGCAACGGCATGGTGGGTCGAAACCTGCGCGAACATGCGCGCGCGCGCAGCTGGGAGGTATTGTGCCCGCCGCGATCGGAACTCGACCTCGCCGATGACGGCGCCGTCGCGCGGTTCGTCCGCGATCACCGCCCCGATCTAGTCATCCACGCCGCGGGACAGGTGGGCGGCATCCAGGCCAATATCGCCGATCCCGTGGGCTTTCTCGTCCACAATCTCGATATCGGGCGCAACGTCATCATGGCGGCGTTCGAGGCAGAGGTGCCCGCACTCCTCAACCTGGCCAGTTCCTGCATGTATCCGCGCAACCGCGACCATGCGCTTCGCGAAAGCGACATCATGACGGGCGAGCTGGAGCCGACCAACGAAGGCTATGCGCTGGCCAAGATCGTCGCGACGCGGCTGTGCGACTATATCGTCCGGGTCCGCCCCTCCGCGGCTTATCGAACGCTGATCCCGTGCAACCTTTACGGGCGCCACGACAAGTTCGATCCCGCTGCCTCGCATCTGGTGCCCGCAATCATCGCCAAGGTCGACAAGGCCATGCGTGACGGCGAGGACGAGGTGGAGATCTGGGGCGACGGCTCGGCGCGGCGCGAGTTCATGTATGCAGCCGACCTGGCGGACGCGGTCTGGCGCGCCGCCGAGGATCCCGCCGCACTGCCGCAGATGATGAACGTCGGCGTCGGCGACGATCACAGCATTCTGGACTATTACCGCGCTGTGGCCGAAGTGCTCGGCTGGGCGGGCCGGTTCCGCTTCGATCTCGACCGCCCGGTCGGGATGCAGCGCAAGTTGAGCGATGTTAGCCGCCAGCGAGCGTGGGGGTGGTCCCCGCCGACGTCCCTTCGCCACGGCATCGCCGCCACCATCCGTTTCTATCAGCAGCAGGCGTGACCAAGATGACCAAGCAGTTCCCTCTCGCCACGTCGTCGTGGGACGAGGCCGAACATCAGGCGATGCAGGACGTCATTGCATCGGGGCAATTCTCGATGGGGCCGAAGGTCGCCGCGTGCGAGCAGGCGTTCGCCGATTATGCGGGCACCCGCTATTCGGTAATGTGCAATTCGGGGTCCTCGGCCAATCTGCTGATGATCGCCGCGCTTCGCTTCACGCAAAACCCTGCGCTGAGGCTCAATCCAGGCGACGAGGTCATCGTGCCGGCGGTGTCGTGGAGCACGACGTACAGCCCGCTGGCGCAATATGGACTGCACCTGCGGTTCGTCGACATCGACCTGGAGACGCTCAATTTTGACCTGGCCGCGCTGGAGGCGGCGATCACGCCGCGAACCCGCGCCATCTTCTGCGTGAACCTTCTTGGCAATCCCAATGATTTCGCTGCGATCGAGGCGTTGGCGACCCGATATGGGTTGATCGTGCTCGAAGACAACTGCGAATCGATGGGCGCAGCGTTCGACGGCCGTAAGACCGGCAGCTTCGGCGTGATGGGCAGCCAGAGCTGCTTCTTCTCGCACCATATCTCGACGATGGAAGGTGGCCTGGTCACCACTGACGACGAGGAACTCTATCATCTAATGCTGTCGCTGCGCGCGCACGGCTGGACGCGGCAGTTGCCGACGGAGAACCGCGTCGTCGGGCGCAAGGGGGACGACGCCTTCGAGGAATCATTCCGCTTCATCCTGCCCGGCTACAATCTGCGTCCGCTCGAGATGTCGGGCGCGATCGGCATCGCGCAGATCGCCAAGCTGCCGCACCTGATCGTGGAAAGGCGCCGCAACGGTGCGCTGTTGCAAGCGCGCATGGCGGATCATCCCGACGTCATGATCCAGAGGGAGGTCGGCGAGAGCAGCTGGTTCGGCTTCAGTCTGGTCATCCGGCCGGGCAGCAGCATGACGCGCGGCGCGTTGATGGCGCGGCTGGACGCGGCCGGGTTCGAGTATCGCCCGGTCGTCAGCGGCAATTTCGCGCGTAAGGAAGTCGTCCGCCACTTCGACCACAGCATCGCGGGCGAGCTAACGAACGCCGACCATGTCGACGCCCACGGCCTTTTCATCGGCAATCATCATTATCCAATTGACGAGGCGGTCGAGGCGCTAGCCGCGATTACCGCGAACTGAACAGCGCGCCGACGGTCGATCAGCCCGATCGTCGGCGTGTCACGGCACGCGCGGCCATGAAGACCCAGCGCTCCAGGATCGCGGCGGGAATATAGTCCTCGATCATGGCGGCCGCGCGTTCGGTTTGCACCCCTATGACGACGCCCTCGGAATTTTGATCGAGCAGGAACAGGCGTCGCGGCTGCAGCGACATGCAGCGTATGCCGTTGATGACCGTGCCCTGTCCGATAACCTTGATGCCCGACGGGCACTTGCGCGGATCGATGCCGATCAGGTTGATGGCCTCAATGATCTGCATCTGGTTGAACGTCAACAGCACGTCCGTCGCCGGCTTGTCGGCGGAGATGCCCTCGATGGCGAGATTGCGCAGACTGCCCCCGGGCGAGGAAAAGTAGCAGCAGCTGTCAGCGGTGAGATTGGTGAAGTTCGAATAGTTCGAATGGATCCAGAAGGCATAGGCGGAGGGGCCTGCATCGGTAACTTCAATGTCCCGAAAGCTATTGTAGGTGACGTCTTCGAACCCGGCGTCGCAGTAGATGCCGTAGCGGCTGACGCCCTTCGACACGGTGATGTTCTCGAAGCAAGAGCGGTACACCACTCCCGACAGCGCGAGACCTGTGCCGACATGGGTGATGTATAGGTCGCGTAGGACCGCCTGATGGATCGCTGCGCCCGTGCCGCCTGTCGACAGGCGGACGCCGTCGCACCGCGCGTCGCCCTCGCCGCCCGTGATCCTCAACCCGGCTAGGGCCGGCCCAATGACCGAATCCGTCGCGGTCGCGAGGATGTGGAGCACAGGGTGGCCGGGGCCGACAGCACCCTCGAGGACCGTATGCTCCACGCCATCGCCTTCGATGCAAATGCCGCGAGTGATTTCAAGGGTCCGGGCGATTCGGTATCGGCCGGCGGGGATGCGCAACCGCGATCCGGACCGCGACGCCGCGGCGATAGCGCGCTGGAAGGCGCCGCTGTCGTCGGTCCGGCCGTCGCCCCTGGCGCCGAACTCGCCGACGCTCAGAACGGCGACGTGCCGGGACGCGGATGGGGTGTTCATCGATCCGTTCTTCGCGGTGCCGGCACCAAGCGCCAAGCCCTGCACAAGTATCCGTCTCGACAGCGTCGGTTCGTCATTAGTCATGTCGCCCCTATCCGCCAGCTTGCGTGCAGGTGACAATGCCGCTCGTCGCAGCGACGGCTGCCGTCATCGCGATTGACTGGCCTTCACCCCCATTGTAGCAGCGGGACCGCTTACCGAAGGCACAGCATGCCGGTTGCAACCAAGCAAGAGTGCCGACGATCGCGCTATGAGATGCTCAGGAACGTCCGCTAGGCTCGCCGCATACGGCGGCGGATCCGGGCGAAACATCGATCCGGTCGCATGAACGTCGTCGTTCGGACGCATGGCGGGCTGGGTAACCAGCTGTTCCAGTTGTTGTACGCGCGCCTGTACGCGCGTGCGCATGGCGCCAGCCTTCGCGAGGTGCACGACCTGCGTTATGCCCATGCCTTCGCCCGCAGCCACGAGCTGACGCCGGCACCTCCCCCGTCCTTGCCCGCGAACGCGATCTCCGCACTTCGGATACCGAAGGTCGTCACGCGACTAGGGTGCCGTCGCGATGTCGTGACAGTGTTCGGCACCGCCTATATCGATGGCTATTTCCAGCGGTTGGCCGATTATTCCGCGTTCGACCGTTTGCTGCTGCGCGCCGAACTGCTGCGAATTCGTGAAGAGTTGCGCGTTGCTCCAGCACCGGCGGGGGGATATGGCGTCCACCTACGGTTGGGGGATTTCTTCCGGTCGGAGCAGGCAGTCGCGGAGCACCTTTCCGGTCGGTTGAAGACGCTGCCGCACGGTGCGGGCATCGTGACGAATGAGGAGGCACGGCTGGAGCATCCGGTCGTCGCCGGAATCCTTGCTGATGCCGACGCCACCGTCATTCCGACCGGGCACATGACCGCCGAGCAGGTGCTGCGCACGCTCGCGGGTTTCGCGGTGGTCGACGGCAACGACAGCACGCTGCTGTTCTGGGCGTCGGTCCTCTCCGGCATGGCGTGCGACTATCGCAATGCCGAATTGCGTGTGCTTCGAGATTTCTTTCTCAAGGTGCTGACCGGAAACGGTGACCGATGAGCGATCGGCCTGCGGTCAACATCGTGCATCGCCACGGGACGGGATTATTTGCGCCGCATTTCGACCGCGACCGCGATGGTTTTGACGTGTACGAAAACGGCGACCCTGCGCGCGAATGGGATCTTCTGATCGTCTTTGAGGCCCTAGGCTACGGCGCGACGTACCGGGTGCGAACCGGCGGGACGGTATTTATTTCGGGCGAACCCCCTGAGATCAGCCGTCATGCGGCGCGGTTTCTCGCACAGTTCGACGCAGTCTTCTGCGCACAAGCGCCGGACCGGGTGGCGCCGCGCGTGTCCCGGGAGCAGCACTTCAACAATTGGCATTTCGGATACCATCGCGAAAGCGCGCAGTACCGGCTCGATCACCGAACGATCGCGGATTTCGCTCCCCCGGCCAAGACCCGCGATCTATCCACCATTACCTCCAATCTCAACTATCTGCCGATGCACATCCGCCGCAAGGCGCTGGTGGGTCGCCTGTCGCAGGAATTCGCCGGACAAATTGACGTGTTTGGGCGACCGCATCGGTTCGTGGAATATAAAGAGGACGCGATCCTCCCGTACCGCTTTCACCTGTGTGTCGAGAATTGCTCATTTCCCGGATTGTGGACCGAGAAGATAGCGGACGCTTTGCTCGGCTATGCGGTTCCGATCTATGCCGGATGCCCGAACATCGAGGAATATTTTCCTGGGGCTGTCATCAGCATTGATGTCGATGACCATGCGGCAGCCCGTCGTACCGTCGAGGCCATCCTGACGGACGGCGAGGCGACCTATGCACGGTATTTCGAGGCACTCGTCAGGGCGCGTCGGCGATTGATCGAAGATTTCGATATCTCGACGTTGATCGGAATGGAGCTACGTCACGTCGCGTCGGCGCCGTTCCGCTCGTGCCGCCTGCGGCCCGAAGCGGACCTGCCCATGGCGCGGATGCGCGACCTGGTGGCGCGCATCCGGCGCAAGGCGGTCGCGGCGGCGTGGCGCGCGAAGGTGAACCGGCGTGGATGACGCGCAGGCACCGCTGTTGTCGATCATCGTCCCGGTTTACGGTGTCGAGGATTTTATTGGCGATTGCCTCGACAGCATCCTCGACGCGTCGGAATTTGGCGATCATTGTCAGCTGGTTCTCGTCGACGACGGGTCGACCGACGCCAGCATGGCCATCGCCGAGGCGCGCTGCGCCGGTCGAGACAATGTCGTCATCGTGCGGCAGTCGAACGGCGGGTTGAGTGCCGCGCGCAACACTGGGCTGCGGCATGCTGGCGGCCGGTACGTCTGGTTTGTCGACAGCGACGACGAGATCTGCCCGTATGCGATCGCGACCTTGGCGGCGTGCATCCGTCGCTTCGCGCCCGACGTGATCGCGTTTGAGTTCGAGACGCTGGGCGGATCGCTGGAACGCGCGCCCTATCTCGCCACGTACGACATGCCGGTCGATCCGATCGACTTCCTGGTATCGGGGCGGCCGCCGAGCCCGGTGCAATTCTACGTCTTCTCGCGGGCGTCGATCGACCGTGCCGGGCTGTCGTTCGAGCCGGGCATCTACCACGAAGACGCGCTGTTCACGCCGCAGGCGCTGGTCGGCGCGACCTCGCTCGTCCGGCTGCGCGACACCTGCTATCGGTATCGGCTGCGCGCCGGATCGATCATGTCGGTCAGCCGCCCGGACAAGCATCTGTCTGATATGCTGTACATCGCCGAGCGGCTGGGATTGCTCGCAAGGGCCCGCCCGGTCGGCAGCGCGGCGCGACGTGCGCTCGCCCGCGAAGTGGGTTATGCGCTGGCCGCTGCACGTCATTACGCCGCCCGGATCACGTCGGCAGGACGCGGCACGATCGCGTCCCGGTCGCGCATCCTGGCGGCAGGTCATCTGTGGTGGCGGTATTTTCCGCCGCGAGTGTTCGTTAACTATCTGCGGCTGCTCGGATTGTTCCTCCCGCTTCGCCGCGGCAAGGCACAAGCATGACGCTGGCCTTCATTGTCTATTTCGGGTTGATGGTGACGCTGGCGGCGTGCTGGGCCCGGCCAGCGTGGCTGGCAACCGCGGCCCCGTGGGCGACGGCTCGCGCCGGGACGCAGGCCGCGCTTCTGTCGATCATCATCTTCACGGTCGTGATCGGCGGCCGCTACGATGTCGGCGGCGATTTCTTCGGTTACATCGATTATTATCGATACGCTTCGCTCGACGATCGCGCGAGCGACGTCGCGTACGAGCCGGGGTTCCTGCTGCTCATCCAGCTCCTCAAGACCTTCCATCTGCCCGACCGATCGATTATCGTCGCCAGCAGCTGCATACAGGTCACGTTGCTGTCGTTGTGGCTGAGAAAGCACCCGCAGATATCGCCGTTCGTACTCTTCTCGGTCGTGGCGCTTCTGCTACTCGATATCGACAACATCGTCCGACAGGGAATTGCGTTTTTCGCGATCCTGCTGGCGTTGTCGGAGTTAAACGAGAGAAAGTGGATCAAGTTCTTTCTTTCGGCGCTGTTCGGTTACATGTTCCACCGAAGCGCCATCATCATTCTTCCGATCTCGGCGGTGATGCTGTTCGCTCGGGTTCCGTCCGTCGCTATTCAGATGACGATCCTGGCCCTCAGTTACGCGCTGACGAACTTGTTTTTTGACCGCGTGATTGGGATATTTGTCTATCTCTCGCCAATATTCGGGTATTCGTCCTACTCGGATATTAATCGGGCCGATTTGGCATTCGCAAAATCGACAGCTGACTCGTTCCAGATTGCTGCGTACCTGTGGCCGATTTTGGATGGCCTGATTATTATTTATTCTAAAGTTGTTAGTGAACGATACCGCGCTATGGGCTATGGATATTACCATCTGTTCTTTCTTGTCGCGGCGTTCCTGCAGCCTGTTGCCAATTCCTGGGACTTTCTTCCATTCTCGCGCGCTCTTTTCTATTTCGTCGCTATGCGCGCGGTTTGCATTGGCTTCATGCTTCACTATTGTCTAGCCGAGGGAAGGGCGACGCGTGATTTGGTGGTCGGTTTCGGCACGTCGTTCGTTCTGATGGCCTGGCTAGCGGTTGCGGTCGCACGGGGAGCCGCATGGAGTGCTCCCTATCAGTTTTTCTGAGGAACCATGGCCGGTCGTCTCCGTGTTCTCGTGCTCGCCTATATGATCTCGCCCCGGCGCGGCACCGAGTTCGCCGTGGCTTGGAACTACGTGCAGGTCATGCGCCGCCATTGCGACCTGACGATCCTGTACGGATCGGCAGGGGAGCATATGGGGCAGTATGACGACTTCACCGAGCCGACCTTCATCGATCGGCATCCCGACGGGGACGTCGAATTCCGCTTTGTCCCCGAGCCACCGCTGGCGCATCGTCTGAACGCACTGAACCGGCGCGGCTTCCTGACGTACAGCTTCTATCTGGCCTATCGCGCCTGGCATCGCGCCGTGCTCGACCACGCCCGTCGGCTGGTCGCCGAGCGGAAGTACGACCTGATCCACTACGTCGGCCCGATCGGCTATCGCGAGCCGGGCGACCTGTGGAGGCTTCCGCTGCCGTATGTATGGGGTCCGATCGGCGGCGCGACCAGCTTCCCGTGGCGCTTCAGGAGCGGTATGTCGTCCAAGGGCCTGGTGCGATTGATGATACGATCGGCCGGAAACGCGCTGCAACTGCATGTCGGCCGGCGAGTCGACCGGGCGCTGCACCGCACCGACGTGCTGCTCACCGCGACGACCGAGAACCAGACGATCTTCCGGCGGCTGAAGGGAGTCGATTCGATCTATCTCCCGGAGAACGGGATCGATGGTGACATTCGCCTCAACGGCACCAAATTTCCGATCGACTGCGTCAGGATCGTGTGGATCGGTTCGCTCGAGGCGCGCAAGGGACTCACCCTGCTGTTGCAGGCGGTCGCCAGGATGCCCGATCGACGCGGCCTGACGATCAACGTCGTCGGAGACGGCCCCGACCGCACTGCCTTGCAGAAGCAAGCGATGGAGACGGGGATCGCCGAGCATATCGTCTGGCACGGTCGTGTGCCCCGCACGACCGTGATGACGTTGCTGGACGACGCTCACCTCCACGTCATCACCGGGTTGAACGAGGCGAATACCACGTCGGTGTGGGAGGCGTTGGGGCGCAGCGTGCCGGTCCTCGCGCTCGACCATTGCGGGATGCACGATGTGGTCCAGCCGCCATACGGGATCCGAGTGCCGTTGATCGATGTCGAGGGCACGATCAATGGGATTGCCGTTGCGCTTCGATCCTTGGTCGACGACCCCGCGCGGTTAGAGGCGATGGCGCGGTCCTGTGCCGCTGCCTGCGAGCGCTTCAGGATCGAGCATCGAGCGCCGGTACTCCTCGACGCTTATCAGACCGCCATCACCCGCTTCCATGGCCGGGGTGCTACGTCATGAAGAGGGACTTCGTAGGACTGATCGGCGCGCGTGGCGCCAAGCTGATCGTCGGTTTGGCGACAATGTTCGTCTATGCGCGCATGTTTGGCGTGAGCGCCACATACGATGCATGGATATGGTCGCTGGGCATTGTCAATGCGATCGGCATGATGCTGTTCGGCCCGATCACCGAAACGATCCGGGCGAGCTACGCGGCAACCGAGCACCGAGAGGGCAGGGAGTCCGCAGAACAATATCTGGCGACCATCGGCATCATGATGATCGGGACCGCGACCGTCATGACGATCGTAGCGAGCGTCCTGTTGCCAATGGTCGCAACGGACCCCAACGGCGATCGGACGGTCCATGCCCAAGCATCGACCGATTTTCTGCGTATCATGGCGCCCTCGTTGATTCTTTCGCAGATGGTGACCGTGCTCACCGCGCATCTGAACTGCCAGGGGCGCGTGTACCCGCCGGAGATCGCGGGCATCGTCGGTGGTGGCGCCGGCGTGCTGTTCATCACGCTATTTCCTCACCTGCCGGCGGTGTGGCTGCTGCCGGGAAGCTATTACATCGGGCTGGCGGCACCATTGCTGATCCGGGCGTCGTTCTGGATCGACCTGGCGCGGTCCGCGGCCCTGCTTGATCGGGCGGTGTTCCGCCGCCATGCCCGCGGGGCCATGGCGTTCTCGTTGCCACTGCTGTTGCCCTATGCGCTGGGGCAGGCCAGCGGCCTGATCGAACGACAATATGCGCTATGGGCCGGAACGGGGGTCCTCGGGGTGCTGAGCTACGCCTTATTCGCCCGAAATACTATACAGGCGGTATTTACGGCCGCGCTCTCGGCAATGGCAGTGCCGACGCTGGCCCGCGCATGGAGCCCCGACGACCGGTCCGCCTTTCGTGAAGTAGCCAGGCAGTGGATCCATCAATGCCTCCTGTTGCTGACACTGGGATCCATCGTACTGTTCGGCCTGTCCGACCTGCTGACGGCGCTCCTGTTCGGCAACAAGATCGCCCTTTCGGCACAGTGCATGCTCGGTGAGATGCTGCGATATTATGCCGTGGCGATGATATCGGTCATTCTCTATCTGCTTGGTGGCTCGATGTTGCTCGCGGCGCATAAGGGAAAGACGTATTCGATCCTCGGCGCAGTGGCGAGCGTCCTGTCGATCCTGTTGCTGGTTGCCGGCTTTCCGGTGATCGGCATCCTCGCCATTCCCGTTGCGCTGGGGATTAGCCATGCGGTGGCAGCATGGATGATGTTCAACACGGTGGACCGAGCGGACGGATCGGCGGTCGTCGGACAGGCCGCGGTGCGTGCCGCAGTGATCGTCGCGGCAGGATCGCTGATCCGGCTGATCGATCGTGCTGCGCTCGTGCACCTTGGGTACCTTTCCGGGCGGATCGCACTCAGTCTTGGCATGGCAGGTCTTCTTTGCGGTGCCTGGTGGTGGTTCGATCGTTCGGGACCGCGACGCGCCGTGGCGATCGGATAAGTCGATGAGCAATCCCGGTTCCCGCGTCCTTCTTCTGCACTGTTTCGACGCTTATGCCGGCGCGCAGCGCATCGGCGCCGCCATCGTAACCCAGTTGCGCGCACGCGGCGTCGATGTCGACGTGAAGCTCGGTTTTGGTACGCGCGGCTTTCTCTCGGATCTGCCCGGCGTCTCCGCCGACATCGGCAGCAACCACATCCCGACGCGCAAGCTGATCTACCCGCTTTGGTCGCTGGCCGCGCTGATCCCGGTCGCATGGAGCGCCGCGCGTGGGCGAACCATCTGGATCAACGCCGTCTATGCATTGTTACCGGCTTTGCTGGCGACCATGTTATTTCCTCACCGGACGGTGATTCATCTGCACGAGGCGGCGTTTCCACGAATATTTCACGATATTCTCAAACTTGCGGCGTGGCGCGGTGCCACGATTGTATGTGTTTCAAAAGATCAGGCCAGCCGCGTGGGGGTCGAAGCGTTAGTTCTTCCTAACCCGGTGCCGATACCGGCGGTGGATACGCCTTCACGCCGGAACCGTCTGCTATTCATCGGTACCACGCAAGCGATCAAGGGCTTTTCGCTCTTCATCGAAGTCTGCGAACGTCTTCCCGATATCGATTGCGAGGTGACGGCCTATCTGTCCGACGAGGATCGTTGCGACACCGCGTTGGTCGCGCGTGCGCGCCAAGCCGGCATCGG
The DNA here is from genome assembly GCF_031456125.1 of Sphingomonas sp. BE138. NCBI lineage: Bacteria > Pseudomonadati > Pseudomonadota > Alphaproteobacteria > Sphingomonadales > Sphingomonadaceae > Sphingomonas > Sphingomonas sp. BE138. The sequence goes on from NZ_JAVDUC010000013.1 coordinate 31,098, forward strand.
CGTGATCTTCGGCGAGCGTTCTCCCGATGCCATGTATGCAGACGGGTTCCTGGTGCTGGTCTGCACGGATCCTGCATTGTGGACGGAGACATTCTCGCTTGTGGCGGCCGAGGCGGTGGCGCATCTCGTCCCAGTTGCAGGACCGGGCATCAGCGTCCTTCCGGAAGTCGTGGGCGAGGCACTTGCTTTCGACGAGCCCGACCGCGATCCGGCTCGTATCGCCGCCGACATCGTCAGCCTGCGCGAAGCGCCGGAGCGGCATGCGGCCTTGCGGCGCGCGTGTGCCGCACGGCGGCCGCATCTCTCGACGACGGCCTTCACCCACCGTCTTCTTGCCCTTCTTTCGTGATTGGAACATTCCTGATGCGCGACCGTCCCGTTGCGATTGTTGGCACCGTCGGTGTTCCCGCCCGCTATGGCGGCTTCGAGACGCTGGCCGAGCAATTGTGCGCGCATGTCCAACCCGAAGACGTGACATTTATCATCTATTGCGAGCGTCGAAGCTATCCGGTGGGCGAGCGGACCAGTGAATTCCTGCGACATCGCCGCGTGTTCCTGCCGCTGCGCGCGAACGGCGTGATGAGCCTATTCTACGACGCCCTTGCGCTGCTCCATGCGACGATGATCGCCCGGGTCGCGAACATCTACCTTCTGGGCTACTCCGGTGCCTGGCTTCTGCCGCTGCTCCGGCTCCTGCGGCCGAGCGTCAACTTTATCGTCAATGTTGACGGCATGGAGTGGCGGCGCGACAAGTTTTCGCGCTCCGCCAAGAGGTTGCTGAAAGCGTTGGAATATCTTGCGGCCCGATGGGGAAACACGATCATCGCCGATAACGCCGCACTCGCCAACCTCTTCCAAAAGCGGTATCGCCGCGCCCCCGTCGTAATCGCTTATGGTGGTGACCACACGCTGGTTGCCGGATCGTCACCCGAAATGGCTGGGAGACACTATCTGGCGATCGCGCGGATCGAACCCGAAAACAACACCCTCGCCATTCTAGAGGGCTGCCGCCTGGCCGGCGTGCCGCTCGCCTTTGTCGGCAACTGGTCGGCGAACGATTATGGCCGCGATCTGCGCCGGCGCTATGGCAACGAGCCCGGCTTCACGCTCCTCGACCCGATCTACGCGCAGGTACAATTGGACCCATGGCGGCGGCAGGCGATCGGTTATATCCATGGCCACAGCGTGGGGGGCACCAATCCGTCACTCGTTGAGGCGCTGTTCCATACTGACTATCTGCTGAGCTTCAATTGCAGCTTCAACAGAGCGTCGCTGTTTGATGCGGGTGAGTATTTCGTCGATGCACCAACGCTTGCCGCGCGTCTGAGACGGCCGCCGGTGCCGATCCCGGCAGCGCAACTTCGGTCATTGCGCGACCGATACCGATGGTCGCAGATCGCCGCCGACTATTGCGCCTTGCTGAAGTGACGAGCCTATCTCGCGCCATGCCCTGACACCATGATCGCCGCCGTGCGTAGGGCGATGAGAATATCCAGCCAAAGAGAATAGTTTTTGACGTAGTAGAAGTCGAGGTGCAGCTTCTCCCGGATCTGCTCGACATCGGTGACGTGGCCCTGGTTGACCTGCGCCCAGCCGGTCAGGCCCGGCTTGATGATGTGCCGGTAATGGTAGAAAGGTATCTCTGCCTCGTACCATCGACTGAGCGATATGGCTTCCGGGCGGGGGCCGATAAGGCTCATTTCGCCCTTTAGGATATTGTAGAGCTGCGGCAGCTCGTCGAGCCGCGATCGCCGCAGGAAGCGACCGAAGCGGGTGATCCGGCCGTCGTCGTTTTTGGTCATGGCGCTTTGCCGCGAGCGCTCCTCGTCCTGCTCGGGTGGGACGACGCGCATCGTCCTAAATTTATAGACGGTAAAAGGTTGCGCCCGGAAGCCGGTGCGCTGCTGCCGGAAGATCGCCGGCCCCGGCGAATCGAGCCGTATCGCAATGCCGATCATCAACAGGATCGGCATTGCGATCACTAGCATCGCCAGCGCGGCGGCGACATCGAGAATGGACTTGATCTTCAGCAGCACCGCGTTGGGATTGAGCGACCCCAATGTGTTTTCCGAAATATGCTTGATCTGAACTTGGCCGGTCATCTGTTCCAGTGCAGGACGCACGTCATAGACGGGGACGCCGTTCAGGACCCAGCGTGTGATCGCCGTCTCCCATTCCGCATCATGTGCGTGATGCAGATCGACGACGATCGCATGAATCGACTTGCCGCAATCCTGACCGGGACTGGCGATCGGCTGCCACACGACCCGTGGGACGAGCGGCAGCGCGTCGGCCTGTCCCCCGGGAACATAGGCAAAGACGAGATTGCGATACCGTTCAACCTTCAGGTGGATGAAGAGCAGGACTACGATTGAAAGGACGAAGCACGTCGTCAACTGCCATCGGCTGTAATCGATTCGCAGTAAGACGAGCAGGGCGGTCAGCGTCCCGAAGGTCGCGATCATTGAGGTGATAACATAGCCACCCGCCGAAATTCCAGGGAAGACAAGAAGTCGGCGGTAGGCAAAATATCCCATGATCAGCGCGGCGGCGCCACCTAGGATCGTCGCATATTGTGTGGTGACGTAGAAGGGAATTTTAAAGACATACTGCTGTACGATCGTTGGAAGGACGACCGCAGCGATAACAAGCATCAGGACTTGATAGCGCAGGCGGCCGAGCATCTTGAACGTAAGGGATTCCCGCGCTTTCGCGAACGTGCTCACTCCGAATTCCCCTGGAGGCGACCGCAGCATGGATGCGGGTATGGCGGAAGCGGTCGCCCGCGCACCCGATATGATCGTGGATCGGCAGCTTCGTTCTCTCATGCGAGCGCCGAGAGCGTGTCGATGCTTTCTCTATCTCTTGCTGTTCTTGACGGTGTTGCTGCCCAACAGGCGTTGCTTGAGGCGAACGAGTGCTGGTGCGATGGCGGCGACGCCGCGCTTCACCACGCTCGCATCGGAGGGCTGCCACTTTGTGGTGGTGGACAGCTCGGCGAGCTTCGCTTCGTCATGTTCCAGCGAATAGGCATAAGCCGCGATCGAATTTCGGAAGTTTCCGTCGGGAAAGGCCGTCTTCTTGTAACCGTGAAGCGTGTGATCCTTGGTGAGCATCAAGACGCAGCGATTGTACAAGGGCGCAATGGCGCGGCTTTCGCCGGTTTCTGCGTTCGTCAGATCGAGCGACCCAAGGTAGTCGGGTTGCCAATCCTTGTTCATATACAGCAGGATATTGAGTTCGCGCACCCACTGCGGTTCGCCCGGATGGCGCCCGAAATCGGCATGCATATCGAGAAACGAGCCGCTTCCCCCACGGTGAACTCCACCGCCGGTGAAGTGCGCATCGACGAATAGCGGCTTGCCGTACATTTCCGTCAATGCGGCCGCAAATTCGCCGGACAGGAGGAAGCGTTTAAATTCGGCACCATACGGGCCGATTTGCTCGAGCGCAGGAAACTCGAACTTATTTTTGGCGAAGATGTAGTCGTTTGACTGGTTAAGGTCCTTGATCGAGAGGATCTCGCGATGGAGTTGATCCGCGAAGTCGGCCGGTAGGAAATCGTCGATGATCACGACCGGGAATGGTCGCGCAGAGTGGAAATTCCGCGCCGACATTGCAGCGTGCATGTCATCCGATATCCGCAGGGCGGGAGCTGCGGCCATGGTGCCCGATGATCCAGTCATTCCGGTGTGTCTCACGCTTACGATGCTGTAGCGCGAATATCGACATTGTATCGGTCTGGCTAGGCTTGGATGCCCGATGCCGATGGATTGAACCACGGACCTCTGCCCACCATCACGATGTGCTCGACTTGTGATCGTGTGGGGTCGTCGTGTAAACATCATTGACGGTGGTATGCCGTCGTGATCGGCCTAGTGGTCTGTGCCACTGTTGACGAGTTGGCCGGTCGCGCCGCTCAGGGTTTGCGGCGAATCGACCAGATCACGTTCGCCAGCGCAGTGAGGATCGCGGCCACCGCCAGCAGCATCGGCGTGTCGATCGTCATGACTCGACTCCTTTCCTGACGCCCTTTCAGCAGGTTAGGTCGATGTAGGACAGAACAAAAACGGAACATATGCGGATGATGCCGGCTTCTGTCACCGCTCGGGCGTCGAACATCGCCCGGACGCACCCCTCCCCGGGGGGGGGGGGTGGGGAGCCTAGCACTCCGTCGCCAGCGCCTTGACGCGCGCCGCGTCCATCCCCCCGCCGCGCGCCGCGCAGACGCGCCCGTGCGCGTCGGTCGCCAGGCTGAACGGCAGCCCGGCGGTGCGCGCCATCGCGTCGGCGCGGTAGCGGCGTTCCTCGCCGGCGGGGGGCGTCCAGCGATAGCCGGCGGGGACGCCGCGCCACATCGCCGCGGCGCGTGGCCCCTCGTCGACCATGAACACCCGCACCGCTCGCGGGCGCGCGCCTGCGGCGATCGCGTCGAGCCGCGCCAGCTCGGCATGGCACGGCGCGCACCACGGCGCGACCAGCAGCAGCACGCTGTCGGGCGGATAGCGCACGTCCGGCGCCGCGGCGGCGGGAAGGGCGGGCGCGGCCGCCGCGGCGCATAGCAGGACCGCCGCCCGGATCGGGCCACGACCCCCCTCGACAGCACGCGCGCGCCATGATGTGTTCGCGGCAGCAACGGGAGGGTCCATGTCGATATCTTTGCTCGCGCTGGCGCTGGCCGGTCAAGCCGCCGCGCCCGCCGCTACGTCGGCGGCGCCGCCCCCGGCCCAGCAGAGCGCGCAGGCGCGGTTCGATGCCGCCAGCCAGGCCGCGGCGGACGGGCGCTGTGCCGAGGCGGTGCGCGGCTTCGCGACGCTGGCGGGCAGCCGCAACCCGCTGCTCGCCGCCACGGTCGACGTGCGGAGCGGCACGTGCCTGATCGACCTGGGGCGCGGTGCCGAGGGCAAGGCGGCGATCCTGCGCGGGCTGCCAGTGCTGGCCGCGAAGGGCGAGGCGTTTTCGGGCGACGTATACGACGCGCACATGGCGCTCGGCCGGCTGGCGCAGCGCGACCTCGACTATGATGCCGCCGCGCGCGCCTATACCGCGGCCGCCGCGCAGCTGAAGGATGCCGGGCGTATCCCCGCGCTGCTACGGATCGCGCAGGTGACGCTGTTCGACCATGACGGCCGCGCGCTGGCCGCGACCGACGAGGCGTTGCGGCTGGCGGAAGGATCGCCCGAGCTCGGCAGGAAGAACCTCGCCGCGATCCAGACGATACGTGCGCGCGTCCTGCTGAACGAGGGGCAGTTCAAGGAAGCCTATGCGCTGCTGAAGAACAGCCTGTCCAAGCAGGGCGGGCTGACCAACAAGGTCACGGCATCGGACATCGCGACGCGGTCCGACCTGGCGATCGCGGCGCTGAAGAACAACGACCGCGACCAGGCGCGGCTGTACCTGGCCTATACCGGCGCGGGGCGGGTGGAGAACACGCCCTTCACCAGCTCCGCGGCGATGGCCCCGCCGACGTGCGGCGACGGCGGGCTGACACCGGCGGACGAGGCGATCGTCGAATTCTCGCTGGAGGAGGACGGCCACGTCTCGGGCGTGGCGCCGATCTACGCCACCGGCGGGCGCGACAAGGCGATCGCCTTCGCGCGCGCGGTCGGCGACTGGTCGTGGCGCGCCGAGGACGCCCGCAAGATCCCGCCGCTGTTCCGCTATACGACGCGCGTCGAGCTGCGCTGCGTGAAGGGCGACCGCGCGCCGGAGCTGGTCGCGCCGCTGGCGGAGGCGACGCAAGGCTGGCTGGCGGAGAAGGGTGCGGGCACGCCGGCGTGGGCGGAACTGTCCCCCGCCGCGGCGCTGCCGCTGCAACGCGCCGCGCTGGCGGCGGCGACCGCCCGCGGCGACCGGGCGAAGGCGGCGCAGGCCGCGCTCGCGCTGGCGGGTAATCCGGTGGTGACGCGCGAGGAGCGGCCGGCGTTCTTCGCCGACGCGACGACCGCGGTCGAGGCGCTGGGCGCGCCGGCGCCGGTGCGCGGCTATCTGGCGATCGAGGGCGGCGAGCTGCCCTACGGCAATGTCGAGAAGGAACGCGCGGGGCTGCGCACGCTGCTGGCGCGCCCCGATCTCGCGACCGACCCGCTGACCGCCGCGACCCTCCGGCTGCTGATCGCGCAGCCGCGCGAGCGGAAAGGACCGCCCGCCGACGCCGCGGTGCTGCTGGGGCAGGTGAGCGACGGCGGCGCGCTGCCCGAGCGGCATCCGCTGCGCATCGCCGCGTTGCTGGCGGAGGCCAATGTCGTCGCGGCGAAGGGCGACGTGGCGGGTGCGCGCGCGGTGTTCGACCGCACCGGGCTGACGTCCGAGCAATGCGCGATGATCGGGCTGACCCCGGCGATGAGCCGGCTGGGCACCGGCGCGAACGACTTCCCGCAGGAGGCGCAGCGGATGGGGTTCGAGGGCTGGGTGCGCACCGCCTTCGACATCGCGCCCGACGGGCGGACGGTCGCACCGCGCGTGGTGATCGCCTACCCGCCGTTCGTCTTCGACGAGGCCGCGAACGGCATCGCGCGCGGCACCCGCTACACCAGCACCTTCCGCCCCGAAGGTGCGCTGGCCTGTTCGGGCGAGCAGCAATCGGTGCGCTTCCTGCTGCCGGGCAGCCGGCCGCCGTCGTCGTAAGGGGAAGCGGCGAGAAGCGGGATCGTGTCGCCGGGCGCGATGGCGGCGCGCGCCTGGCGATCGTACGGGGTTAATGCGACGACAATCTTCCGGTGTTATTCCAGTGCCGTATTGCCCGGGAGACATCGTTGCGTATCGACGAACTGGAACCGACGCCGATCAACGCGGCGCCGCTCGAAATCCCTGCGGCGCTGCTGGAAAGCGTCCATCGGCATCAGGCGCATCTCGCCGCGCTGGTGTCCAGCCTGCGGGCAGCGGGCGTTGATGAGGCGACCGTCGAGGCGAGCATTCGCGGACTGGTCGACAGCTACGCCGACGAACTCACCCGCGCCGTGCGCGAGATGATCAAGGGCGATGATCGTGGGTGAGGCGCCGTTCGACGACGAGGCGAGGCTCGCCGCGCTTCAGCGGCTGGCGATCCTCGATACGCCGATCGAGCAGCCGTTCGAGAAGATCGTCACGCTCGTGCGGACGGTGCTGGCCGTGCCGATCGCAACCGTGACGCTCGTCGACCGCGACCGGCAGTGGTTCAAGGCGAAGCGCGGCGTCGAGGCGAACGAAACGCCGAGATCGGTGTCGTTCTGCACCCACACCATCCAGCAGCGCGATCCGTTGGTCGTTGAAGACGCCGAGGCCGATCCCCGCTTCGCCGACAGCCCGCTGGTCGCGGGGCCGCCGTTCATCAGGAGCTACGCCGGCGTCCCCTTGCGTACCCCCGACGGCCATAACGTCGGCTCGCTGTGTGCGATGGACACGCGACCGCGCCGCTTCAGCCCGGCGGACATCGGCATCCTGTCGAACTTCGCCAATATTGTGTGCGACGAACTCGAACTCAGGCTGATCGCGCAGTCCGATCATCTGACGGGTACGCTGACCCGCCGCGGCTTCGTCGAGCAGGTGGAGCGCGAGATCGCCCGTTCGACGCGGTACAGCCGCCCCGGCTCGCTGATCATCCTGGACCTCGACGATTTCAAGTCGATCAACGACGGCCATGGCCACGCCGTCGGCGACGCGGTGCTTCGCCATGCGGCGGATGTGATCAAATCGACGATCCGGCCCAGCGACGTGCTCGGCCGGCTGGGCGGGGAAGAGTTCGGCATCCTTCTTCCGGAAACCGGGGAGCGCGAGGCCAGCCTTGCGGCGGAACGCATACGGTACGCCATCGATGCGCATCGCGTGCGGGTGTCGGACGGCCTGTCCCTGCATGTCACCGCCAGTCTGGGCGTGGCGGGACTGACCGCGGGTGTGACCGCGTTCGCGGACTGGCTGCAGGCGGCGGACTCCATGCTCTACGCCGCCAAGCAGGCCGGGCGGAATGCGGTGCGGCCCAGTTAGGTCGACCGACATCCAGGCCAGCGACCCCGAATGACTCTCGCCGTCATCCCCGCCTGCGCGGGGATGACGAAGACGGCGAGGCGGGCCTGACGCGCCCGATCGTGCTACCGTGCGTTCCACCCGCCATGACCACGCTGATCCCGGTGCTGGGCGACCAGCTTTCCCACACGCTCGCCTCCTTGCGCGACGTCGACCGCGGCGACGCGGTGGTGGTGATGATGGAGGTGTGGGACGAGGCCACGTACGTCCGGCACCACAAGAAGAAGATCGCGCTGATCTTCGCCGCGATGCGCCATTTCGCCGAGGAATTGCGCGGGCAGGGCTGGACGGTCGATTACGTCGCGCTCGATGCGGACGGCAACACGCACAGCTTCACCGGCGAGGTCGCGCGGGCGGCCACGCGCCACCGTGCGAGCGCGATCCGCGTCGTGGCGGGCGGGGAGTATCGCGTGCGGCAGGCGCAGGACGCGTGGGCGGCGGAGACGGGGGTGCCGGTCGAGATCCTGGAGGACGACCGTTTCGTCTGCCCGCTGCCCGATTTCTACGCCTGGGCGCAGGGGCGGCGCGAGCTGCGGATGGAGTTCTTCTATCGCGACATGCGGCGGCGCACCGGCCTGCTGATGACCGCCGACGGCCAGCCCGAGGGCGGCAAGTGGAACTACGACCACGACAATCGCGACACGCCGCCGCGCGGGGTGAACTATCCCGCCCCCGAACGCTTCGCGCCCGATGACGTCACCAGGGAGGTGCTGGCGCTGGTGGGCCGGCGCTTCGCCGCGCATTTCGGCGACCTCGAACCGTTCGCGCTGCCGGTGACGCGCGCGCAGGCGCTGGCGGCGCTCGACCATTTCGTCGCCGCCGCGCTGCCCGACTTCGGGCGCTATCAGGACGCGATGGTCGCGGGGCAGGACTATCTCTTCCACAGCAGCCTGTCGCTGTGCCTCAACCTCGGGCTGCTGGGAGCACTGGAGGTGTGCGAGGCCGCGGTCGCCGCCTACGATCGCGGCGACGCGCCGCTGAACGCGGTCGAGGGGTTCGTGCGGCAGATCATCGGCTGGCGCGAATATATGCGCGGCATGTATTGGTGGGACATGCCCGCGTTCGCGCAGCGCAACGCGCTGAAGGCGGTGCGGCCCTTGCCCGATTTCTACTGGACCGGCGACACCGACATGCGCTGCCTGGCCGAAAGCGTCGGGCAGACGAAGCGCGAGGCCTATGCGCATCATATCCAGCGGTTGATGGTGCTCGGCAATTTCGCGTTGCTGGCCGGCGTCGATCCGGCACAGGTGTCGGACTGGTTCCTGGTCGTCTATTTCGACGCGTATGAATGGGTCGAGCTGCCCAACGTCGTCGGCATGAGTCAGTTCGCCGACGGCGGGATGATCGCGTCCAAGCCGTATGTGTCGAGCGGGGCGTATATCGACCGCATGTCCGATTATTGCGGGCGCTGCGCCTATGACGTGAAGAAGAAGACCGGCGCGGGCGCGTGCCCGTTCAACGCGCTGTACTGGGACTTCCTGGCGCGGCACGAGCGGCGGTTCGCCGGCAACCCGCGGATGCGCAACATGTACGCGACGTGGGGGCGGTTCCCGCCGGAGAAACAGGCCGAGTATCGGGCGAGCGCGGCGGCGTTCCTCGATGCGCTGGTGCCGGCGGGCGAGGGGTGGGCGCGTCAGTCGCCCGCGGCGGTCGCCAGATAACGCGGTGCCGTCCGCGCCGGCGCGCGCTGCTCATAGGCGTAACCCGCCGCCAGTACCGCCGCGTCCTGCCCGCGCGTCGCGATGAACGACAGCCCGACCGGCAACCCGCGCACCAGCCCCATCGGCACGGTCAGGTGCGGATAGCCCGCGACCGCCGGCAGCGTCGATGCCGAGGGGCCGTCATATTGGTCGCCGTACACCGGATCGCTCAGCCACGCCGCGTCGTATGTCGGCGCCACCAGCAGCGTCGCCTTCGCCGCCGCCAGCATCGCGTCGATCCCCTGCGTGCCCGCCAGCCGCCGCGAGGTGGCGCGCGCCGCCTTGTAGGCGGGATCGTCGAGGCCCTTCGTCGCCTCGGCCGCCTCGAACGTTTCCTGCGCGAAGAACGGCATTTCCTGCGCGGCGTGCGCGCGGTTGAAGGCGATCACCTGTGCCAGCGTGCGCGTCGCGACCGCCGGCGGGGTGGTGGCGAGATAGGCGTTCAGGTCCGCCTTCAGCTCGGTCTGGAGCACCAGCAGCTCGGCCTCGCCCAGTCTGGGCAGCTCGGGCATCGTCACCGCGACCGGCACCGCGCCCGCCGCGCGCAGCACGTCGACCGCCGCGTCGAAGCGCGCCGCGAGCTCCGGGCGCAGGTTCGCCGGGCGGATCACGCCGACGCGCACCCCCGCCAGCGCGCCGGCCTTCAGCCCTGCCGCAAAGCCGTGCGTGCCGTCGGTCATCGCGTCCAGCAACAGCGCGGCGTCGCGCACGCTGCGCGCCATCGGGCCGGGCGTGTCCTGGCTGTGGCTGATCGGCACGACGCGTTCGCCGCTGACCAGGCCGAGCGTCGGCTTGAACCCGACCAGCCCGTTGATCGACGACGGGCAGACGACCGAGCCGTCGGTCTCGGTCCCGACCGCAGCCGCCGCCAGGCTGGCCGCGACCGCCGCGCCCGAGCCCGAGGAGGAGCCGCATGCGGTTCGGTCGAGCGCGTACGGGTTGCGCACCAGCCCGCCCGCCGCGCTCCACCCGCTCATCGACCGGGTCGAGCGGATGTTCGCCCATTCCGACAGATTGGTCTTGCCGAGGATCACCGCGCCGCCCGCGCGCAGCGCGGCGACGAGCGGTGCATCGCGGCCGGTGACATTGGCGGCGAGCGCGAGGCTGCCCGCGGTGGTCGCCATCCGGTCCGCGGTCTCGATATTGTCCTTGATGAGCACCGGCACGCCGTGGAGCGGCCCGCGCACGCGCCCGGCCTTGCGCTCGGCATCCAGCGCCTTCGCCTGCGCCAGCGCGTCGGGGTTGAGCGCGAGGACGCTGTGCAGCGCCGGCCCCTTGCGGTCGATGGCGGCGATGCGCGCGAGATAGGCGCGGGTGAGGTCGACGCTGCTGGCCTTGCGCGCGGTCATTTGCGCCTGGAGCGTGTCGATCGACCGTTCCTCGACCGTCACGCGTTCGGCGGATGCCGCACCCGGCAGGACGGCCGCCAGCGACATCGCGAACAGGATCGGGGCGAACAGGATCGGGCGGCGCATCATCTTCCCCTCGAGCTTTCGAGGTACGATGCAGCGGCCGCCCGCACCGGCGCAAGCGCCTGCATCAAGCCGGGCCGTGCGACGACGGCCCGGCATGGTCGCCGCGTCAGCCGCCGACGACGTCCTTCACCTTTTCCGCCGCCTTGGCGAGCAGGCCCTTTTCGGCCTCCTCCGCCTCGGCCTTGGTCTTGAACGCCGCGCCTTCCGGCTCGGCAGGCGGCGCATAGACCGAGAACAGCTTCAGCGCGGCGCTGCCCTTGTTGACGATATTGTGCTCGGCGCCCTTGGGCACGACGACCAGATGGTTCGGCCCGGCGGTGGTGTTGTGGCCGTCGATCGTGATCTTCGCCTCGCCCTCGACGATGAAGGTCGTCTGGTCGGCGCGGTGCGTCTCCATCCCGATCTCCTCGCCGGCCGGGATGTTCATCAGCACGATCTGCACCTTGGCGTCGCGGTACACTTCCTTCTGCCACAGCGTGTTCTTGCCGGCGAGGTCGACCATGTCCTTGTTGAAGATCGCCATGATGTTCCGTCCTTTCTCGAATGGGGTCGAGGGGACGAACGGTGCAGGGCGCGAAGGGATGCATGGGGAGGGGCGACCCGAGGCCGCCCCCTTTACGATCAGAAGCGCAGCCGCACGCCGGCGGTGATCGTCTCCTGGTGGTCGTCGCGCCCGGTCTGTGCCGAGGCCGAGGCGTAGAGGTCGAGGCCGCCCGGCAGGCGATAGGCGACGCCGCCCGCCGCGGTGCCGACCAGTTCGCCGCGTGCCGCGCCGACCGCGCTCAGCCCGAGCCCGCCCCCTGCATAGCCCGCCAGCGCGTCGGCGCGCTGCCCCTCGATCTGGTAACGTGCGCCCAGCGTCACGAACGGGCGGAACGGTGCGTCGCTCGCCTCGCTGCGCGCCAGCGTCAGGCCCGCGTCGGCGAAGCCTGCGACATGGACGTCACGCGCGACCTGGAGCGCGAACGCGCTGCCGCCCCGTTCCGCCACGCCGTCGCGCGTGGTGCGGATGTACGTCACCCCGACGCGCGGGCGCAACGACCAGCCGTCGCCGGCGTCGATCCCGTAATGCGCCGCGATGTCGCTGACCCAGGAGTGCAGGTCGTAGCGCCCGGTCGCCGCGACCGTGCCGGGCAGCGCCCGGTCGGTGCGCGCCTTGCCGCCGTCGTACAGCACCGAGGCGCTGAAGCCCCAGCCGCTGTCTGCGCCGTAGCGGCCGTGCACGCCCGCGACCACGCCGCTGGCCTTGGTGCGCGCGCCCAGCGCGCCGATCTGCTGCCGCCCGTTGAGGTAGCCGCCGAACGCGCCGACCATCCAGCCGCGGTCGCCGTAGCCGACGCCGCCGAGGAAGCCGTAGCTTTGCGCGCGCGCGGTGCTGCTGCCTTGCGCGGCGTCGCCCTGCAGCGTGTGCCACTGGCCGATCGTCTGCGCGACGGTGAAGGCGCCGGCCTCCGCGCGGTCGGTGGCAAAGGCGTTGCCGCGCGCGACCTGCGTCAGCGACAGCGCATGGTCGATGCCGAGCTGCGTTGCCGAGGCGTATGCCTCCGGCGTCAGCTGCGCGAAGGCGCGCGCGTTCGATGCGCCCGATGCGTCGACCAGCGCCGGCAGGCTGCCGAACAGCGCGCTGGTCGCCGGCTGCACCGCCAGCGTGGCATTGGCATAGGCGACGCTGCGCGCCACCTGCGGCGAGAACCGTGCGTCGGTCAGGAACTGGCCGAGCAGCTGGATGCGATCGGCGCGCTGCACGATCACGCCGAAGAGCGACGCCGGCTTCGACACGGTGGTGAAGCCGCCGGTGATCCCGCCGCTGGCGGTGATCAGGTCGTAGCTGGTGCCCGCGCGCAGGGTGCCGACCGGCACGATCTGCAACGTCGCGCCGCTCGCGATCTGAAGCGCGCCGTTGACGACCAGTCTGTCCGACACGGTCGGGGTCAGCTCGAACACCGACAGCGAGCCGCTGGCCAGCGACACGTTGCCGTTGACGGTCATCGTGCCCGGCGACGCGCCGGGGCTGAGCGTGCCCGCGACGGTGACGTTGCCGTTGACGATTCCCGCCGAACCGAAGGTCGCGCCGCTGCCGACGTCGAAGCGGCTGGCCGACAGCGTCGAATTGGCGAGCCCGACGAGCCGCCCGCCGGTCAGCGCAACGGTGCCGAGCGCGGCATTGCCCGAGACGGTGGCATAGCCGCCGCTCATCCCGAACGCGTCGACATTGCCGACGTCGGTGAAGGCGACCGGCACGCTGGAGCTGCCCCCCGACACCGCGACCGTGTCGGTCCCTGCGCCGCCGTCGACCGCGCCCGCAAAGCCGCCGGCGATCGTCAGCCGCTCGTTGCCGCCGGCCATGCGCAGCGTCTGCGTCGTCAGCGATCCGGTGCCGGCGATCGTCAGGTCGGTGCCCGCGAGCACTTGGCGGTAGCTTTGCGCGCCGGTCAGCGTCAGCGTGCCGGTGCCGGTGCTCGCCAGCGTCTCGAACCCGGTCAGCGACGCGGCGTCGAGCGTGCGCGTGCCCGCCACGCCGACGGAGGCAATGTCGTCGCCCGCGCCGCCCGCGACGGTGCCGCTCAGCGTGCCGCCAGGCGCGAGGCTGAAGCTGTCGTTGCCCGCGCCCAGATCGATCGTCCCCGCGATCGTCCCGCCGTTGCCGAGCGTCAGCGCCTGCGCGCCGTCGCCCAATGTCGCGGTCTCGCCCGCGGCACCCAGCGTGCCGGTGACGGTCAGCGCATTGCCGGCAAGCGCGATCGTCTCGAATCCGCTAACGTTGCCCGCCAGCGTCACCGGCGCGGTGCTGGTGAAGCGCAGCATGTCGCTGCCGGCACCGCCGGTGAAGCGGCCCGCGGCAATCGCGGACGCGAACGCCAGCGTGTCGTCGCCCGCGCCCATGTCGAGCGTCCCGCCGACCGTGCCGCCTTCGGCGACGACCAGAGTCTGCGCGCCGTCACCGAGCGTTATCGCATCGCCGCTCGCCCCCAGCGTTCCCGCGACGATCAGGTTGTTGCCGGCGAGCGCCAGCGTCTCGAACCCGGTCGCGACGCCCGCCAGCGTCACCGGCGCGGTGCTGGTGAAGCGCAGCGTGTCGCTGCCCGCACCGCCCGCATAGCTGCCCGCCGCGGTCGTGGTACCGAGCGCCAGCGTGTCGTTGCCCCCGCCCAGCGCCACGCGCGCGACGTCGCCGTCGACGCCCAGCGTCTCGGCCGCATCGCTGCCGGTGACCGCGCCGATGGTGTTGCCGTTCAACGTGAGCGCCAGGCCGGTGCCGGCGAGCGCGACATTGTCGAAGCGCTGGTCGAGCGTCAGCGCCAGCGTGCCGGTGCCGGTGATCGACAGCTGCTCGAACCCGCTGCGCGTGCCGAGACCGCTGCGGTCGCCCGACAGCGCGACACGGTACGTGTCGACGCCCGCGCCGCCGTCGACGCCGCCCGCAACGCTGCTGCCCGCGCGCTCGACGAACGTGTCGTTCCCTGCGTCGAGGTCGACCGCGCCGGTGATGGTGCCGGCGTTGTCGACCGTCTCCGCGGCATCGGTGCCGGTGATCGTGACCGCGCCGGCGCTGCTCAGCGTCTCGCCGGCGCCGACCGTGACGGTGCCGCCCGCGACTCCGATCGTGCTCGCCTGGAACGCGCCGACATAATCGACCGCGCCGTTGCCGATCTGGCTGAAGCGTTCGAAGTTGATGAACTGCGCCGCGCGCACCGTGCCACCGGCGCTGGCATCGATGATGAGGCTGTCGGTGCCCAGGCCGGCGTCGACGGTGCCGGTCAGCGTCGCCGATGCGCGGTGCAGGAAGGTGTCGTCACCGTCGCCCAGGAAGACGTTGCCGTCGAGGGTGCCGTAATTCTCGATGCGGTCGTCACCGGCGCCGGTCCCGATCGAGCCGATGATCGTGCCGGTGTTGGTGATGCGGTCGGCGGCGTCGCCTGTCAGGATCGCACCCGCGTAATAGAAGCCGTTATATGTCGCGCCTGCGCCCCCGCGGATCGTACCGGCATTGGTCAGGTCGAGCGCGCCGGACGTCGTCACCGCTACCGAAAGGTCACCGGTCGCCTCGATCGTGCCGCCATCGGCATTGGCGACGCTGACGGTGTCCGCATGCAGCGACAACGCCGTTGCGGGGCGGGGATAGGAAACGGTCTGCCCGGTGAAAAAGTCGTAATATTCGTCGACCCGTCCACCGGCGTTCGCGCGAATCGTGCCGCTGTTCGTCACATTGATCGTGCGCACGGCTTGGCTCATGCCGGATGACGGCTGGCTGGAATAGGTCGCCAAGTATACTGCGGTATCGCCGCTGGTGCTGCTGACGATCGATCCACGATTGTCCAGCGTCAGCGATGCTCCGACATTGGCGCCATCGAAAGCAGTCATCTGCACTTGGTCGCGATATTGCGCACCGGTGATCCGGCCTGTGTTAGTCAACGCGATCGAGACCGGACCGGCGGTCGGTGCCATCGCACTGCCTTGCACGTCGAGATCGAGGCTGCCGTCGATCGTCCCGCGGTTGGTCGCGGTGATCGCCGTCCGCGAGAAGATCGCGGCTGCGCTGTCCGGATCGTTGCCGATCGTGCCGTCGTTGAGGAAATCGATCGCAGCGAGCTGACGGATGTCGACCGCCGTGCCGGGCGAGATGTTGGTCTTGATCGTCGCGCCGGCGGCGTTCACGAACTGCCGGGTCTGCCCGCTGAAACCTCCGCGGATATCGGCCTGATTGGTGAACGAGGTCAGGATCGGCACCTCGCGGTCGTCGACCCGTGAATACGCGTCGCCCGTGGTGGCGCCATTGGCGGTCGTGACGGTGTTGACGAAAGCGCCGGTGCCGGACAGGTTCAGCGTGTCCGCGGTGCCGGTCAGCGTGATGACCGTGTCGGTGCCGACCGCGCGGACGCCCTCGCGTTCGAAGGCGGCGGGCAGGGGATTGCCCAACGTGACGGTGGCATTGGTCGTGCGGGCATCGACATAGGTGTCGTTTGCGCCATCGGCATAGATGGTGCCGCTGACGCCGGTCACGCCGTCATAGACGACCAGCGTGTTTGCGCCATTGTTGAGCCGCAGATCGCCCGTGAGCGTGCCGCCCTGCGCGACATAGGTCGCGCCGCCGTAGAGCATGTCCACCGAACCGATGATCGCGCCCGCATTGTTCAAGCTGCCCGATGCCATGCGGATCGCGGTACCACTGCCCGAGATCGTCGCGCCCGCACGATTGGTGATCGTCGCATAGGGAAGATCGTTGCCGCCGATCGCGCGTGCGTCGGTGCTGGTGATGGTGCCGCTGTTGTCCAGCGTCAGGCGCGTGGTGTCGACCGCCGTGCCGGCGACCGTAATCGTGCCGCTGTTGGTAAGATCGAGCGTGCCGAACGTTGCGATACCCGTGGCGGTGCGTCCACCCTCGACCTGCACGATCCGGCCGGTGTTGGTCACCGTAGCCGCACCGCCGATACCAGTCGCCCCGTCCAGCGTGATCGTGCCGTTGTTGGTGACCTCGCCCTGGAAGTCGCTGTAGATGCCTGTCACGAATCCCTGGCCGCCCAGGCCGCGCACGACGATCGTGCCAGCGTTGGTGAAACGGTGGTCGCCGCCGATCCGCACTGCGGCGAAGGCGTTGGCGTTGCCGCCGGAGCGATCCAGCGTCAGCGTCCCGTAGCTGGTGATCGACACGCTTTCACGATCGGGGCGCGTTTCACCCGGTGCGATCGTGACGTTCGAAACGGAAATCGCCGCCTGAGTGGTGGCGGCGATGTCAGCGGTGAGGTCGACGCTGCCGTTGCCGGCGAACGCCAGCGGCGTGGTCGCGCCGGTCAGCGTCAACCCGGCATTGTTGATAAGATCGTAGCCGACCTCCGCGAAGCCAAGACGCGCGATCGCTGACACGGTCGTGTCGACATCGACGCGGTACCGCAGCAACGCGTCGGTCGCGAACACCGCGCCGTTGATCCCTGCGAAGCCGCTGCTGCCTTCGCCGGTCAGCGAGGTGACCAGCATCTCGTTGCGGCCCAGCGTCAGGTTGCCGTCCAGCACGCCGCCGGCCAGCGCGAAATAGCGGTTGCTGCTATAGCTGCTGTTGTTGCTGCCGCCGAAGGAGACGTTGCCGGTGATCGTCCCGGCATTGGCGACCACTGCGTTGAACAGCCCGGTGCCGGATACCTGCGGGCCGATGTTGCCGACGATCCGGCCCCCGGCGCGGTTGGACAGGACGCCGTAATAACCGAGGTCGACCGCCAAGCCCGGCGAGGTGATGAGCCCGGTGTTGGCCAGGTCGCTGCTTAGTCGCACAGCAGCGATCGCACCCTCGATCGTGCCGCTGTTGCTCCAGTTCGTGCCCGACGAACCGTTCATGATCGCGCCGACCCCGGCGGTCGAGCGGATCGTCCCGGTGTTCGTGAAGCCGCTTCCCCACAGGTCGAGTGCGGTGCCGCTGGCCTGAAGCGTCCCGGCGTTGACGAACATGCCCTGCGCATTGATCGATACGCCGTTACCCGCGGCGTCGATCAGTCCGTCGTTCTGGAATCGCTTCGCATCGCTGATGCGCACCAGGTAGGTGTTGGCGCCTCCGGAGGTCCCCTGGATCGTCCCCGCGTTGACGATGGTCGGCGCGCCGTCGAACGAGGCGGCGGTCAGGACCTGCCCGGTTCCGGTTAGGGTGCCGTTGATGGTGACGGTGCCGTCGCCGCCAAGCGCGAGCGCCCCGTCGATGACACCGCCGGCCGTGCCGATCGCGACCACCGGCGCGTCGCTCATCCGCAGCGACAGACGCTCGAAGCCGGTCAAGAGCGGCAGCGTGGCGAAGTCGGCGCTGGTGGCAAGGCGCATGTCGAGCGTGTCGATGCCCGCGCCCCCGTCGATCGCGCCGCTGATACCGGTCACGATCCGCCCGGCCTCATAGCGGGCCGCGAGCGTATCGTTGCCCGCCCCCAGGGTCAGGTCGCCGGTGATCGTACCGGCCAGCGTATCGATGCTGCTGCCGTCGTTGGTGCTGCCGGTCGTGCGCGAGATCACCGATCCTTCGATCGCACCCGCATTGACGAGGCGCAGCGTGCCGTCCGTGTCGATGGCGGTGCCGACGCCGCGGATCGTGCCGCCGGCCTTGTTGCTCACGGTCAGGACGGTGCTGGCGTCGCGGATCGCCGCGCCGCTCGTGCCGGCGATCGTTCCCTCGTTGGTGAGGGTCACGGTGATCTCGCCGCTGCTGTTGCTCGACAGCCGGCGGCTGACCAGCCCTTGTCCGCCGGTGATCCTGCCCGCGGCGCCGACGGTGATGTCGGCGCGTGCCGACGGATAATAGGTCTGCAGGCCCGGCGGGCAGACGATGACCGACGCGCCGGCATAAGGGTCGCACGGCGCCTGATACGGCTGGCCGTTGCTGACGAGGAAGCCGATCCGGCTGTCGCCGTCGACGGTGCCGTTGATCGTGAACGTCGCGCTTTGCGACCGGGTATCGATCGGTGCAAAGAACCCGCCTCGCACCGTGGCCCCCTCCGCCACCACGACGCGGGCGGCGAAGGCATCGGCGATCAAGCCGTCGTTATCGGTGCCGGTGCAGGTGGTGGTGTTGAACGAGGTGACGGGATCCGGCGAACATTGCGCCTGCGCCGAGGACGCCACCCCCATCGCCGCGATGCTCGTGCCGAGCGCGAGCGACCAACGGCGCAACCGCACCGAACGCTGAACTGCCATCTGTCCCACCCCAATGTTCCGGCGTCCCCTCGCCGATGCTGGTTGGCGTAGATTTCCGAATTGCTCCGGTCCAGCACGTCCCGAGCATTTTGAAGGCAATTTTTGCGACCGCGCGTGACCCGAAATGGGTATCAGCCGTGGATGCATTGCGCGGAAAACCACAAATCGCGCAAAAATGATGCTTTCGTGAAGTCGTGGTTAAAACCCCATTGACGCTACCCGGACAGCGCGACAGTCTCCGTCGAAACTTCTTCGGGGGTGTGCCGGCGTGGGGATCGAGCATCGGGGGGCGGGAGTGCGGGTCGCGGCGGCGTCGTCGCTGGCGCTGCTCGCCGTCGCCGCCGATGCGCAGCCCTCTGCCCCCGATCAGTCGCCACTCGCGTCCGGCGCGCAGCCCGCCGCCGCCAGCCCGGCACCGATCTGGCAGGACGTGACGTCGCTCGGCGTCACCTGCCTTGTCCACACGCCCCGCGGCGTCGAGACCGGTGCGCTCCACGACCGCGTGTGCGCCGCGGTGCGCGCGCAGGCCGCGAAAGGCGCGCCGGTGCCGGTCGAGGTCGCCGCGATCGGCGGGGCGGCGCTGGCGCCGGGGCGCGTCACCTTGCTGGTCCATGCCAATGTCGAGCGGGTCGGCGGCGCGGAGGTCATGGCGCTGACGCTGAGGCCGTTCCGCAACGCCGCCGGGGCCGGGCAGTTCTTCGGCGCGCGCCCGCGCGTCGTGGCGGCCGGGGATGCCGCCGCGCTCGACCGCGCGGTCGCCGCGCTGCTCGCCGAGACGCTGCCGTGGCAGGCGCCCGCGCGGGGCGGGCCGCGCCGGCCGTTGTCGCCGGAGACCGCACCGCACTCATGACGCGGGCACGCATACCAACCACCACACATCACAACGGGGAGTGAGTATATGGCGATCGGGACGACGGCGGCGGTGGATCAGCTGATCCAGCATCCGGAGCATCAGACCAATCCGTTGAACGACACGGTCTGCACCTGCCCGGCCTGTTCGGGCGTGCAGAAGGACGTGGGCAAGGTCGATCCGATGGCGGGGCTGAAGCTGTCGGGCGAGCAGGGCTCGGTCGACTATCTGGCCGGCACCACCGCGGCGAACGGCAAGGCGATCTGGTCGGCGGATCAGATCGCGAGCTACCTCAACCGCTCGGGCACCAGCTGGGTCGGCCCCAATGCGGCGCGACAGGGCGACAGCAACGTGCGCGAGGTGACGTTCGGCTTCCACTTCTCGCAAGAGCAGCTCGGCGCCAGCGGCTATTCCTACCGCTACGAAGGGAACGTCGAATATCTCGACGAATATTTCAACTTCGCCGCTTTCAACGATGCGCAGAAGGGCGCGGCGCGCCTGGCGATGAGCTTCTGGGACGATGTGGTCGACATCTCGTTCCGTGAGGTGAACGCCTATCAGGCCGACATCAACTTCGGCAACCTGGCGAGCGCGCCGGGCACGCAGGCCTATGCGCGGCTGCCGTCCAAGACCGTGTCGAGCGATCCGGTCGTCAACGGCGATGCCGAGCGGATCGTCGGCGACGTGTGGGTCTCGGCGAGCCAGCCGAGCAACTTCCAGCTGCTGCCCGGTGGCTACGGCCTCAACACGCTGACGCACGAGATCGGCCACGCCATCGGCCTGTCGCACCCGGGCAATTACAATTTCGGCCCCGGCTTCGCGGTCAATTACACCAACGGCGCCGAATATTACCAGGATTCGCGCAACTACACGATCATGTCGTACTGGAACCCCAGCGCGATCGGTGCGGGCGATATCGACTGGAACACGATGGCGCGCGCCTATGGCGGCACGCCGATGATCCACGACATCCTGGCGGTGCAGAAGATGTACGGCGCGGACACCACCACCCGCACCGGCGACACGGTGTACGGCTTCAATGCGACCGCGGGGAAGACCGTGTTCGACTTCACGGTCAACAAGGCGCCGATCGTGACGATCTGGGATGCCGGCGGCACCGACACGCTCGACGGCTCGGGCTTCGCCACCGATTCCGAGATCAACCTCAATCCCGGCTCGCTCAGCAGCATGGGCGGCGTCACGGCCGAGCAGGTCCGTACCGAGCTGACGTTCGAGAAGGTCAACGCCAACCGCGCCGCGCTCGGCTATGACGCCATCGCACGCGCCGATTACGACGCGCTCTATGCGCAGCTGCTGGCCGGCACGCGCAACCTGCGGCTGACCGACAATGTCGGTATCGCTTATGGCGCGATCGTCGAGAATGCGGTCGGCGGCAGCGGCAACGACGTGCTGATCGGCAATGCGGTCGCCAACCGGCTGACCGGCGGGGCGGGCACCGACACCGCCAGCTACCGCGACGCGGGCGCAGGCGTGCAGGCCTCGCTGCTCACCGGGCGCGGTACGGCGGGCGATGCGCGCGGCGACATCTACACCGGCATCGAAGGGCTGGAGGGCACGAAGTTCAACGACGTGCTGGCCGGCGACAACGGCGCCAACACGCTGACCGGCGGTGCCGGCGCCGACACGCTGATCGGCAACGGCGGGTTCGACACCGCCAGCTACCGCAACGCGGCCGCCGCGATCACCGTGTCGCTGTCGACCGGCGCGGGCACGCAGGGCGACGCCAACGGCGACCGGCTGTCGGGGATCGAGGCGGTGGAGGGCAGCGCCTTCGACGACACGATCTACGGCTCGAACAACGCCGACACGCTGACCGGCAATGCCGGCAACGACAAGCTGTACGCCAACGGCGGCGACGACACCGTCTTCGGCGGGGCCGGCGACGACGTCATCTACGGCCACGGCGGCGACGACTGGCTGGACGGCGGGATCGGCAACGACCAGCTGTATGGCGGCGCGGGCAGCGACCAGCTCTACGGCGGGGCCGGCGACGACTATCTCGACGGCGTGTTCGGCGACGACGTGCTGTTCGGCGGTGCGGGCAACGACGTGCTGGGCGGCAACGACGGCAACGACATCCTGTATGGCGGTGCGGGCAACAACGTGCTGACCGGCGGCGCGGGGGCGGACATCTTCCGCTTCACCGATCTGGGCACGCGCGACCGGATCACCGACTTCACCCGCGGTGTCGACCTGATCGACCTGACGCAGCTCGACGCCAAGACCGGCGGCGCGATCGATCCGTTCGCGTGGATCGGCGACCAGGCGTTCTCGAAGACCGCCGGCGAGCTGCGCTTCTACCGCGTGGACGGCATGAACTTCCTGGAAGGCGACGTGAACGGCGACGGCGTCGCCGACTTCTCGATCCAGACGATGATCCGCATCGACCAGAGCGACATCCTGTTCGCCTGATCCATCCGCCGCGGGCGCCTGCGCCCGCGGCGACCGGTGTCATTTGCTACGGCGCGGAAAGAGGACCCTCTTTCCGCGCCGTATTGCGTTTGGGGTGTGTCGCAAGTCGAAAAGGCAATCATGTGATAAGACGAAAGTTCGACTATTAATGAAATTGGTATTGTTAAATGAAGTAATTGGTGACACCTTTTTAACGCTGACGACGGGGAGATAAGCCGAACATCGCGAGGGTGCAGGACCGGGCCGAAAAGCCGGGCGGCACCGATCTTCCCGGGCGCTTCAGGGAGCGAAGGGGAGTCGACAGTGATGATGATGAGATATGTGCTGGCCAGCGGATGCTGCGCGGCGGCACTGATGGCGATGCCGTCGATGGCGCTGGCGCAGGCGGGCACCACGCCGGCCGATACCGCGCCAGCAACCGCGATCGGCGATCCGGTCGCCTCCGCAAAGCTGGCCGCCGATGTCGGGCGCGACACCGCCGAGAGCAGCGAGGGCACGCGCGACGTGGTCGTCACCGGCACGCGTATCGTGCGCCCCAACAACCGCTCGGCGGCGCCGATCGTCACCACCACCGCCTTCGACATCGCCGCACAGGGCGCGACCACGATCGAGGAGGTCGTCAACCGCCTGCCGCAGGTGCAGGTCAATTCCGAACAGAACTTCAGCGATTCCGAAGGCCGCCAGCGCATCAAGCTGCGCAGCCTGGGCTATGAGCGCACGCTGATGCTGATCGACGGCCTGCGCATCGGCCTGCCCAACAGCGTCGACGTCGGGATCATCCCCAATGCGCTGGTCGAGCGTATCGACGTGCTGACCGGCGGCGCTTCGTCGGTCTACGGCTCGGACGCGGTATCGGGCGTCGTCAACTTCATCCTGAAGAAGAATTTTGAAGGCATCCGCATCGACGCCAACTACAGCTTCTTCAACCACGACAATTCCAGCAGCGCGGTGACCGAGGCGGCGCGCCGGGCCGGGTTCAATTCGCCCAACGGGCTCACCAACGACGGCGGTCGCAGCGACATCAGTCTGGCGGCGGGCACCAGTCTGTTCGACGGTCGCGTCAATTTCAGCAGCTTCATCAACTATCGCCAGTCCAGCCCGGTGAAGCTGGGCGATCGGTCGTACTCGATCTGCGAGGTGCTCCAGACATCGAACACCGCGCCGCTCGGTTGCAGCCGTGCCAGCTACACCCCCGCCGGCACGATCGTCACGCGGCCAGGCACTCGGAGCGAGCAGCAGCTCGTCAACAACCCTAACGGCAGCGGCACCTTCATCCCGATCAACAGCGGTCCGCCGGGCACGGGCACGTCCGCGAACCCCTATGACGATTTCCTGTCGCAGCGTGCGTTCGAGCGCGTCAACGTCGGCGGCTTCTTGACCGCCGAGATCACCGACGAGATCGAGCTGTACGCCAATGCGCTGTTCTACCGCGACAAATCGTACAACACGCAGCTCAACCGGACGCTGTCCTACACCGCGTTCGGCACCGATCCGTACCGCGTGAACTGCGACAATCC
Organism: Sphingomonas sp. BE138; assembly: GCF_031456125.1. Lineage (NCBI taxonomy): Bacteria > Pseudomonadati > Pseudomonadota > Alphaproteobacteria > Sphingomonadales > Sphingomonadaceae > Sphingomonas > Sphingomonas sp. BE138. The sequence goes on from NZ_JAVDUC010000013.1 coordinate 54,739, forward strand.
GTTCCTGTCGGCGTCGCAGGCCACCACCCTCTGCGGTGCCAACGCCGGGGTTGCGGGACAATTTGCGCCGCTCGACGTGCGCTACCGTTTCGACGGCCTGCCGCTCGTCCGGCAGCAGTTCACCAACGAGGGCTATCGAATCGTCGCGGGGCTTCGCGGCAAGACGCTGGGCGATGCGTGGACCTATGACGTCGCGGGGATGATCTCGCGTGCGCAGCTCGACACGATCGACTTCCCGTTCGCCGCGCCGGAGCGGGTCAACCGCTCGCTCGACGTCGTCAGCGTGGGCGGGGTGCCGACCTGCCGCTCGGTGGTGAACGGCTCCGACCCGCGCTGCGTACCCTTCAACGCTTTCGTGCCGTTCAGCCGCGACGCTGCGGTCAACGACTATCTTTACGGGGGTGGCGCGACAGGGGGCATCAGCAAGCGTATCCCGCGGCTGCTACAATTCCTCGCCACGACCAGCGGCGACCTCGGCAAATACGGCATCACCTCGCCGTTCGCCGAGCAGGGCTTCGCAATCGCGCTGGGCGCCGAATTCCGTGCCGAGATGGACCGCACCGATCCCAACGAGATCTTCATCGAGAACAACGGTGGCCAGCGCGTCCGCGTGACGCAGAACATCCTGGAGGCGAATGCCGAGATCCAGGCGCCGCTGGTCGAGAACCAGTCGTGGACGCGGCTGCTGCAGTTCAACGGCGGCTATCGCGTGTCGAAGTACAACCGCCTCGACAACCGCTTCACCACCTGGAAGGTCGAAGGGCTGTGGTCGCCGGTCGAGGACATCACCTTCCGCGCCTCCTATAACAAGGCGCAGGCGGCACCCGGCGTGGGCGCAGCGGCCGGGGCCGCGAACGTGTTCTGGAACCAGGGCTTCTACGCCGATCCATGCGCGCCGCGCGTCGACCCCAACAATCCCACCGGCCCGCGCCTCGCACCTGCCTTCACCGCGGCGCAATGCGCCAACACCGGGCTGCCCGCGAACCTGTATGGCAGCACGTCGCTGATCTGCCCGAACGATGCATGCACGGTGCGCGAGGGCGGGTTCAACCTGACCCCGGAGACGGCATACACCAAGACCTTCGGCGTCGTCCTGCGCCCGCGCTTCATTCCCGGGCTGGTGGTGTCGGTCGATCGCTGGCTGATCGATCTGGAGGATCAGCTGGTGTTTCTGCAACCGCAGGACATCATCAACGAATGCCTCAACACCGGGCTCGAATATTTCTGCCGCGGCATCGTCCGCAATCCGGGTACCGGCACGCTGTCGAGCTCGCCGGCATCGAGCCCGGCGACCGGCTGGGTCGCGCGCGGGTCGTCGAACGGCTACAAGGAGCAATCCTACGGCTGGGACTTCCAGGGCCAGTATAACGTCGGCCTGGGCGGCGCGGGGCTGCTCGACGTCAGCTTCAACGGCACGTTGATGACGCGCAACGGCGGGCAGGCGTCGCCCAACGCGATCCGCCGCAACTGCACCGGCTATTTCGGCACGGGCTGCGGCGAGAGCCTGCCGCGCTGGGCGCACCAGATGCGCGTGACGTGGTTCGCGCCGGAGCGCGTCGCCAACGTCTCGGTCAACTGGCGTCATCGTGGCGCGATGCCGACGACCTTCTACGCTCCCGCCGACACCGGCATCCCGGCGCAGGACGAAAGCGCGCGTCGCGATCAATATCCGGGCATCGACGCCTATAACTGGATCGACGTCGCGCTGGGCTTCGACATCAGCAAGCGGATGACGTTCCGGATCGCCGCGAACAACATCTTCGACCGCGACCCGCCGCTGGTCCCCGACAGCCGCGCGCGAATCGGGCTGCTGCGCGGCAACACGATCATGGGCTACGACCTGCTCGGGCGGCAGATCGTGGCGGGCGTTTCGCTGAGGCTGTGATCGAACGCTGTCGGCACGTCGATCCCTCGACGTGTCGACCTGGCCTCACATTCCCGACGCCGCGAGCTGCGACCGCCAGAAAGCGAGCGAGCGCGGGTCGGCGTCGGGGCGCGGCAGCGCGGGCTTGCCGTGGCGCAGCCGGTCGCGGTCGCGCTCCGGCGGTTCGACCACGCGCACCCGCACGGCACCGTGCCCGGCGTCGCGCAGGCCCAGCGCCTGCGCCGCGCCGCGCGACAGGTCGATGATCCGCCCGCGCGCGAACGGCCCGCGATCGTTGATGCGCACCAGGATCACGCGCCCCGTATCCAGCGAGGTGACCTCGACATAGCTCGGCAGCGGCAGCGTGGCGTGCGCGGCGGTGATCCACCTCGGGCGGAACTTCTCGCCGCGCGCGGTACGGTCGCCGCTCTCGCCGCCGTACCAGCTCGCGCGGCCCAGCATGTCATAGCCAGGATCGGCCGCCGGGACATAGGTGACGCCGCGCACCGCATAGGGCCGCCCGATCGTCACCGGCGTATCGCTGACCGCGCGGTAGCGTCCGCCGCACGCCGCCAGCGCGGTCGTCGCCACGATCGCGGCGACCATGCGGCAGGCGGGGAGGAGGCGCGCGCTCATGCGTCGCTCCGCTACCGTCCGGTGGCCGTAACGGCAACCGCGCCCGAATCCGGTTGCTCGTATGGTGTTGTTATCCTAGATCAGTTTCGTGGATCGTCAGCCGCTTGCCACCCATCTGACCCGCCCGGTCCGCCCGGCGACCGTCGCGCCGGAGGTGGCCGCCGCGGTCGCGGCGTTCGCCGCGCGGCTGACCGTGGACGATCCGTTCCAGGCGGCGGTCGCGGACTCGACCGTCGCGATGGTGGTCAGCGACCCGACGCTGCCGGACAATCCGCTGGTCCATGTGAACCGGGCATTCACCGCGCTCACCGGCTTCGCGCGGGAAGAGGTGATCGGGCGCAACTGCCGCTTCATGCAGGGGCCGCTGACCGAGGCGGCGGATGTCGCGCGGCTGCGCGCGGCGATCGCGCGGCGCGAGCGGATCGTGATCGACCTGCTCAACCACCGCCGCGACGGCACGCCGTTCTGGAACCGGCTGATGGTCGCGCCGGTGTTCGACCGCGACGGCGCGTTGCGCTGGTTCGTCGCCTCGCAGCTCGACGTCACGACCGAGCGCCACCGGCTGGTGCGGCTGCGCGAGGACCGCGACGCGCTGACCGCCGAGGTCGAGCGGCGCGAGGCGGTGCTGGCGGAGCGCGAGGCGTCGCTGGCGATGGCGCTGGAGGCCGGCCGGCTGGGCACCTGGTCGCTCGGGCTGCCCGACATGACGCTGTCCGCCTCCGCGCGCTGCCGCGCCAATTGCGGGCGCGCGCCCGACGAGGAGCTGACGTTCGCGATCCACCGCGCCTCGATCCATCCCGACGACCTCGCGATGGTCGAGGCGGCGGTGACCGCGACGATCGAGACCGACGCGCCCTATGAGCTCGAATACCGGCTATTCACCCCGGCGGGCGAGCAGCGCTGGCTGCATGTCCAAGGCGGGTTGCAGCGGCGCGCCGACGGCACGCCGCTCGCGATCTCGGGCTTTTCGACCGACATTTCCGTGCGCAAGTTCGCCGAGGAGCACCGCGCCGTGCTGGCGCGCGAGCTGACCCACCGCGTCAAGAACACGCTGGCGACGGTCGGCGCGGTGGTCGGCCAGACGCTGCGCGACGCCGCCTCGCTGGAGGACGGGCGCCGCGCGGTCGCGGGGCGGATCGCCAGCCTGGGCGCGGCGCACGAACTGCTGGTGCGCGACGAGCTGGAGGGCGCCGCGATCGGCGAGATCGTCGAGCGCGTGCTGGCGCCGTTCCTCGACGACGCCGGCGCGCGCTTCACGATCGGCGGCCCGGCGGTGCGGCTGGGGCCCGAGATCACGCTGGCGCTCTCGATGGCGCTCCACGAGCTGGCGACGAACGCGATCAAATACGGCGCCTTGTCGGTGCCGGAGGGGAGGGTGACGATCGCCTGGACGCTGCAGGACGACGGCAACGTCGGCGGGCGACGCTTCACCTTTTCGTGGGTGGAGCAGGGCGGCCCGCCGGTCGTCCCGCCGTCGCGCATCGGCTTCGGCACGCGGATGATCGAGCGCGTGCTGTCGCGCCACGTCCGCGGCTCGGCGGCGACGCACTACCCGCCGGAGGGCGCGCGCTTCGAGATCGAGGCGCCGATCTGAGGAGGGCGTCGTTTGCGCACGGCGTCACCCGACCTTCTTCCCCGTTCGTGCTGAGCTTGTCGAAGCAGGTGCCCGGACCACGCCATCGCGGTGACGTGCTACCCGCCCAGAGCCCATATCGTCGATTGCTCGCCAAGCTCGGCGCCCGAAACACGTGCTTCGACAAGCTCAGCACGAACGGAATGGGCTTGGCATCGACGCCATGGCCGAGAACGCTCGCCTCGGTACCCGCCGTGGATCCGCCCCGTGTCGCTGCCGTTGAGGAGCGTGCGTGGCGCGTGCTTCGACAGGCCCAGCACGAACGGAGGAGGGGGTAGAACAAGACCTGAAAGGATGACCGTGACGACAACCGACCTGCACTACCGCCCGCGCCTCGCCGACCTGCGCCCGCTGGTCGCCCCCGACACGACCCTGCTCGCCCAGGCGCGCACCTCCCCGCCCGCGACGCTGGCGAACCGCGAAGGGTATCGCGCCGACCATCTCGGCGATTTCGCGGTCCCGCTGCCGACCGCGCCCGCCGAGGCGGTGCTGCCGGTCGCCGGGCGCGACGATGCGCAGCTCAACTATACGCACTTCACCGTCGTCATGTCGCGCACCCGCCGCCTCGCGCTGTTCACCGCCGCCAATCTCGACGGCGGCGCCAGCGTCTCGTTGCCGCGCGGCGGCGATCCCTGGGCGTTCGACGGTCGCATCCCGGAGGACGCACAAGCCGGCGACGACCTGTACGCCGACAACGACTTCGACCGCGGCCATCTGGTCCGGCGCGAGGATCCCAACTGGGGCGCGGACGCCGCGACCGCCAACCGCGACACCTTCCACTTCACCAACTGCGCACCGCAGCTGTCGGGGTTCAACCAGCGGACGTGGTTGGAGCTGGAGGATCATATCCTCGGCAACACCCGCCGCGTGCGGGAACGCGCCAGCGTCTTCACCGGCCCGGTGTTCCGCGCCGACGACCCGGTCTATCGCGGCGTCGCGATCCCGCTGGCCTATTGGAAGGTCGTCGCCTTCGTCCACGACGACGGCCGCCCCTCGGCGACCGCCTATCTGATCGAGCATGACGTCGACGTCGGCGGCATGTCGCTGCTGTTCGGCGCGTTCAAGACCTACCAGCGCTCGATCCTGTCGATCGCGGCGATGACCGGGCTGGATTTCGGGACGCTGGCGGACGTCGACGGCTTCTCGAACGAGGAACGCGCGACCGGCGCGACGGTGCGGCGGCGGATCACCGGGCCGGAGGATATCCGGGTGTAGAAGGGGGCAGTGCAGCCGCCGGAATTGACGTCGCGCCAAGCCGGTGCTCGGGGCAGCCCTTAGCGTCCATTTAACCAATGTCTGCCTACACCTTGCCCTGGTTCCATCGGGGGCAGCTATGAGGGAAGTGACAGCAGGGGCAGCGCGGCCGAGCGAGCGATACCACGCATCGCTGGTGGCGGATAAGCCCGAACTGACGATTCTGATCCCTTGCCTCAACGAGGCCGAGACACTTGCCACCTGCATCCGCAAGGCAAAGGCTTGGTTTGCCCGTACCGGAACCGCGGGCGAGGTGCTGGTATCCGATAACGGCAGCACCGATGGCTCAATCGCAATCGCAACGGCAGAGGGCGCGCGTGTCGTCCATGCACCGGTTGCGGGTTATGGCGGTGCGCTGGGGTGCGGGATAGCGGCCGCACACGGGCGGTTCGTCATCATGGGCGACGCCGACGACAGTTACGATTTTTCCGACCTGTCGGGGTTTCTCGACCGCCTGCGTGACGGGGCGGCGCTGGTGATGGGCAACCGCTTCAAGGGCGGGATCGCACCGGGCGCCATGCCTCCGCTGCACCGCTACCTCGGCAATCCGGTGCTCTCGGCGATCGGACGACTGTTCTTTCGCACGCCGATCGGCGACTTTCACTGCGGGCTGCGCGGGTTCGACCGTCAGGCGATCCTGAATCTCGGGCTGCGCACGACGGGAATGGAATTCGCCAGCGAGATGGTGGTGGCAGCCTCGCTCAACCGTCTCGACATCCGAGAGGTGCCCACGCGTCTGGCGAAGGACGGGCGGAGCCGTCCGCCGCATCTGCGTACATGGCGCGATGGCTGGCGGCATCTCCGCTTCCTCATGTTGCACAGCCCGCGTTGGTCGTTCGGCTATCCCGGTGCGGCGCTGATGGTGCTAGGTTTGGCGTTGGTGGCAGCCCTTCTGCCCGGGAGACTGGCGCTTGGCTCGACGGTGTCACTCGATATCCGTGCGTTTCTCATCGGATGCCTGGCGCTCACCTTGGGCGTGCAGGCGATCGCGTTCGGCGTGATTGCCCGGCGCTTCGCCGCAGCGCATCGACTGCTGCCGCCGCATCCGCGACAGCAACTGCTCGACGCGGTCAGTATGGAGCGCATACTGCAAGGCGCAGGAGGCGTGCTGACGATGGGCATGATCGGCATGGGCTATGCCGGGACGACATGGGCTGGCTCCGGCTTCGGAGAGATTGCCGACGGGCACCTGCTGCGCGTCATGGTGCTGTCGACCAGCGCGATCGTGATTGCGGTGCAACTGGGCCTGTCTGCCTTTCTGCTGGGTGTTCTGGACTTGCGCCCCGGCGATGCGCGCGCGCAGCAACAGCGACTCCAGGCCGTGTTCGGGCAGGCGGACTGAGCGATCGTGACCGCACGCCACCTCATCATCACCGGCGGTACCGGCTATATCGGCGCCTGGCTGGTCAAGAGGGCATTGGCCGAGGGGCGGCAGGTGACGTTGCTCGGCCGCCGCCCGGGTCCCGCCGGGACGCGCCACGTCCCATGGTCGCTGGGCGACGCATTTCCAGCGGCGGCGCTGGACGGTCCGGCCGGTGCCGCCCTTATCCACCTCGCCCATGATTGGCACGGCGACACCAATGTGGCGGCGACGGGCCGACTGTTCGATACTGCTCAGTCGGCGGGAGTCGTGTCGCGCGTCTTCATTTCATCGCAGTCGGCACGCGAGCACGCGCTCAATCGCTACGGTCGCATGAAGTGGCAGGCCGAACGCCGAGTCACGGATGCGACGTCTTTGCGGGTCGGCCTCGTCTATGGCGGTCCACGCGTGGCGATGTACGGTTTGTTGTGCCGACTGGCGCAATTGCCGATGCTCCCGATGATCGAACCGCATCGATTGGTGCAGCCGATCCATGTCGACGAGGTCGCATGCGGAATCCTGGCGGCGGCCGATGGGCGTGCGAGAGGCGTGCTGGCGCTCGCCGGTCCCGATCGGATCCGTTTCGACGACGTCCTTCGCCTGTTGGCGCAACGCTACGGCGGGCGCCGGCTGCCGATCCTGCCAATCCCGCTCCGCGCCGCACTGGCCGTGTGCGATCTCAGCGCGCGCCTGCCGCTGCTGCCCACCGTTGATCGCGAACGCGTCTTGGGGCTGGCAGGGACCGAGCCGATCGACAGCACGGCGGATCTGGCGCGACTGGGTGTGGCGATCCGACCGATCGCTCAGCGGCTGGCCGAGGAGCCTGCCGGTCGTCGCGCCTTGCTGGCGGAGGCGCGGGCCTTTCTTGCCGATGCCGGTATCGCGGCGACCCCGGCGTTGTTGCAACGTTATGCGCGCGCCTTTCCCCAGGGCGCGCTCACCCGCCCGCATATCCTACCCGGCTGGCGAACGCCGTTCGCAGGACCGATTGCCGATCGGTTGCGTGTCGCGGCCCGTATTGCCGAGGCCAGCGCGCCGGGGGAAGCAATGCTGGCGCGCGGAACACGCTGGTCGCGGCTTGTCGTGCTCGCGCTCGGCGGCGTCGTGGAGATGGTCCGTTTGCCGACGCGGATCGTTGCCACGCTGGCGGCGCGCTGACACGATCGCATGACGCGCGACCTTCCTTTCTCCCCCGACATCATCATCGTCGGCAGCGGCCCAGCCGGCGTGTCGGCGGCCTGGCCGCTGGTGCGAGCCGGGCACCGCGTTCTGATGCTGGATGCGGCGGCCGCGCCGCTCCCCGCCGCTCCGCCCCATCCCACGCAGGCCGCGTGGCGCGGCGATCCGCGGCGGTGGGCGCACGAACTGGGTCGCGAGGGGGCACTGGCCGATCCGGGCATGTCGCCGAAATTTGCGACCCCGCTTGCACGCGCCGTACTTGCCGGGTTCGAAGTCGAGACGCACGGCGGCTATGTCGCAGTCGGTGCGCATGCAGCTGGCGGTTTATCGCGGATTTGGGGGGCGTTGGCTGCGCGATGGAGCGATGCCGACCTGGCGGCTTTCGGTTGTGAGGCCGAGGCCATCCGCACCGGCTATGCGGCAGTGGCGCAGCGCATCGGCGTTTCCGACACACCGCGCTACACCGCCGCGGTCGCGCGGATCGCCGGGGGGAAGGTGCGGTCGGGGCTGCATCTCGTTCCCGCACCCAATGCGGTTCTCGATAGCGCGCGGGATGGGCGGGGGGGGTGCACGGCCTGCGGTCTGTGCCTGCATGGCTGTGCATCCGGTGCGATCTACCATGCGGCACAGGAACTGCCCGCATTGATGCGTTTCGCGAACTTCGCCTATCACGCAGGGATTCGCGTCGATCGTATCGATGGTGAGCCGCACGCGCCGGCGGTATATGCGGGCGATCGCCGATTTGCGGCGCGATCGATCGTCTTGGCCGCCGGGACGCTGGCCACGACCGGACTGGCGCTGCGGCGGCTCGGACTGATCGACACGCCGGTGCGGCTCGAAAGCAATCCCGTGGCCGGCATGGCGTTCCTCGTCCCCGGTCTGATCGGCCGTGACCTGCCCGGGCGATCGTTCGGGCTCGGTCAGCTGCTCTATGCGATGGAAGAGGACGGCGTCGAGACTGCCGGGGTATTCTATGGCGCCGATACGCTGCCGCTGGCGACGATCGCCGATCGCCTGCCGGTATCGCGGCGCTATGCGTTGAAGGCCGCGCGCGCATTGGCGCCGGCGCTCGTGCTGGCGACCGGTTATCTGCCGGGGCGGTTCAGCGCCAACCGGTTCAGCGTCGATGCGAGCGGACGACTCAGGGTCGAGGCGCGCGACACGCCGGAAGCGGCGCAGCGGCTGCGTCGATCCTTCCGGCGCCTTGCGCACCACGTTCGCGCTCGCGGGGTCATCGGCGTGCCCGGCTCGCTGCAAATGATGCCGCCGGGTGCGGATGCACACCCGGCGGGAACCTTGCCGATCGGCGGTGACGGTCCTGCCCATACCCTTGCGGACGGTCAGCTCGCCGGTGCACCGGGTGTCTACATCGCTGACGGTGCCGCGCTGCCGACCCTGTCGGCACGACATCCCACGCTCACCATCATGGCCAACGCCGATCGTATCGCCACCGGGCTCGCAAGGCGGTTGACGGTAGCTCCCGGCCTGTCCCGTGTCGGCTGACGCCGACCTTCCGGGCACCATGGACGGGACGACCAGCGCGTCGTCGCCCCGGACGACAATCATTGCGACCGTCATCTTCGCGTTGTTGTCGGTGCACTTCGGCGTGCTCACCCTTCGCTATGCCGCCGCGGCGCCGTTGTGGATGGACGAAGTGCTGGCGCTGTGGACTGCGCAACGACCCGACGCTCTCACGATCTGGCACGCCCTGGAGCAAGGTGCCGAATTCACGCCCCCGGCTTATGATTTAGGGCTGCACGTCCTCGTCCGGCTGGGCTTCGACACGCCACTTGCTCTGCGACTGCCCAGTATCATCGCCGTCTATGGCGCCGCGCTGGCGATCGGAATGCTCGTCTTGCGCCGCGCAGGACCGCCGCCCGCGATGGTCGCCGCCGGTGCGATGCTGTCGAGTGGGCTCGTCGCCTTCGCAGTGCAGGCACGGCCGTATGCCTTTGTCACGCTCGCCTTTTGCGCCGCGCTGGCGGTGTACGTTCCCGCGCCCGGCCGCTCCCCGACGCGGGCGCGGGCGGTGCTGAGCGGCGCCTTTCTGACGTTAGCGGTCGCGTTGCATTTCTACGCGTTGCTGTTGGTCGTCGCCTTTGCGGCATTGGAGCTGGTCCGCGCGCATGCCGATCGCCGCAGACCGCATGCGCCCACGCTGCTCGCGGCGGGCGTGGCCGCGACGTCGATCGTCCTATGGTGGCCGATCATGGCCGCTGCGCGCGCAATGTCGGGGAACGACGTCGGCGCTCCGACCTATTACGCACGCCCGACGCTGCCATTGTTGCTCGACAGCTATGCCATCACGCTCGGCTGGCTTGCCATCCCGATGGCGGTGCTGGTGCTGCTGCGCCGCCGGGTGCCGGATCGCGGGCTGCTCGACCCGGCACTTGTCCTGCTGGCGATACCCTTATGGGTGTTCGTCTTCGCCGCGCTCGTCAGCCACAGCTATGCATGGCGCTATGTGATTTCGGCAGCGGCAGGCGCCGGCTTGCTACTCGCCGCGCTCGTGCAGCGGCTGCCGGGATGGGCTGCGCCAACGCTGCTGGCCCTGTTTCTCGCCGGCAATCTCTGGGGTGATCGCGGCGTCGCTGCAGGTCCGGATCGGCGCAGCGCAGTGTCGACGGCAGCCGCTGCTCCCGGTGATCTGCCGATCGTGACCGGTAGCGGACTACGGTGGTTCGAGCTCGTCGCCAACGCATCGCCCGCGCTCAGGCGCCGGCTGGTCTTTCTCGACACCCGGGACGCGCACGCATCGCCCGATCCGACCAATTATCATCAGGTCATGCGCTGGAAGGTAATCGATCCGCGGCTGCGGGTGGTCGATGCCGCGCAATTCCTGTGCGACACGCCGACCTTTTGGTTGTTCGTCGACCCTGCCGGCGGCACCGACCCCCTTCCGCACTGGCTGCGCACACGTGCCGCCTTTGCCACGCCCGATCCGCATCGTCCGTCACTGGTGCGGGTCCGTTCGGTTCGCTGCACGTGATCGCGGCCGCCGCACCGTTGCGTCGCGGGGCGACTTGCGCTTTGAAGAGGCCGATGGGGAAATCATTCCGCGATTGGGCAACACCGCGACGCGTTTTCGCGGTGACCGCAATCTCGTATCTCTCGCTTGCCGCGTTGGCCTTTTTCGTCTTTCGACCGACCACCCAATTGTACATCACGGATTACTGGGAACATCGCGCGATCGTGATGGAGGTCATCCGACACGGAATCCGGCTCGAAGACCCGATCTACGCGGAAGGTGCCAGTTCGCGTCAGTTCACGCCTTGGTCGCTGTTACTGGGTTATTTGGCGCGCTGGACCGGCATCGGAGCGGACGGTGCACTGGCAGTCGGGGCGTTCTTGGCGTCTGCGTTGCTCGTGGCGGGCGTCCATGCCTTCGCCCGCATCTATTACGCGCGCCCTTGGGCACCGGCGGTGCTGATGGCGGTGCTGACCTGCGGGTGGGGGCTGCCGCCATTGATCTGGACCGGCTTTCATTCGCTTCGGTCGCAGCTACATTCCAATTACTATCCCGCGTCATTCGTCTTTGCGCTGACCTTCGTGGTCTGGGCTTTGGCGGTGCATGTGCTGCGCGGCGGCCGTGCGGCGGTGATGGCGGCAGGCACGCTGACGGTGCTGTGCGCGATCGCGTTCATCACGCATCCACTCAATGCGATGTTCATGCTGCTGGGCGCCGCCGGGCTGGCCGTGCTCGAACGTGGGGCGTCGATGGGCCGACGTGTCATGGTCCTCGCATCGCTGGCGATTGGCGTGCTCGCAACCACCTGTTGGCCGTGGTTCGACCCACTGGCGCTCGGACGAGCCGGCGCCGCACGCGGTCAGGCGACCTTCAATAATTTTCCTTTCTTCTTCCATCCGCTGTTCGTCGTCGGAGAGCTGGCGCCGCTGTGGCTCGTGCTGTTCGTTCTGCCCGCGCAGTTTCGGGATTTCCGTACCCGCATGCCGGTGATCGCATTGGGGGTGATATCCGCCGCCTTCGTGGTCGGCGGCATCCTGGACGTGTCGGTGTCCCATCGATTCCTCGCCTATGTGGCGCTCGCGCTTCAGCTGATGCTGGTGTGGTTGATCCTCGATCGCATCGACGGGCAGGCTCCTGCGCCGCTCGATCGGGTAACCGATACCGGATGGCGCGTCATGGGCATCGCCGCACTCGCCTTGTGCACCGCGCAGGTAGCCTTGGCCGCGCAGCAGCTCGCAATGCCGTGGGCGTTGGCGGATCGACCGCGTCCGGTGCGGCCCGTCGGCAAGGAAGCGCAGGCGATTGCCGCATGGTTGCCGGCGCAGGCTCGTGTGCTGGGCTTCGATAGTGCGGCGCTGGTCCTCCCGGCCTTCGGCGTCCGAGTGGCGGCGTTCCCGCGCCCGATGCCGCTCAGCTCCAGCGACGGCGCGCGCCAGGCGGACTATCGCCGTTTCTTCTCGCTGCACACGAACACCTGCGAGCGTCGGGCGATTGCCGCCCGTTGGGGGGTGACGCATGTCGTCTGGTTGTCGCACGAGTTGCCGGACTGGATGGCGCGCGAACTGGCTCGCCAAGGAACCGTCGTCGCACCGCTGGCGGAATGGCGCGTCATCCGCGCGCCGCTTTCCTGCTGAGTAACGACGGCAAGGATACGCTAAACCGCCCCTGTCCTACATCGCGCGACTGTGGAAGGATCGCCCCGACTCGCTGAGGAGACGGCGGAGATGCGCGCCAAGGTTCTGACGTTGCTGCCCTTCCTGCTGCTGGCCGGCTGCGCGGGCAATGCGATCCGGCTGGAGGCGGCCGGCGCGGTGCAGCGCGATGCCCGGGCCGCCGTCGCCGCAGCCGCGCGCTATTTCGACGAGGTCGAGACGCGCCGCCGCGCCGCGGCCGCCGCGCTGGTCGCCAGCGATCCCAGCTGCCTCCCGCTCACGCCGCTCCGCATCCAGGTCCCGCTCGCGCCCGCTGCCCCCCCCGCGCCGCTCTGCCTTGCCGATGGCGCGCCCGCGCCGGGTCACACCGCCTTCGCGATCGACATCGCCGACAGCCCCCGCAGCGTTCTCGAGCCGCGCATTGCGCTCCTCGCCGCGGTCGCCGATTATGCCGATGCGCTCGCCGCGATCCTCGATGCGCCCAAGACCGATGTCGCCGCCGAGCTGACGGCGTTTGCCGACCAGGCCGACCGCGTCGCACGCTTCGCCAATTTCGCCGCCGGCACGGACATTCCCGGCATCAATGCAGCCGCGGCCAGCGAACAGGGCCAAAGCCTGATCGCGCTGATCGCCTACGCCACCGATCTCGCGCGCGAGGCGAACGACGTGAAAAAGGTCCGCGCGCTGGTCGCGGCGCGCGGTGACACGGTCGACCGCGCGCTCGCCGCGCTCGGCACGCAGGTCGACATATGGGGCAGGGGCGCCGCGCGCACCGCCGACGACCTCTATGGCAACGCCTTGTTCCGCAGCTACCTGCGCGGGCGCGCCGACCTGAGCGCCGCGCAGCGCGAGGAACTCGCCGCGCGGATCTTCGCCGCGCGTGCCGCCGCGCGTGCCGCCGCGCGCGACAGCCCGGCGCGCGCCGAGGCGGTAAAGGCCGCGATCGACCTCGCCGCGACCGCGCAGAAGGGACTGCGCGACGCACTCGCCGGGCGCTTCACGCCCGAACAGCGCCGCGCCGCCGCGCGCCTCAACCTCGACCGGATCACCCGCGCGCTCGGGCTGGTCGCCGCGATCGGAGCGCCGCTATGACCACCTTCGCCCAGGCCGTCGCAGCCGCGGACGCGCTCGCCGCGCAACTCCAGGCGCTGGTCGAGGACGCGCGCTTCGTGCCGCGCTTCTTCGACACGCTTTTCGGGCTGCGCACCGCGCTGGGCAGCGCGCGCGACCACTTCGCCGCGACGCCGGGGGAGGGCGACCGCCCCGCCTACGCCACCGTCCAGGACCGCAGCGAGCAGGCGGTCGCGATCGGCATCGTGCTCATTCCCGACGACACCGCGGTCGCACGCTACGCCGCCGCGGTCGAGCGCGCGATCGCCGCACTCGGCGCGCCTACCGCCATTACCGCCCCCACCGCCAACACCCAGCGCTCGGCGCTGCGCGGCGCGCTGCGCCTCAGCCCCGGCACGCGCCGCACCGTCGCCGCGACTCCCCGGTTCCAGAGCGCGCCCGAGCCCTATTATACCAGCCTCGTGAAGCTGTTCCCGGTGGAGGCGGTCGCGCTCTATCCGCTCGCGGTCGGCATCGCCGCGGGCAACGCCGCGCTCCGCATCGCGCTGATCGGCGTCATCATGCTCTTCGTCGTCGCGCTACGCTGGTTCGCCACGCAGGAGGTGGGGCAAGAGGCGGGCGGCGGCGCGGCGGACGGGCCCGCGATCCTCGTCGCGGTCGTGTCGTTCGCGCTCTACGCCGCGTCGCTCGGCGGGTTCGGCCATCTGCCCGGCGGCGAGGCGCAGACCACGCAATTGCTCGCCTTCGTGACCGTGATGTGGGTCGCGCTGGTCCCCTATGCGCTCCGCCGCGTTCGAGGATAATCAAGGAGACTGCCGATGTGCACCCGCCCGCACCGCCACGCGCTGCACTGCATCCTGCCGCCGTACATCCTGTCGCGGATCGCCGAGCACGGCCCGCCCGACCTGCGCGCCGCCGCGATCCGCGGGCTGCTCGTCGATCCCTCGATCCGCATCGTGCGCGCCGCGACCGCCGGGCCGGTGATCGGCACGCTCGCGCGGCTGCGCACCGCCGCCGGCCTGGTCCCCGCGCCGACGCCCATGCGCACGATCCGCGACGCCGGCGGCCTCCCCGAAGCGCCCGGCGCCACGATCGTCCGCCGCGAGGGCGACGCCCCCACCGGCGACGCGGCGGTCGACGAGGCGTATGACGGGCTCGGCGCCACCTTTGCGCTGTTCTGGGAGGCGTATGCGCGCAACTCGATCGACGACGCCGGGCTGCCGCTCGACGCGACGGTCCATTACGACCGCGAATACGACAACGCCTTTTGGGACGGGACGCAGATGGTGTTCGGCGACGGCGACGGGCAGCTCTTCAATCGCTTCACGATCGCGCTCGACGTCATCGGCCACGAACTCGCCCATGGCGTGACCGAGAAGGAGGCGGGGCTTGCCTACTACGGCCAGTCGGGCGCGCTCAACGAAAGCATCTCCGACGTCTTCGGCAGCCTCGTGAAGCAGCATCTGTTCGGCCAGACCGCTGACCAGGCCGACTGGCTGATCGGCGCCGGCCTCCTGACCCCAGCGGTGAAGGGCGTGGGCTTGCGCTCGATGAAGGCGCCCGGCACCGCCTATGACGATCCGGTGCTGGGAAAGGACCCGCAGCCCGCCGACATGGCCGGGTTCGTGCGCACCAACCAGGACAATGGCGGCGTCCACATCAACTCCGGCATCCCCAACCGCGCCTTTTACCTCGCCGCGACCGCGATCGGCGGCCATGCGTGGGAGCGTGCCGGACAGATCTGGTACGACGCCTTGCTCGACCCCGCGACGCGCGCCAACACCGATTTCGCCGCCTTCGCGCAGATCACCCGCGACGTCGCCGCGCGCCGCTACGGTGCCGACGGCGCCGAGGCGAAGGCGGTCGCCGACGCCTGGGCGACCGTGGGGGTGGCGTGATGGCGGACGAGGCGCGGCTGCGCATCGAGGGCGGTTTCGCGCATTTCCCCGGCCGCGCGCAGGAGCAGGCGGTCGCGCTGTCCGACCTCGACTCGCCGCTGCGCGACGAGGTGTGCACGCTGGCCGAGGCGGCCGACTTCTTCGGCTGCGCCATGCCCGACGAGGCCGCCGCCCGCCCCGACGCGCGCACCTATACGCTGGGGCTGACGCTCGGCGACCGCACGCGCGAACTGCGCGTGACCGAACCGATCCACGACCCGGCGCTGGCACGGCTGGTCCAGGCGGTGCGCAGGTTGGGGAGCGGGCAGGGGTAGCGGCCGGAGGATATTCCGAGCGGATGGCGAGGGCGGGTGCGAGCAACTGGAAGAAAGGCGATTTTTGCAGAATTAGCTTTAATCACGTGTTGTACACCAACAACACACCAGTGGCTTGTTGGCGGCGACAACAGCGCGAAATGCACCAAGAATGTGGCTCCTTTGCTACATTGCGCTATAAAATCCACGCGGCTCACGTATTTTTATTGTGCGCCTATCATGAAGCAGCAAAAACTCTCTTATCCGGGCAAAAGCTCGGGCGAGCGCGGTCGCCCTGCGGGGTAGATCGCTCCAAAAGGGGTGTTACATGAAGCAAATTTTCCGTGGCCGACTGCTGGCCACCAGCCTGCTCGTTGGCGCTTCGGTGATGGCGTCGGTACCTGCGCTGGCGCAGACCGAAGGTCAGATCTCGACGCCCAATGGCGTTCCCGCGTCCGCTCCGGCCAGTGCGGCCAGCGTGACCCAGGCACGGGTCCTGAAGGAGCGACGCCCAGCGGCGACATCGTCGTCACCGGCACGCTGGTCCGCAATCCTAATCTCACCCTCTCATCGCCGGTCAACGCGGTCAGCTCGGAAGAATTTCAGCTGCGCCAGACCAACGTCGCCGAGCAGCTGATCCGCGAGCTTCCGGGTGTCGTCCCGTCGATCGGCAGCGCGGTCAACAACGGCAACGGCGGTGCGTCGTTCGTCAACCTGCGTGGCCTCGGCACGAACCGCAACCTCGTCCTGATCGACGGCGCGCGTATCGCGCCGGCCGGCCTGGCGGGTGTTGTTGACCTCAACAACATTCCGACCGCGCTGCTGGAGCGGATGGAAATTCTGACCGGCGGTGCATCGACCACCTACGGTGCGGACGCCGTGGCGGGTGTCGTCAACTTTATTATGAAGCGCGACTTCTCGGGCGTCGAGGCGACCGCCAGCAATCAGATCACGCAGCGTGGCGATGGCGCCTATTTCCGCACCGACCTGACGATCGGCGCGAACTTCGACGAAGGCCGCGGCAACGCGGTCTTCAGCATCGGCTACCAGCAGGCTGATCCGGTTTATCAGGGCGCGCGCGACTTCTCGACGTTCAACATCGACTCCTTCACCGGCGCGCAGGGCGGATCGGGCACGACCGTTCCGGGGCGCTTCACGGGTCTTGGGCTCGGTACCAATCAGCAGATTGACGTCGCAACGGGCCGTCTCGTTCCGACCTACTCGCTGTTCAACTTCAATCCGCAGAACATTTTCCAGACGCCGTTCGACCGGTTCAACATGTTCGGCGCGGCGCATTACGAAGTGGCGCCGGGTATCGAAGTGTACAGTCGCGGGCTGTTCTCGAAGAACAACGTCCAGACGGTGATCGCGTCGTCGGGCACGTTCGGCAATTCGGTTACCATTCCTTACTCGAACCCGTACCTGCCCGCCGGTGCGCGCTCGCAAATCTGCGCATCGC
Organism: Sphingomonas sp. BE138; assembly: GCF_031456125.1. Classification (NCBI taxonomy): domain Bacteria; kingdom Pseudomonadati; phylum Pseudomonadota; class Alphaproteobacteria; order Sphingomonadales; family Sphingomonadaceae; genus Sphingomonas; species Sphingomonas sp. BE138. Next base: position 72,006 of record NZ_JAVDUC010000013.1, read on the forward strand.
AGGGCCTGACCACGGCGCAGTGCGCCGCGGCCGCCGCGGCGACCGACCCGACGTCGCCCGACTATCGGACGTTCAACACGGTCGCTTCGCGTCGTTTCGTCGAGGCCGGTCCGCGTCTGTCGACCTACACCACGACGATCTTCGATTATCAGGCCGGTGTGCGTGGCAGCATCACCAGCACGATCAACTTTGACGTCGTGGGCAGCTACGGTGAAAGCGAGAACGTCCAGCGCCAGAGCGGCAACGGCACGCTGACCCGCCTGCGCCAGGCGGCGCTGGCCACCAATACCACGACCTGCGTCAACGACAGCAACGGCTGCGTTCCGATCAACCTGTTCGGGCCGGCGGGATCGATCACCTCCGATCAGCTCGGCTTCCTGCTCGGTGTGACGAATAGCACCGCGACCCGCACGACGCTCGGCACCATCAAGGGCATCATCAGCGGCGACTTCGGTGTCTCCAGCCCGCTGGCGACCAACGCGATCTCGTTCGCGCTAGGCGGCGAATACCGCAAGTACACCGCCTCAGTCATCTCGGATGAGCTGACGCAGCGCCCGAACGAAGTGCTCGGCAACGGTGCGGCGTCACCGGACGTCCGCGGCCGGTACAGCGTCAAGGAAGCGTTCGTCGAGATGATCGCACCGCTGGTCGAGGATCGTCCGTTCTTCAAGAGCCTGACGCTCGAGGCCGGCGGCCGTGTCTCTGACTATTCGACCGCAGGCACCAACTGGACCTGGAAGGTCGGCGGTTCGTGGGAGCCGGTGTCGGCGCTGAAGATCCGCGGCAACTACCAGAAGGCGGCGCGTGCGCCGAACATCGCGGAGCTGTTCTCGCCGTTCGTTGTCGGTCTCGACAACTCGGCCAACGATCCGTGCGCAGGCGCGGGCGTGACCGCAGGGTCGGCGCTGGGTGCGGTCTGCGCAGCACAGATCGTGAGCGCAGGTGCCACCCCGGCACAGGCGAACGCGTTGCTGGGCAGCATCCCGGTCCCGTCGGCGGGTCAGGTCAACGTCAGCAGCGGCGGCAACCCGAACCTGGGCGTCGAGACGGCGAACACCTACACCATCGGTGCGGTGATCCAGCCGGACTTCTTCCCCGGCTTCAACCTGTCGGTCGATTACTTCAACATCCGCGTAAAGGACGCCATCACCAGCCCGACTCCGGGCGACGTGCTCGGTGCCTGCTTCTCGCCGCTTCAGGCCGCCACCTCGACGGCTTGCAGTGCCATCGGGCGTAACGTTGACGACGGCAGCCTCAACGGCTCCGCGGCCGGCATTCTCCTGCCGCTGTCGAACCTCGGCAACATCTTCACCGACGGTATCGACCTGTCGGCGAACTATCGCCAGGATCTCGGCTTCGGTGCGCTGGTGCTGTCGTTCAACGGGACGTGGACCAACCGGAACAAGTTCCAGGCGACCCCAACCTCGCTGAACCGCGAATGCGTCAGCTATTACAGCATTAACTGCGGCTCCATCCAGCCGGAGTTCACCTTCAATCAGCGCACCACGCTGACGGTCGGTGGTGCGGACCTGTCGCTGCTGTGGCGTTACCTCAGCCCTGTCACCTACGAGCCGGCGGCACTGGCCGACGACATCGCGGGTGGTTCGACCGGTCCGCTGCAGGACTTCCGTCGGATCGGTGCGGCGCACTATTTCGACCTGACGTCGCGCTTTGAAGTAAACGAGCATTTCGATGTGACAATCTCGGCGATGAACCTGTTCGATCGCCAGCCGAAGGTTGTCGGTTCGACGATCGGTTCGACCGCCTACAACAGCGGCAACGTCTATCCGTCGACCTACGATGCGCTGGGTCGTCGCTTCGCGGTCGCGGCGCGCGTGCGCTTCTAAGCGCAGGCATTTCGCGCCTGACTATCGGGGGTGGAGCTTCGGCTCCGCCCCCTTTTTGTTGCGGCTGCGATACCGCGAGGATTGACGTCGCCGCCAGCGAGCGGCACGATCGTTGCCACTCATCGAAAGAAGGGGGAACGACGATGCTTTCGCTTATCTTGCTGTCGCTTGCCGCAGCCCCGCAGACCGCAGCCGCAACGGCCGTACCGGCGACCCAGAGCGTTCCCGTCACCGCGCCGCAGGAAAAGCCCATCTGCCGCCGCGTCGCCAATATCGGCTCGAACATCCCGAGCAAGAAGATGTGCTACAGCAAGGCGCAGTGGGACATGCTGGCGCGCAATAGCCAGGCCATGAAGCGCTCGATGGAGCCGGCTTGGACGACGCCCAACCAGTGAGAAAGTCCAAGCGGTTGCGAACGTTGCTGACTTGCTATGGGTTGACGACGCTGGCGATCCTCACGCCTGCCGTCGCTGCGGCCGAGGACACCGGCGGCGCACGGCGCACGATCGACAGTTTCGCGCGCTGTCGACAAATACCGGCGGCCGACGCGCGGCTTGCCTGTTTCGATCAGGCCGCAACCGAGTTGGAACGGTCGGTACGCACCAACGACATCCGGATCGTCGACCGCGCCGACGTCCGCAAGGCGCGTCGATCCTTGTTCGGGTTGACGGTCCCGGATGCGGCACTGGTTGGAGGGCGCCCCGATGATGACCGTGAAGCCTTCACCGAGATCAACAGCACCGTGACCGGTGCGCGCGTGAACGGCAACGGACGCGGCGACATTACGCTCGCCGACGAAGGCGCACCGGTCTGGCAGACGACTGATCCGATACGGCTCGCGCCGAAGGCGGGGGCGGCGGTGCGCATCCGCAAGGGAGCGATGGGCGGCTTCTTCCTGAACGTCGGCGGACGGAACTATCGCGCGATCCGCATCCGCTGAACGCGTTCCGCACCAGGCAGCGGGTCGATCGCCCGCGCTTACGTCGCCGGATTGTATGCGTTCGTACGCTGCATTGACCTTATCGCTCCGACCCAACACTATCCGGCTGCGTCGGCGGAGGGCAGGTGTCATGCAGGTGCATCCGTGATCGGACTTTTCCTCCTGGCGGCGGTGCAGACCGCCTCGACCGACATCGTCGTTTCAGGTCAGCGGTTGGACGAGGCCTTTGCGCAATGCGAGGCGCGGCGCTGCACGCCCTTGCGCGATGCGCAAGTGTCGGTGGCGAAGGACGAGCAACTGATCCGGGACGGACGCTATCTCAAGGCGAAGCGCCGGCTTGCCGATGCGGTAGCTGTAGCTGCTCGCATTCATAGCTGGCCCTGCTCGCACTCAGCGTCGGGTTTTACTCGCTCTATTTGCGAACGAACGGGTAGCCGTGCTCGCATTGCTCGACAACCTGCCCGCACTTGACCACCCCTGCTCGCAATCAGACCGGTCGGGCTCAATATAGCTGATCGCGAGAGCGAGGCTGATTGGGGTAGCTCAAAGCGCTTCCAAGATGCCCGTCAGTTCAGCGGGCCGGGACACGTGCGGGCAGTGGCCGCCGTCGATCTCGATCGCCGTCACTCCGAGCCGCTCCCGAGCCGCAGCGCGCATCCACCTGGGCGTGAGTGTGCGGTCGTGGCGGCAGGCGATGTACCGAACGGGAGGAGAGGTCGTCACCCTCGTCGGTAGGGGTTCCGACATGGCGCGCCGCGCGATCATCAGCCGCCTCGTCGTGAGCGCCCATTCCAGCACGCTCTCGGGACAGTCGTGGAACAGGAACTCGCGCGCGACCTCGTCGACCATCGGGTCTTTGCCGACCCATGCGGGATCGAACATGCCGGGGTCGGCCGCCAAGCTGCTGAGCAGGCTCTCCCCGGCCAGCGGCACATAGGCGGCGAGGTAGACTAGGCCCGAGATCGGCAGCTCGGGGATGAGCCGCGGAACCCAGGGCAGGAAAAGGCCGCTTGCGGAGTGGGCCAGCAGCCAGAGCCGGGTTTCGTCGCCGGCCATCTCCTTCTCGACCGTGTCGGCGATCACCTCCGCGTAGGCGAGCGCGCCGCTGTCCGGATCGACGTCGCCCAGGTCGGGCATGATCGCGCGGTGCCCGCGTTCCTCCAGCGCGGCGGCGAGCAGCGTCCATCCGCTCGGGCCCTGCACGCTGCTGTGGACGAGGCAGAAGGTCGCCATAAGGGAGATTAGCGTCTTGTCCGAACGCGACGCAATGGGCCGCGACCGCCACTCGACAGCGCGACCAACCCACTTACAAAGGGGCGATCAGGGCGGTCACTTGCCGAACAACTCTGTCATTTGCTGCTGCTAGACAGGCCGCGCACGAGGAAGAGCGGACCTCCACAGGCATCCGCCTGGCCCTCTGATCACGGCCGGTTTCGGGCGGTATGGGCGCTCCCGCGATCGACCATCTGCGGACCGAGCGACCGGTTTCGCGCGCGTCGGTGATCGCAAGCCGTTCCGCCTCAAACCCGGCGAACACCGGCGTGTAGGACGTTCCGTCGACCTGAAGGACGAGGCATTGGTCACGAAGTCGGAAGCTTCCCCAGCGTTCCGCCAGGTCGAACCGGACGAGCTCGCCATTCTCCCCACCGACCTGTCGAAGAGCAGAAATCCCCTCGACGTTGGCCGCCACAATCGTCGGGCTATGACGGCCGCCGCAAGCGGCGACCGTCAGCGATGCCAGGATCGCGAAAGCCCTCACGGGTTCAGCGCGCCTCCCCTGATACCTACCCGGGCGAGCCCATGCTAAGGAGCCGTTGAGAGCATCTATCGGGCAAGCCGATCGAGGCGGCCGTCTCGCCGGCTTCGGCGCCGACCTCCGAAGCAAAGGGCAGGCTGTACTCCCGCCCGATCGGAAACCGCCTACCTCCCACGACGATCGCGTCGCCGCGAGCGTCGAGGGTCGATCCTAGCGGCAGAACCGGCGTCAGGACGGTGGAGCCGACGCGGACCTGAAGGCAGCCATCCTTCACGAAGAAGGTGCCATAATCCCGTGTGGCGTTCCGCAACCGGTTCGCGGCCTCCGGCAGCTCGGTCACGACCGTCACGCCCGAGCTTTGGCCAACCGCGAACGGCCATACCTTCTTCTCCCGGTCAGCGTTACAGGCGGCGAGCGCCCCTAACGCCAACATCATCGGGACCGCTCGGGCGCTCAAGGCACCAATAGCCCTTGGGTGGTGTGGATCAGGAAGGGAACCCTGTCGTTCACCCGATCGATCGGCATATATGAGAACGAACAAGCGCTCCCGGTGCAGGGACGCCCATAAGCGTCGGTGCTGCCTCCCTTGAGAATGCCATAGGCGACGATCTCGTACGAGCCGTTCGGGTATGAGAATACAGGCGCCCCGCTGTCGCCGCCGAAGGCGATCACCTGCTGGCTCGATCCGCTGACCTTCACGAAGCTCGAATAACTCACGCCTCGATCATCGGTGCCCGACACCGAGCTTGACTGGACGGTGCCGCAGGTGAAGCCGGTCGTCATGCCGCTCTTGCACACGGGCATTCCGATATAGTGGTTCGAGTTGTAGGACGACTGCTTGAGCGTACCCCGGGTGGTGAAATAGCCATCTCCATAGAAGCCCGGAACCGTGTTCACGTAGGACGGGTAATCGGTCACCGCCTTGGAGTTCTGGAAATAGACCCAGTACCCGGTGCTAAGGCCGACCACCGGATGAAAACGGAAATCATAGAGGTCGCCATAACGCGTCTCCGTTGCGGCCGGCAGTTGCACCAGGTGGCTACCATCGGACCCGACCACGTAGGGCGGGTTCGTCCGGCAGTGGGCGGCGGTCAGGATCGAGTCCCGGCCGTTGCTGTCCCTTCCGGCGAAACCGTAACTACAGGTCGCGCGCCCGGTCGAGTCGACCAGCTCCCATCCGCCATAGACCGCATCGCCTGGCCGCACGTTGGTCTGGAAGGTTTGTAGAATCGGCCCCACCTCGACCTTCACGGCCGAGCGCAACGTCGGGGGGATCAAGCCCCGGGCCGTCTGAGCAGCCGCTTGGTCTTTCACCGTGACGACATAATTCTGGCTTCTCGGCTCGAAATACGTCTCGAAGGGAAGCTTGGCGGCGGTGATGGCCTTCAAGATCGCATCCAGGTCCTGCTGCGCCGCCGCGAGCGATTTGGTCGCGTTGCGCAGCTGCACATAGCGCCGCAGCTTCGCCGGAATCTGATCCAGGAACGCCTTGCGCTCGTCCTGGCCGGTGAATGCGACGATGATCTTGAACGTCGGCGTGTGCTCCACCCACAGGCCCGCGAAGCCGTCCGGATCGCTGGCGACCGCGACGTCCACGATTTGCTGGACATCGCGGAGGACGTCGACACGCTCTGCCGCCTCCGCGGCCGAGATACCGTATTGCTGGGCTAGGTACTCGACCTGGAGGTCCTTGCCCGACCCCTTGGAATTTTGCGGTGTCGGGAGTGGGGGAGCCTTCATCTCCTGCGCCGCGAGCGGCGCGGTGCAGAGAAGGGCCGAAATGACGGTAAGCAACGTACGCATGCATTCTCCTGATGACGATCATCTACAGCATGGACGGCCCGACCGTTGCGGCGGACCACCCAAGCCCGACTCACCATGAGTGCGGAACAAAGGGTGAACGATTTAGAATCCTACATCGCAAGCCCTTTTTGCAGGTCCGACCTGCGCTTCTCTGAAACGAGGGTTTCCGAGCAGCCGATCCGACCAATGGGGGATGAACGCACTTTCGCGCTCTTTGTTTTCTCAAAACCGTTCTGGAAAGCACCGTCGCAAAATGCTACCGCCCGAACGGGTTTGTAGAACGATCGGGGGCTGATGCGGGTCGGGTACGCCAGGGTGAGCACCACCGACCAGTCGCCCGAGCTCCAGCTCGAGGCGCTAAGGCGCGCCGGCTGCGAGAAGGTGTTCACCGAGAAGGCGTCCGGGACCAAGGACGACCGGCCGGAGCTCGCGCGCATCCTCGCCGACGTGCTCAGGTCGGGCGATACGCTGGTGGTCTGGAAACTCGACCGACTGGCCCGCTCGCTGAAGAAGCTCATCGCGACCGCCGAGGACTTGCGCGCGGCCGAGGTCGGGCTCGTGTCGCTGACCGAGAGCATCGACACGACCACGCCGGGCGGCATGCTCACCTTCCATATTTTCGGCGCGATCGCGCAGTTCGAGCGCGCGCTCATCGTCGAGCGCACGACCGCCGGGCTCGTCGAGGCGCGGCGCCGGGGCAAGAAGGGCGGTCGGCCGCAAGCCATGAAGCCCGCCGACGTCGCGGCCGCCCGGGCGCTGCTCGACGCGGGCTCGCTGCCGGTGCGCGACATCGCCCGCCGCCTGAACGTCTCCGTCGCTACCCTGTACCGCCATGTGGGCAAGCGGGGTCGGCCGGAGGACGTCGAGGAGGCTCAAGCGGCTCATGCGTGACCGGGCGAAGCGGCCGCCCGGCGAGGCGTTGGTCGACCTTCGCCGAAGGCTGTCGCTTCTGCCGCCCCGCGATGCGGGCCGCACCGAGATCATCGCTCGCGCCGCCCAGGCGTACGGGATTTCAATTCCGACCATGTATCGCGCGCTGCGGGAGCTCTCCCGCCCGAAGTCGATCCGGCGCGCCGACCACGGCCGAACCCGCGTCGCCCCGCAGGCCGAGATGGAGCGCTACGCCGAGATCGTGGCGGCGATGAAGCTCAGGACCCTGAACGGCAAAGGCCGGCATATGTCGACGGCCGAGGTGATCCGGCACCTGGAGGAGACGGGCGTCGAAACGCCCGACGGACTGGTCAAGGCGCCTGCCGGCCTGCTCAAACGAGCGACGGTGGACCGGCTGCTGCGCACCTCTGGATTGGACGTTGCCCGCGCAACTCGTCCGGTCGCGGCCGTGCGCTTCCAGGCCAGGCGCTCGAACGAGATGTGGCACTTCGACATGAGCCCGTCCGACCTCAAGCAGGTCGAAGCGCCGCTCTGGGTCGAGCAGGGCCGGGGCAAGCCGACGCTTATGTTGTTCTCGGTCGTCGACGATCGCTCGGGCGTCGTCTACGACGAGTACCGTTGCGTCTACGGCGAGAACGCGGAAGCCGCGCTCCGCTTCCTGTTCAACGCCATGGCGCCCAAGCCCGAACCGGAGCTGCCGTTTCAGGGCATCCCGACCACCATCTACATGGATAACGGACCCGTAGCCCGTTCGGCCGTGTTCCAGTCGGTGATGGGGAGCCTGGGCGTGCGCGTACTCACGCACGAGACGCCCAAGGAGGCCGAGCGCCGCACCGCGGCGCGGTCGAAGGGCAAGGTCGAGCGCCCGTTCCGCACCATCAAGGAGGTGCACGAGACGCTGTACCACTTCCACAAGCCGCGCGATGAGGAGGAGGCGAACCTGTGGCTCCGGCGGGCGCTCGTCACCTACAACAACGGCGATCACCGCTCCGAGCCGCATGCGCGCGTCGAGGACTGGCTCCGGCACCTGCCTCAGGACGGGGTACGCGCCATGTGCTCGTGGGAGCGGTTCTGCGCGTTCGCGCGCGAGCCCGAGCGCCGCACCGTAGCGGGCGACGCGACCGTGTCGATCGAGGGCGCCACTTACGAGGTGGAGCCCGAGCTCGCAGGAGAGACGGTGACGCTGCTCTGGGGCCTGTTCGACCAGGAGCTGTTCGTCGAACATGCCGGAAAGCGGTTCGGGCCATTCCAGCCGTCGCGCGGCGCCGTACCGCTCTTTCGCTACCGCAAGCACCAGAAGAGCAGGCAGGAGGAACGGCTAGACAAGGTGGTCAAGCTCGCCGACCAACTCGGGCTGCCGCGCGCTGCGGTGACGGGTGGCGACCGTCCGCTCCCGTCGTTGCCGCTGTCCGCCCGCGACCTGGCCGTACGGACCACGCCTTTTCCGGAAGCCGTGGTCGAGATAACCTTTCCCACAGCGCTAGCGGCGCGCCATGCCATCGCGGTTCAGCTCCGCCGCCCGCTGGGCTCGCTGCCCGAGCCCGACCGGCGATTCATCTCCGATCTTCTCGCGGAAACGCTCGACAAGACCATCATCGCCGACCGCGTGCGCGAGCGGCTCCAGACCAGACGGGGGACAAGCTGATGCTCGCCGACGTGCAACAGGCCTACGGGCTCGCCAGGCCGTTCCACGGCGCCGGCAACTTCGAGACCGAACATCAGCGCATGCTCGTCCGCGAGGTGTGCTCGGCCGTCCAAACGGGCCGCCTGGTGGTCGTCTCCGGGCTCGTCGGGTCCGGCAAGACGCACCTCCTCCGCCGCATCGAGGACGAGCTCAGACGCGCCGACAGGGTGACCGTAACAAAGTCGCTCTCGGCCGAGAAGCGCCGCATCACCTTGACCGCGCTCATCGAGGCCATGTTCTACGATCTCACCCCCGGTGACCGGACCAAGGTCAAGGTGCCCAAGGGTACGGAAGGTCGCGAGCGCGACCTCCAGGCGCTCGCGGCCAAGCGCAAACGGCCCGTCGTGCTCATCGTCGACGAGGCGCACGACCTTCACCACAAGACGCTCACCGGCCTCAAGCGGATCATGGAGATCGTGGCGGACGGGGGCGTGCCCATGTCCGTGCTACTCGTCGGCCACCCCCGCCTGCGCAACGATCTCAGGCGTCCGCAGATGGAGGAGATCGGCTACCGGACCACCATCTTCGACTATGAAGGGATCGGGGCCGAGCAGCGGCGCGACTATGTCGCCTGGCTGCTCGGCGTGAGCGCGGCCGAAGGCATCAAGGTCGCCGACCTTATGGACGAGGGTGCGATTGAGCTCTTGGCCGAGCGGTTGCGCACGCCGCTCCAGATCGAGATGCACCTTACGCTCGCTTTCGAGCACGCGTACCGCCTCGACACCAAGCCGGTGTCGGCCGACATTGTAGAGCAGGTGCTCAGCCGGGCGATCGACGACTTGGAGCCAACGCTCACGCGCAACGGCTACGACGCGGCCGCCATCGCGCAGCAGTTCAACGCCAAGCCCTCCGAGGTCAAAGCGTTCCTCGCCGGCACCCTCGACCCGGACCGCGGCCGCGAGCTCACCGAGAAGCTGCGGCAAGCGGGCGTGCCGGTGTGAGATCCCACGTCCGCCTCGCCACGATCATGGAGCGTGAGCGCGATCCGATCCATTGCGAGCAGCAGTTCCCGAGTGCGAGCACGGTAACGTCGATTGCGAGCAGGAGAGTCGTCTCGTTCTCACCCAGCGTGAGCAGGAAACGGCGCTGATTGCGAGCGCGGCAGGCTAGGAGTGCAAGCGCCTACACCTAGGCGCTGAGCCGCTCTCAGATAGTACTGAACCGTAAGCGTGGCCTGAGGGCCGCCTTGCCCGTTTGGCCGTAGCCGGGATGCTTATCGTCTTTGACGAGGGCGCGGGCGGTGCGGGAAGTTTTCG
>NZ_JAVDUC010000014.1:0-69630 GCF_031456125.1 Sphingomonas sp. BE138
ATCGCGGCGGCGGTTTCCTCGAGCGACGCCGCCTGCTGCTCGGTGCGCTGCGACAGGTCGTCGGAGGCCTGGCGGATGTCGCTGGCGCCGTTGGTAATGCCGGTCGCGCTGACTGATACCGCCGTCATCGCCGAGGACACCGCCGCCATCGCGCTGTTGAAATCGGTCTTCAACTGCGCGAACGGCCCGGTCAGCTCGGCGTCGATCCGTGCGGTCAGGTCACCCTCGGCCAGGGCGTGAAGCCCGCGACCGACGCTGTCGACGATCAGCGCGGTCTGCTCCTGCTTGGCGCGCTCGGCGGCGGCCAGCTGATCGCGGAACTGCACCAGCGCATTGGCCAGCCTGCCGACTTCGTCGCGACGCTCGTCGACCTCGACGCGGGCCTGGAGGTCGCCTGCCGCCAGTCGGCTCATCGTCCCGGTCATCGCCGTGATCGGCGCGGCTATCCCGCGGATCAGCGCCACCAGAAGGAACGCGGTGAGCGCGAGCACCGCGACGACCAGCGCAATCGTCAGCATGCGCGAGGTCTGATAGGAGGCGGTCGCCGCCGTCATCTCCTTGTTCATCAAGGCGACCTGGACGTCCTTCAGCCGGACGGCATCGCTGTTCGCCGCGTCGAACGCGGCCTTGCTTTCGCGGAAGCGAAGCGTCGCCGCATCGTTGTCGTTCGCCGCGCCAAGCCGGCGCGTGAGGCGTGACATCTCCACATAGCGCGCCCAATCCCGGCGGAAATCGTTAAAGGCGACCCGCGCCGCCGGTGCCCGCAAATTTTTCTCGAGGAAATCGGAGGCGGTCGCGACGGTTTTCAGCCGCGTCTCGGCGTCCTGCTCGGTCCGCTGGATGTGCTCCGCTTCGACCGACAGGATCGTGGACGCTTCGGCGATACGATAATCGGCGGTCGCCGCGTTGATCTGGGCGATCGCGATCAGCTTGTCGCGCCGCTCGTGGCCGAGCACCTCGGTCGCCCGGTTCAGTCCGGCCTGCGTCCACATCGACATGCCTGCCATCGCCAGCAACCCTAGCGAGACAATCGCGAACGCCAGCAACAGCTTGCGACCGATCGCAAGATTCTTCATCACCGCGGCCTTCACATAGGAGAAATCACGATCCGGATCGTAGGCAAGATTGCTTTCGATCAAGTTAAGGCATATCGCTGCATTTCTACATGACGCGGTACGGTACGACACCGCGCACCTCCGCCTCGACCGCGATCGCGCGGTCGGTCGGCGGAAAAGCGCGCTGGTCGCAATCGTTGCGTGGGCACAGCCGGCAGCTGATGCCGATCGGGGTCGCGGTCCGCAGGTCGACCGCATCGGCATAGACGAACTCGGCGGCATGGATCGCCTCGCAGCCCAGCGCCACCGCATAGCGACGCGGGGCGCGCGCGAACCGCCCCGACGGCTTCACCAGACCCTTTGCCATCGAGACGTAGCGAACGCCGTCGGGTGTCTCGGCATGCTGGACGAGGATGCGGTCGGGGATCGCGACGGCCTCGTGCACATGCCACAGCGGACACGCCCCGCCGAAGCGCGCGAACTGGAGACGGGTGGCGGAATGGCGCTTGGTGATGTTGCCGGCCATGTCGACGCGGCAGAAGTAGAAGGGGATGCCCGCTGCGCCGGGGCGTTGCAGCGTCGACAGCCGGTGGCACGCCTGTTCGAAGCTGGTGCCGAAGCGGCGCGACAGCCGGTCGATGTCGTGACGCACCGCGCGCGCGGTGTCGCGGAACGCCCCGTACGGCATCAGCATCGCGCCTGCCGCATAATTGGCCAGCCCGATCGCCAGCAGCCGCCGTGCCTCGGGATGCGCCAACCCCGAGTCCGCGACGATCGCCGCGATCGGATCGGCAAAGGCGAGCGCGGCGGCGCGGTTGGCGATCAGGAAGCGGCGGCTCTCGGGCGGCAGCGCTGCGTTGAGCCGCAGCGCGCGCCCGTCGAAGCGTGCGAGCGGCGCATCCTCGCGCGTTTCGGCGACGATCGTCACGCCCCGCTCCGCGAGGGCCTCGGCCAGTCGCGCGTCGCTCGCGGCCGGTACGTCGTCGGGCGTGCCGGCCCAATCCTCGGCCGCGCGGTCGAGCGGGTCGAGGTAATTGCCCGCGTCGTGGAACCAGTCTCGCACCGCCTCCCACGGCAGCCGCGCGCCGACCCCGGCGGTCAGCGCTTCCTCGGCCAAAGCCACGCGCTCCTCCGCGGCACGCTTGGCCTGGTGCAGCGCGATCAGCCGGTCGGCGAGCGCCGGGCGTTCCTCGGCCAGCCGCGCGACCTCCTCGGGCGGCAGCGGTGCCACTGCCGGATCGGCGAACGCCTCGCCGAGCGCGACGAGGCGGCGCGCGGGCAAGGCACCCTCGATTTCGGCCAGCGCCGCCGGGAAATGCCGCGCCAGCGCGGCAGTAACCGCTCCGGTCAGCGGTCGTTCGTCACTTTCGAGTTGCGAGAGATAGCTGACCGACAGCCCCAGCCGCGCCGCCATGGCTCGCTGGTTGAGCTGCGCCGCGATGCGTAGCGCCCGCAGTTGCGCCCCGGCGTACAGGCGGGATTTCACGCGCGCCCGCACGGACGTGGGCAGACGTCCATACCGGTCGAGCGGGTGTAGGTGTCTGACACGATCGACTTCCTTCATGTGTCCGCCGGATGGCGCGCCGACACGGCCACCGGCCCCCGCCTTCGCGGGAGCGGCTATCGTTCGCAACCCTTTCCTTCGCAAGTTCGCAACTTCACATTTGCCCCGCCGCGTCCCGGCGGGCACAACGCCACCCGCGCCCGGGAGAGAAGCATGTCATCGACGATCGCCGAACTGGAAAGCCGCCGTGCCGCCGCCCGCGCCGGCGGCGGGCAGAAGCGGATCGACGCGCAGCACGCCAAAGGCAAGCTGACCGCCCGCGAACGGCTCGACGTGCTGCTCGACGAAGGCAGCTTCGAGGAGCTCGACATGTTCGTCGAGCACAATTGCACCGACTTCGGCATGGACGGGCAGGTCGTGCCCGGCGACGGCGTCGTCACCGGATCGGGGACGATCAACGGCCGGCTCGTCTTCGTCTTCAGCCAGGACTTCACCGTCTTCGGCGGGTCGCTTTCCGAACGCCATGCGCAGAAGATCTGCAAGATCATGGACATGGCGCTGAAGGTCGGCGCGCCCGTCGTCGGGCTCAACGATTCGGGCGGCGCGCGCATCCAGGAAGGGGTCGCGTCGCTCGGCGGCTATGCGGAGGTGTTCCAGCGCAACGTGCTGGCCTCCGGCGTCGTGCCGCAGCTCAGCCTCATCATGGGGCCGTGCGCGGGCGGGGCGGTCTATTCGCCGGCAATGACCGACTTCATCTTCATGGTGAAGGATTCCAGCTACATGTTCGTCACCGGACCCGACGTGGTCAAGACGGTGACCAACGAGGTCGTGACGCAGGAGGCGCTCGGCGGCGCGGTGACGCATACCACGAAGACCAGCGTCGCCGACGTCGCGTTCGACAACGACATCGAGGCGCTGCTCGCCGCGCGCGACTTCATCGACTTCCTGCCGTCGTCGAACCGGGAAGGCGTGCCGGAGCGTCCCACCGACGACCCGTGGGACCGCAGCGAGCCCAGCCTCGACACGCTGATCCCCGCCAACGCCAACCAGCCGTATGACATGCACGAGTTGCTCGCGAAGGTCGTCGACGAGGGCGACTTCTTCGAGATCCAGCCCGCGCACGGTGCGAACATCATCTGCGGCTTCGGGCGGATCGAGGGGCGCACGGTCGGCTTCGTGGCGAACCAGCCGATGGTCCTGGCCGGCGTTCTGGACATCAATTCGAGTCGGAAAGCGGCACGCTTCGTGCGATTCTGCGATGCCTTTGAGATACCGATCGTCACCTTCGTCGACGTTCCGGGCTTCCTTCCGGGCACCGCGCAGGAGCACAACGGCATCATCAAGCACGGCGCGAAGCTGCTGTTCGCCTATGCCGAGGCGACCGTGCCCAAGATCACCGTCATCACTCGCAAGGCTTACGGCGGGGCCTATGACGTCATGGCGTCCAAGCACTTGCGCGGCGACCTGAACTACGCGTGGCCGACCGCCGAGATCGCCGTCATGGGCGCGAAGGGCGCGGTCGAAATCATCTTTCGCGGCCGCACGCCCGAGGAAATCGCCGAACGCACCGCCGAATACGAGGCCCGCTTCGCCAACCCCTTCATCGCGGCGAGCAAGGGCTTCATCGACGAGGTGATCCAGCCCCACTCCACCCGCCGCCGCATCGCGCTGGGCTTGCGCAAGCTTCGCCACAAAGCGCTGGAGAACCCGTGGAAGAAGCATGACAATATCCCGCTGTAACGTCCTCCGCCGATGCTTCGCGTCGCTCGCGATGACGGGAGGAGCGTCGTGACGTTGGGGCGCCTCAACCACGTCGGCATCGCGACGCCCTCGATGGCGCGGTCGATCGAGACCTACCGTACCCTGCTCGGCGCCGGTGCGGTCGGCGAACCGTTCGACCTGCCTGCGCAGGGCGTGAAGGTGTGCTTCATCGATGTGCCCAACACGCAGATCGAGCTGATTGAGCCGTACGACGACACCTCGCCTATCGCCGGCTTTCTGAAGAAGAACCCGGCCGGTGGGCAGCATCACGTCTGTTTCGAGGTGTCCGACATCCACGCTGCGGTGGCCGACCTCAAGGACAAGGGCGCGACGATTCTCGGCGAACCGCGCATCGGCGCGCATGGGACCCCGATCGTTTTCGTTCACCCGCGCGACATGGGCGGGGTGCTGGTCGAGCTGATGGAAACGCCGCAGGAGGGCGCGCATTGACGTACGAGACGATCACCTTCGACCTTGTCGACCGCGTCGCGACGCTGGCGATCAACCGACCGACGCGGATGAACGCGCTGACCCCGCGGGTCTTCGCCGAGCTGACCGCCGCGATCGACGCCGCGCTCGAACAGGGCGCGCGCGCGATCGTGCTGACCGGCACCGGCGGCGCCTTCTGCTCGGGCGCCGATCTGGTGGGTGACGCCAAGGACTCCGGGGCAGCGCCGATGCCGCGCGACCTCGGCGAGTCGCTCGACACCAGCTACAACCCGTTCGTCCGCAAGGTCGCTGCGCTCGACGTGCCGTTCCTCACCGCGATCAACGGCCCGGCGGTCGGTGCGGGGCTGGGGCTGGCGCTGCTCGGCGACATCAGCGTGATGGCGCGCTCGGCCTATGTGCTGCTCGCCTTCGTCAACATCGGCCTGGTCCCCGATGCCGGCGCGACCTGGCTGGTCGCGAAGGCCGCGGGGCGCACCAAGGCGCTGGAGATGGCGCTGCTCGGCGAGCGCGTGTCCGCCGACGAGGCGCTGGCGGCCGGGTTGGTCACCCGCGTTGTCGACGATGCGCAGGTACTTGGCCAGACGCAGAAGCTCGCCGCGAAGCTTGCGGCCGGTCCATCGGTGGCGATCGGGATGATCCGCAAGCAGGTCGCCGCCGCGCTCTCGATGGATCTCGAGCAGTCGCTGGCGGTCGAGCGCGCCAACCAGACCCGCGCCGGCTACACGCGCGACTTCGCGGAGGCGGTGCAGGCGTTCGGCGAAAAGCGCAAGCCGGTGTTCGAAGGCCGCTGAGGATGGCCGAAGAGCGCAACCTCGGCGAGGACAGCGGCGCGGCGGCGGCGATCGGCACGCCCGCGCCGACCGGCACCGAAAGTTGGGCCGCCGCGGCTGCGAAGGAGGTGAAGGGCCGCGACCTGACGTGGCACACGCCGGAGGGGATCGCCGTCAAGCCGCTCTACACGCCCGAGGATGTCGAGGGTTGGGACCCCGGCCTTCCCGGTTTCGCGCCGTTCGCGCGCGGGGTGCGCGCCTCGATGTATGCCGGGCGCCCGTGGACAATCCGCCAATATGCCGGCTTCTCGACCGCCGAGGAATCGAACGCTTTCTACCACCGCAACCTCAAGGCGGGACAGAAGGGGCTGTCGGTCGCGTTCGATCTGGCGACGCACCGCGGCTACGACAGCGATCATCCGCGCGTGACCGGCGATGTCGGCAAGGCCGGCGTGGCGATCGACAGCGTCGAGGACATGAAGATCCTGTTCGACGGCATCCCGCTCGATCAGATGAGCGTCAGCATGACGATGAACGGCGCGGTGATTCCGATCCTCGCCTTTTTCATCGTCGCGGGCGAGGAGCAGGGGGTCGAGCGCAAGTTGCTCGACGGGACCATTCAGAACGACATCCTCAAGGAGTTCATGGTCCGCAACACCTATATCTACCCGCCCGAGCCGTCGATGCGGATCATCTCCGACATCTTCGCCTATACCTCGGCGGAAATGCCCAAGTTCAATTCCATCTCGATCTCCGGCTATCACATGCAGGAGGCCGGCGCGACGCAGGTGCAGGAACTGGCCTTCACCATCGCCGACGGCATGGAATACGTCAAATACGGGGTGGCCAGCGGTCTCGATATCGACAAGTTTGCGGGGCGCCTGAGCTTCTTCTTCGCGATCGGCATGAACTTCTTCATGGAGATCGCCAAGCTGCGGGCGGCACGCGTGCTGTGGCACCGCGTCATGACGCAGCTCGGCGCGAAGGACGAACGCAGCAAGATGCTGCGGACGCACTGCCAGACCAGCGGCGTGTCGCTGACCGAGCAGGACCCGTACAACAACGTCATGCGCACCACGATCGAGGCGATGGCGGCGATGCTGGGCGGCACGCAGTCGCTGCACACCAACGCGCTGGACGAGGCGATCGCGCTGCCGACCGACTTCTCCGCCCGGATCGCGCGCAACACGCAGCTGGTGATCCAGGAAGAAACCGGCATGACGAACGTCGTCGATCCGCTCGGCGGCAGTTACTATGTCGAGGCGCTGACGAAGCGGCTGGTCGACGACGCCTGGGCGATCATCGAACGCGTCGAGCGCGAGGGCGGGATGGCGAAGGCGGTCGCGGCGGGCTGGCCCAAGGCGATGATCGAGGAAGCGTCTGCCGCGCGTGCCGCGCGCGTCGATCGCGGCGAGGACGTGATCGTCGGGGTCAACAAATATCGAAAGGACAACGAGGACCCGATCGAGATCCTCGACGTCGACAATCATGCGGTACGCGAGGCGCAGATTCGACGCATCGACGAGGTGAAGGCGGAGCGCGACGCCGACGCCTGCCGCTCGGCGCTCGACGCGTTGCGCGAGGGTGCGCGGGGTGGTGGCAACCTGTTGGCGCTGGCGGTCGACTGCGCGCGCGCGCGGGCGACGCTGGGCGAGATTTCGTCGGCGATGGAGGATGTGTTCGGCCGGTACGGTACGCAACCGACGCCGGTAAAGGGCATCTACGGCGGCGCCTATACCGACGATGCGCGCTGGACGCGGCTGGAGGACGGCGTGGCGGCCACCGAGCGGCGGCTGGGGCGCAAACCGCGGATGCTGGTCGCGAAGATGGGACAGGACGGCCATGACCGCGGTGCCAATCTGGTCAGCAGCATGTTCGGCGACCTCGGCTTCGAGATCGTCGCCGGACCGCTGTTCCAGACTCCCGAGGAAGCCGCCAGGCTCGCGCTGGACCGGCAAGTGGATGTGGTCGGTGCCTCCAGTCTGGCGGCGGGCCACAAGACGCTGATCCCCGAGCTGATCGGTCACCTCCGCGACGCCGGCCGTGCCGACATCAAGGTGATCGCGGGCGGGGTGATCCCCGCGCAGGATTATCAGGCGCTGTTCGACGCCGGCGTGCAGGCGATCTTCGGCCCGGGCACGAACCTCATCACGGCGGCGGAGGAGGTGTTGCGGCTGCTCGGCCACAACATGCCCCCGCAGGGAGAGGCGGCGTGATTAGGTCGTCCGGCCTTCACCTTACCTCCTGGCGTCACCGTCTCTTTCCCCGTCACCCCGGCGAAGGCCGGGGTCCAGTTGCGGGCGGCGCGCGAGATGCCGAACGGTCTCCCTACTGGGCCCCGGCCGCTGCCGGGGCGACGATAATGTTGGGAATGATGGTTGGGCTGGCGTCGTCCATCCCCGCCGCCGCCCAGACGCAAGCCGATATGAACGCGCAGGCCGCCGCCAGCTACAGGACCGCCGACACGGCGATGAACGCGCAATGGCAGCGCACCTACGCCGCGATGAAGCGCCGCGACGTCACCGCCGGAGACGGCTTCGGCTATGCCGCCGCCACGCTCGCCAGCCAGCGCGCCTGGCTCGCGTTCCGCGACAAACAGTGCACGATCGAAGGCGGCGAGTTCGCCGGCGGCTCGCTCCAGCCGATGGCGCGCTTGCAGTGCATGGCGCGGCTGACCAAGGAGCGCACCACGCAATTGAAGGACCTGATGTGGCAACGCTGACCGAGACGACCCGCAACGACTGGACGCGCGAGGAGATCGCGGCGCTGTTCGACCTGTCGTTCGATGAACTGATGTATCGGGCGCAGACCGTCCACCGCGCGCACCATGCCCCGTCGGAGGTGCAGCTCTGCACGCTCCTGTCGATCAAGACCGGCGGCTGTCCGGAGGATTGCGGCTATTGCTCGCAATCCGTGGCGGCGGACAGCGGCGTCAAGGCAAGCAAGCTGATGGACGTGCAGGCCGTGCTGCAACGCGCCGCCGAGGCCAAGGACGCAGGGTCGCAGCGCTTCTGCATGGGCGCGGCATGGCGCAACCCCAAGGACCGCGACATGGACGCGATCGTCCAGATGATCGAGGGCGTGCGCGGGATGGGAATGGAAACCTGCATGACGCTGGGGATGCTGACGCCGCAGCAGGCGCAGCGGCTCGGCGAAGCCGGGCTCGATTACTACAATCACAATATCGACACCTCGCCCGAGCGGTACGGCGACGTCATCACCACGCGCACCTTCGGCGAGCGTCTCGATACGCTCGAGAACGTACGCTCGGCGGGGATCAACGTGTGCTGCGGCGGGATTGTCGGCATGGGGGAGACGCGCGCCGACCGCGTCGGCTTCGTCCATGCGCTGGCCACGCTGCCGCGCCATCCGGAGAGCGTCCCGGTCAATGCGCTGGTGCCGGTCAAGGGCACGGTGCTGGGCGACATGCTCGCCGACACGCCGCTCGCGAAGATCGACGACATCGAGTTCGTCCGCACCGTCGCGGTCGCGCGAATCACGATGCCGATGAGCATGGTGCGCCTGTCGGCCGGCCGCGAGAGCATGTCGGAGGCGACGCAGGCCTTGTGTTTCATGGCGGGCGCGAACTCGATCTTCACCGGCGACAAATTGCTGACCGCCGGCAATCGCGGCGACAGCGCCGATGCGGTGTTGTTCGCCAAGCTCGGCGTACGCCCGATGGAAGCGCCCGAGCCGATGCGGGTGTGCGAGGCGGCGGAGTGAACTGCCGTCGCCCCGGCGCAGGCAGGGGCCCATGTCTGCCCGGGTGAGGCGCGAGGTTTGGCACAGCAGCAACGTCCCTGTGTCAGCCGGTACCGAATGACGGCACAGACATAGGCCCCTGCGGGCGCAGGGGCGACGACGAACGAGAACAGGAGAGGCCGTTGTTCAAAAAGATCCTGGTCGCCAACCGCGGCGAGATCGCGTGCCGGGTGTTTCGCACCGCCAAGAAGATGGGGATCGCTACCGTCGCGGTCTATTCGGACGCCGACGCGCGCAGCCCGCACGTCCTGATGGCGGACGAGGCGGTGCGGCTCGGGCCGGCGCCGGCGGCAGAGAGCTATCTGAAGGCGGAGTTGATCCTGCTCGCCGCGAAGGAAACCGGCGCGGACTGTATCCACCCCGGCTACGGCTTCCTCTCCGAACGTGAGAGTTTCGCGCGCGCATGCGCGGAGGCCGGAATCGCCTTCGTCGGCCCGCCGCCGAACGCGATCGCGGCGATGGGCGACAAGATCGAATCGAAGAAGCTCGCCAAGGCGGCGGGGGTCAATGTCGTCCCCGGCTATCTGGGCGAAATCGCCGACACCGACGAGGCGGTGCGGATCGCCGCCGACATCGGCTTCCCCGTCATGATGAAGGCCAGCGCCGGCGGCGGCGGCAAGGGGATGCGCCTCGCCTGGTCCGAACAGGACGTGCGCGACGGCTTCGAGGCGACCAGGCGCGAGGGGCTGGCGTCGTTCGGCGACGATCGCGTGTTCATCGAAAAATTCATCGAGAGCCCGCGTCATATCGAGATACAGCTGCTCGGCGACCAGCACGGCAACATCGTTTATCTCAACGAGCGCGAATGCTCGATCCAGCGTCGCCACCAGAAGGTGGTCGAGGAAGCGCCGTCGCCGTTCGTGACCCCGCAGATGCGCCGCGCGATGGGCGAGCAGGCGGTCGCGCTCGCCCGCGCGGTCGGCTACTACAGCGCGGGCACGGTCGAATTGATCGTGTCGGGCGCGGACCCGACCGGCGAGAGCTTCTATTTTCTGGAGATGAACACGCGACTGCAGGTCGAGCATCCGGTGACCGAGGAGATCACCGGGCTCGATCTGGTCGAGCAGATGATTCGCATCGCGGCGGGCGAGGCGCTGTCGTTCGGGCAGGACGACGTGCGGCTGGACGGCTGGTCGGTCGAGAACCGCGTCTATGCCGAGGATCCGTATCGCGGCTTCCTGCCGAGCATCGGGCGGCTGGTGCGGTACGCGCCACCGGAAACCACCGACTCGTCACCCCTGCAAGGGCGGGTATCCATAACCCATGTCGTGGATGGAGCCGAAACGCCGGCGGATCTGGATGCTCGCCTTCGCGGGAATGACGGCGCTGGAGAAGGGCAGATCCGCATCCGTGTCGACGACGGCGTCGCCGAGGGCGGCGAGGTCAGCATGTTCTACGACCCCATGATCGCCAAGCTGGTCACCTGGGCGCCGACACGCGAAGCCGCGATCGATGCGCAGGTCGCCGCACTCGACCGCTTCACGATCGAGGGTCCGGGCACCAACCTGCACTTCCTCTCCGCGCTGATGCAGCACCCGCGCTTCCGCTCGGGCCATATCACCACCGGCTTCATCGCCGAGGAATATCCGGACGGGTTCCACGGCGCGCCCGCCACGCCCGATCTGCTGGCAAAGTTGGCCGCGATCGCGGCGGTCGCCGCGCACACGCAGGTCGCCCGCGCGCGGCAGGTGGACGGACAGCTCGGCCACACGCTCTCTGCCCCCGCCGACTGGGTCGCGCGCGTCGATGGGCACGATCATGCCGTGACGATCCGCGATGGAGCCATCACCGTCGACGGCATGGAACTGGCTGGCGCGATCACCTACCCGCCCGGCGCACGCACCGCATATGTCGCCGGCGACGATCCGCTCGCCGTCGCGGTCGCCAAGGGCCGCGACGGCTTCACGCTCGCGGCGCGCGGTGCCTCGCACAAGGTCCGCGTCCTGCCCGCGCACGTCGCGCCGCTGGCCGCGCATCTGATCGAGAAGGTGCCGCCCGACTTGTCGAAGTTCCTGATCGCGCCGATGCCCGGGCTGCTCGTGCGGCTCGACGTCGCAGCGGGCGACCGCGTCGAGGCAGGGCAGGCGCTGGCGATGGTCGAGGCGATGAAGATGGAGAACATCCTGCGCGCCGAAAAGGCCGGCACCGTCGCGTCGGTGCAGGCGAAGGCCGGCGACAGCCTCGCGGTCGATCAGGTCATCCTCGAACTCGAGTAACCCACTCGCGACAGATCGCGACATATTAGCGCTGGACGCGCGCTGCCCGCCTGTTTCATGCAAGCGGCCTATGAGGCGCGTCCTTTCCAGCGCGACGCTCGCGCTCGCGATCGCGGGTTGCACCGTCGGCCCCGATTATCGCCCGCCGGCCCCCGCGGCGCTGGCGGTGCCCGCCGGCTATTCGGTGCCCGGCGCGCCAACCGCCACCGACCTGACGCAATGGTGGCGGCGCTTCGACGATCCGGTGCTCGGGCAATTGGTCGAGCAGGCATCGGCCGCCAACACCGATGTCGCGCAGGCGATCGCACGGCTGCGGCAGGCGCGCGAGGCCCTGGTGCAGAGCCGCGCCGACCTGCTCCCTTCAGTCACCGCCAGTACCGGCTACAGCCGCTCCGAGACGCTGCGCGGCGGCGGGCAGACGATCACGCTTCCCGACGGCACCGTCCAGAACATCGGCGGCGGCGGCGGCGCCAACAACTTCTCGATCGGCGGCAGCGCCTCCTACCAGCTCGGCCTGTTCGGGGAGGTGCGCCGCACCATCGAGGCGAGCCGCGCGCAATATGAGGCGTCGGGCTTCGACTATGCCGCCGCGCTGCTGACCGTGCAGCAGGAGGTCGCGCGCAACTATGTGCTCGCGCGGCTCTACCAGGCGCAACTCGCCAATGCGCGCGCGAGTCTGGCGCTCCAGGAGGACAATCTCGAGATCGCCGGCTTCCGCCTGCAAGCCGGGTTAGTGTCGTCGCTCGACCAGGAACAGGCGCGGCAGCAGCGCGCGCAGACCGCCGCGACGATCCCGACGCTGGAGCAGCAATACAACGCCGCGGTGTCGCGGATCGGCGTGCTGACCGCGCAGGCGCCCGGAGCGCTTAAGCCGCTGCTCGCCCCGCCGCGCCCGATCCCGACCGGCGCGCCCCCGCCCGGCATCGGCATCCCCGCCGACGTGCTGCGCCAGCGACCCGACGTCCGTGCCGCCGAACGCGCGCTGGCCGCGGCAACCGCGCAGATCGGCGTCGCACAGGCCGCACTCTATCCCAATTTCACGTTCAGCGGGAACATCGACGCGCGCGCCAATGCGGTCGGCTCGCTGCTCGACACCGTCACCGGCGGCTTGTTCGCGGGGCTGACGCAGGCGATCTTCAACGGTGGACGGCTGCGCAGCCAGGTGCGCGGGCAGGAAGCCGCCGCCGACGCCGCACTCGCCGCCTACAAGGGCACGGTGCTGACCGCGCTCGAGGATGTCGAGAATGCCGTCGTCGCGCTCGACACCGCGCAGCGGCGCGAGCGCGAACTGACGATCGCCTACGAGGCGGCCGGCAACGCCGCGCTGCTGTCGCGCGAGCAGTATCGCACCGGCCTGTCCGACTTCACGACGCTCAGCCAGCAGGAGGCCGCGCTGCTCACCTCCCGCAACAGTGCGGCGCAGGCGCGCGCCGACGAAGCGACCGCGCTAGTGCAGCTCTTCGCGGCGCTCGGCGGCGGCTGGGACAGCACGACCGTGCCGACCGCCCCGCCGCGCGCCGCCGCCGCCCCGACGCTCGTCCAGCCCGCTCCCACCCCCAGCCCGCTCCCCGAGGTAAATCCCTAATGGCCGATACCCACCTCGACGATTTCCTCGGCGTAAAGCCGCAGCCGGCGTGGCGGCGCTGGGGCAAGTGGGTGCTGGTGCTGGGCGCGGTGGTGCTGGTCGCGCTGTTGCTGTCGCGCTGCGTGTTCGGTGATCCCGACAAGGTCAGCTATGCGACCTCCGCGGTCACGCGCGGGCGGCTCACCGTGTCGGTTTCCGCGACCGGCAAGCTGGCGCCGACCAACCAGGTGACGGTCGGCTCGCAGTTGTCGGGACTGGTGACCAGGGTGGTCGTCGACGTCAACGACCGCGTCACCGCCGGGCAGCCACTGGCGCTGATCGACCCCGAACAGATCGACGACCAGATCAACGCCGCCAAGGCGACGCTCGCCGCCAACGAGGCGCAGGTGGCGCAGGCGCGCGCGACGCTCGCCGAAGCGCAGGCGCAGCTTGCGCGCCTCAACGAAGTCTACCGTTTGTCGAACGGCCGCGTACCGTCGAAGACCGAGCTTCAGACCGGGCAGGCCGACGCGCAGCGCGCCAGGGCGGCGCTCGGCGTCGCGCAGGCGAACGTTACCGCCGCACGCGCGCAATTGTCGCAGCAGCAGACGCAGCGCGCGCGCGCGATCATCCGCTCGCCCGTCAACGGCGTGGTGCTCGCGCGGCAGGTCGATCCCGGACAGACCGTCGCGGCATCGTTCAACACGCCGACGCTGTTCGTGATCGCCGAGGACCTGACGCGCATGAAGCTGGAGGTCGCGATCGACGAGGCCGATGTGGGCGAGGTTCAGGTGGGACAGAAGGCGACCTTCACGGTCGACGCATTCCCCGGCAAGACCTTCCCCGCGACGATCACGCGCGTCGACCTCGGCTCCAACCTGACGGTCAGCAACGCGACCAGCGCGTCGTCGGGGAGCACCAGTACGACCAGCACAACCGGGCAGGTCGTATCCTATGCCGCCGACCTGACCGTCGCCAACCCGACGCTCCAGTTGCGCCCGGGCATGACAGCCACCGCCGATATCGTGACCGCCGACAAGCAGAACGTGCTGCTCGTTCCCAATGCCGCCTTCCGGTTCAAGCCGGCGGCGGGCGGCGACACGCGCGGCGGGATCGCCGGCACGATCCTCGCGGGACCGCCGCGCCGCGGGCGCACCGAACGCAGCGCGACGGTCGGGCGCGGCGCGACCCAGACGCTCTACATCAAGGGCGCGGACGGCACGCCGCAGCCGGTGCAGGTGACCACCGGCGATACCAACGGCACGCTGACCGAAGTGACCGGCGGCGCGCTCCAGCCCGGCCAGCAGGTCATTACCGGGCAATTGGCCGGAGGCGAAACGGCAAGCAGCGGCGGCCGGCCGAAGGGCGGATCGCGTGGCCAGTGACGCGCTCATTTCGCTGCGCAACGTCACCAAGGTCTATGGCCAGGGCGCGACGCAGTTCCAGGCGCTGAAGGGCGTAGACCTCGATATCGCAGGCGGCGATTTCGTCGCGGTAATGGGGCCGTCGGGGTCGGGCAAGTCGACGACGATGAACATCCTCGGCTGTCTCGACGTGCCGTCCGGCGGCACGTTCCTGTTCCGCGGCCACCATGTCGAGATGCTCGATCGCGACCAGCGCGCGCTACTGCGCCGCCGCTACCTCGGCTTCGTCTTCCAGGGGTTCAACCTGCTCAGCCGCACCAGCGCGCTCGAGAATGTCGAACTGCCGCTCCTCTACCGCGGCGACGACAAGCGCGCGCGCCGCGCGACGGCGATGGCGGCGCTGGAGAAGGTCGGGCTAGACCGCTGGTGGGATCATACGCCTGCCGAACTGTCCGGGGGGCAGCAGCAGCGCGTGGCGATCGCTCGCGCGATCGTCACGCGCCCCGACGTGCTGCTCGCCGACGAGCCTACCGGCAACCTCGACTCCGAACGATCGGTGGAGATCATGGAATTGCTCACCGACCTCAATCGCGAGAGCGGGATCACGGTGCTGATGGTCACCCACGAGCCGGATATGGCGGCGTTCGCGCGCACCGTCGTGCACTTCAAGGACGGGCTGGTCGAACGTATCGAGACCCACCAC
This sequence comes from Sphingomonas sp. BE138, assembly GCF_031456125.1. Lineage (NCBI taxonomy): Bacteria > Pseudomonadati > Pseudomonadota > Alphaproteobacteria > Sphingomonadales > Sphingomonadaceae > Sphingomonas > Sphingomonas sp. BE138. Next base: position 15,150 of record NZ_JAVDUC010000014.1, read on the forward strand.
CGGCAAGGGGAGGCGGTGGCGTGAGCCTGGTCGATATCACGACTGCATCTTCCGCTCCGTTCGCCCTGAACCTGTCGAAGGGCGTGTTCCGGGGCACGTGCTTCGACAAGCTCAGCACGAACGGCAAAATGGGCGCGCTTCCGCTGGCAGCGGAGCGCCACTGATGTTCGGCACCACGCTCCTCCTCGCGCTGCGGTCGATCCGGCGCCACCTCCTGCGCTCGTTCCTCACCATTCTGGGCATCGTCATTGGCGTTGGCGCGGTCGTCACGATGGTGACGCTCGGCAAGGCGACCACCGCCGCGGTGCAGTCGCAGATCGCCGCGCTGGGCACCAACATCCTCCAGATCCGCCCCGGCCAGGGCTTCGGTCGCGGCGGGGGCGGTCCGCGCCCTCCCGACTTCACGCCCGAGGACGTGAGCGCGATCGCGACGCAGATCGCCGGCGTCACCGCGGTCGCGCCGCAGGCGCAGGCGAGCGCCACCGCGATCTACGAGGGCGCGAACTGGTCGACGACGATCAACGGCACCACCGCCGCCTATTTTCAGGTCCAGCCATGGCCGCTGGTCGCAGGGCGCTCGTGGACGCCTGCCGAGGAGCAGGCGGGCAAGGCGGTGTGCATCATCGGCAATACCGTGCGCCAGAACCTGTTTCGGGGCGGCGAGGCGGTCGGCCTGCGCTTCCGGCTCGGCGACGTCAGCTGCGACGTCATCGGCGTGCTCAGCACGCGCGGGCAGGCCGGGTTCGGCGGTGACCAGGACGATGTGGTCATCATGCCGATCAAGGCGGTGCAGCGCCGCTTCACCGGCAACCGCGACATCCGCCTGATGCTGGTAGGCGTCGACCAGCGCTACCAGACAGCGGGCGTGCAATCCGCGATCACCGACCTGCTGCGCGAACGCCGCACCATCACCGACGGGCGCGAAGACAATTTCAACATCTTCGACACCAAGCAGATCAGCGACACGCTGACCGGCACCACCACGGCGCTGACGCGAATTGTCGCGGCCGTCGCGGCGATCAGCCTGGTCGTCGGCGGGATCGGCATCATGAACATCATGCTGGTCAGCGTGACCGAGCGCACGCGCGAGATCGGCATCCGACTGGCGATCGGCGCGGTCGCGCACGAGGTGCTGTTGCAGTTCCTGGTCGAGGCGGTGGCGCTGTCATGCCTCGGTGGGCTGATCGGGCTGCTGCTGGCGCAAGGCGTGATCGCCGGGCTGACCCCCCTGCTCGACGTGCCGTGGACCTTCGATCCGCAGATCAACCTCGTCGCCTTCGCGATCTCGGCGGTCATCGGTGTCGTCTTCGGCTATTTCCCCGCACGCCGCGCGGCCGCGCTCAACCCGATCGACGCACTACGGCACGAATAACGCGAGGTGTGGTCAGCGGACGCCGGTGGGCCACGCCGACAACTCCGGCGGATGCACTGCCGCGCGGACCCGCTCCAAATCCTCGCGCGTGTCGACGTCGATCAGTTCGGCGGCATCGACGATCACATGCCGGCCGGCACCGATCAGGTCGCGTGCGCCCCGGTCGCCGCGGATCGCCAGTACATCGGCGAACCGCTCGCGTCCGAGCAGCACCGGCGGGCATGGCGCCACGCCGTCGCTGGATGCGACCACCGCCGCGTCGTCCAGATCGGCGGCGGCATCGAACAGCCGGTAAATGTGCGCGGCGGTGATGCGCGGCATGTCGGCCAGCGCGATCAGGACCGCCGCCGCCCCGCGTGCGCGCGCGCACTCGACCCCTATCCGCACCGACGACGCCATGTCGCGGTCGGAGGCAGCGTTGTGCAGCACGCGGAATCCATGCGCGGCATAATCGACCGCGCCGTCGGCGACGATCGCGATCCGCGCGAGAAACGGCATGTCCTCCAACGTCAGCGCGACGTGCAGCCCCAGCGCGCGCCCCAGGACGGACTGTTCCAGCTTGTTACCCGACCCGAACCGCTCGGACTTGCCCGCCGCGAGCAGGACGAGGACAGTGGTCTCAACCGCGATCATGGAATGCGCGCACCATCGCCGCGGCGATCGACAGCGCGATTTCCGCGGGGCCGATCGCGCCGATGTCGATCCCGACCGGCCCATCGATGCGGTCGAGCAGCGCCGCATCGATCCCTGCCGTGCCCAGCCGTTCGCGCCGTGCGGCATGGCTGCGGCGGCTGCCGAGCGCGCCGACATAGGCCGCCTCGGTATCTAGCGCGGCGATCAACGCCGGGTCGTCGATCTTGATATCATGGCTCAGGGTCACGACCGCCGTCGATCGTCCCGGCTTCCACGCCGCCACCGCTTCGTCGGGCCAGCGGTCGTCGAGCGTCACGCCCGGAAAGCGCTCCTCGGTCAGGAACCGCCCGCGCGGGTCGATCACCACCACCGCGATCCCCAGCGTGGCGGCGAGCGCGGCGAGGCTCTGCGCGATCTGCACCGCGCCGACGATCAGCAGGCGGCGCGGCGGATCGTAGCGGTTGACGAACACCTCGCCGGTTTCCGCCGGGCGCAGATCGGCATGGCCGGTCTCAAGGTCGGTCGTGACGGTCAGCGACCTTCCCGCCGCACGCGCTTCGGCGATGCGATCGAACAATTCGGGATCGAACCCTTCGGCACTGACCGGCTGCACCATCACCGAAATCTCGCCGCCGCACGGCAGCCCGACCTGCCACGCGCTGTCGTCGGCGACGCCATAGGTCTTTACAGCGAACGGCGCGCCCGCAATCACCTGTGCCGCGGTGTCGAGGATGTCGCCCTCGACGCAACCGCCCGACACCGAGCCCTCGAACCGCCCGTCGGCGTGCACCAGCATATGGCTGCCACGTGGTCGCGGCGCCGATCCCCAGGTCGACACGACGGTGGCGAGCGCGAGCGGCTCACCCTTCCAGGCGGCCGCCGCGGCAAGGACGGAATCGTTATCGGCCATGATTGTCTCTACTGTTCGTCACTTCAAGCCAAGCAATCCAGGGCAGCACGCGGCGCCCTGGATTGCTTCGCTCGGTTCGCGATGACGGTTATACCGCCGGCAATTCCGCCAGCAACTTGTCGCAGGTGATCGGATAGTCGCGCACGCGCACGCCGGTCGCATGGTAGATCGCGTTGGCGATTGCCGCCCCCGCGCCGGAGATGCCCAGCTCGCCGATCCCCTTGGCGTGGATCGGATTGGCGTGGACGTCGCGCTCGTCGAGGAACTCGACCTCGATCTGCGGAATGTCGGCGTTCACCGGCACGTGATACTCGGCCAGATCGCGGTTCACGACCTTGCCGTTGCGCGGGTCGTGGACCAATTCCTCGGTCAGCGCGGCACCGATCCCGAACGTCATCCCGCCCAGGCATTGCGAGCGCGCCGTCTTGGCGTTCAGGATCCGCCCGGCCGAGAACACGCCCAGCATCCGCTCGACCCGCACCTCGCCGGTGGTCGCATTCACCTTCACCTCGGCGAAGTGCGCGCCGTAGCTGGCCTGACGATGCAGCTTCTCCTGCTTGCCGGGCGCGATCGTGCCGGTCACGCTGATGCCGTCGCCGACCAGTTCGGTGATCTCGACCGCGCGGTTCTCGGCGATCGCGCGCCCGTCCTTCAGCGTCATCGCGTGCGCGTCGACGCCCATCGCCTTAGCCAGCTTCTCCCGCAGCCCTTCGCAGGCAAGATACACCGACGATCCCGACGATCCTGCGCCCCACGACCCGCCCGATCCGGCCGCGGGGGGCGCCTCGCCGTCGCCCAGATGGACGATCACGCGGTCGAGCGGCAGGCCCAGCGTCTCCGCGGCGATCTGCGCCAGGATCGTATAGGTGCCGGTGCCGATGTCGGTCATGTCGGTCGACACGATCGCGCGCCCGTCCTTCGTCAGCTCGACGCTCGCCGACGACTTCTGAAGCATGTTCGAACGCACAGCGGCAGCGACGCCGACACCGTGCAGCCACTCGCCACGCCGGTCGCTCGCCGGCTCGGGGCTGCGCTCGCTCCATCCGAACAGCTCGGCACCCTTGTCGAAGCACGGGATCAGCAACCGCGTCGAGAAGGGAACGTCGTTTGTCGGGTCGATCGCCGGCTCGTTGCGGCGGCGCAATTCGATGGGATCGATCCCGATCGTATAGGCGAGCTCGTCCATCGCCGCTTCCAGCGCCAGCATGCCGACCGCCTCACCCGGCGCGCGCATCGACCCGGCGAGCAGCCAGTTCATTTCCACTAGCTTATGGTCGATCAGCCGGTTGTCGGCGGCATAGGCGAATTGCGTGCCGATGCCGGCAGGCTCGAAGAACTTCTCACCCGGCAGGTTGCTCGCCAGCGTCTCGTGCCCGAGCCCGGTCAATTTGCCGTGCGCGTCAGCCGCCAGCCGGATGCGCTGTTCCGTGTTCGACCGGCGGACGGTTGCGTCGAACACCTGCTGGCGCGCCATCGCAACCTTCACGGGGCGGCCGATCCGCTTTGCCGCGATCGCGGCCGCCACGCTCTCGGGTGCGATGCCCAGCTTGGAGCCAAACCCACCGCCGACATAGCGGGAGATGATTCGCACCTGATCCTTGCCGACGCCCAGCGCCTGCGCCAGTTGCATCTGGTCGGAGGCGACCATCTGATAGCTGCCGTGCAGCACCAGCGATCCGTCCTTCCACTCGGCGATCGACGCATGCGGCTCCATCGCCGCGGAGTTCTGGCTGGGCGTGGTATAGGTCGCGTCGACCGTGAACGCCGCCTCCGCCATCGCCTTGTCGAGATCGCCCTTGCTCATATGCGGCGGGATCTGGTCGGGCGGCGGGCGGGTCGCCTGGTCGCGGTGCGCGGCGAAGACATAGGCGCCCTCGGCCGGCGTATAGTTGACGGTCACTTGCGCGGCGGCGTCGCGCGCCGCCTCGAACGTCTCGGCGACGACGATCGCGACGATCTCGCCGTGATAGTCGACCTTCTGCACGCCCTGCGTCGGCGCCTTCTTCTCGCCGCCCTGCTGCGGGTTGCGGATGAAGCTGGGATAATCGGTGATGACGTCGATCACGCCCGGCAGCACGCGCGCTCGGTCGGCGACCACGTCGCTGATCTTCCCCGACCCGAACGGCGCGCGCACCAGCACGCCATACGTCAGCCGCTCGGCGGGGTATTCGGCGGCATAGGTCGCCTTGCCCGATACCTTCAACGGTCCCTCGACCCGGTCGAGTGGCTTGCCGATCACCCCTTGCGCGCCTGCATCCAGCCAGCTGTGCGGATGCGGATCGTTCATCGTCAGGCTGCGCGTGTCCTCGCGTCCCAGCACCTTGTCGATCAGCGTCATTGCGTCACCTCTCGGAGGGCAGCGATCAACGTGCGTCGCGCCAGGGGGATCTTGAAATCGTTGGTGCCGAAGCCCCTGGCGCCATCCAGCAGCGCATCGGCGGCGGCGCTGAACGCCTCGTCGGACGGCGCCTTGCCGACCAGCGCCTGCTCGACGGCCGCGTTGCGCCACGGCATGTGCGCGACCCCGCCGAAGGCGAGCGCGGCGGACGCGATCGTCCCGCCGTCGACCTTCACCACCGCCGCGACCGAGAAGAGCGCGAATGCATAGGATGCCCGGTCACGCACCTTGCGATACAGCTGCCGGCCCTCCGGCGGCGCGGGCAACTCGACATGCGTGATCAGTTCGCCGGCCTCCAACACGTTCTCGATCTGCGGCGTATCGCCCGGCAGCCGGTAGAAATCCGCGATCGGGATGCGGCGCTTGTCCCCGTCGGCTCTCGTGGTGACGATCACCGCGTCCAGCGCCCGCATCGCCACCGGCATGTCGCCGGGGTGCGTCGCGATGCACTGCTCGCTCGTGCCCAGGATCGCGTGGATGCGGTTGAACCCGCCGATGGCCTCGCATCCGCTGCCCGGCTCGCGCTTGTTGCAGCCCGCGGCGGTGTCGTAGAAATAATAGCAGCGCGTCCGCTGGAGCAGGTTTCCGCCGGTCGTGGCCTTGTTGCGCAACTGCCCCGACGCACCCGCCAACAGCGCGCGGCTCAGCACCTCGTACTTCGCAATCACGCGCGGATCGGCAGCCAGGTCGCTGTTCGGCACCAGCGCGCCGATCGTCAGCCCGCCGTCGTCGCGCTCCTCGATCGTATTCAGATCGAGCTTGCTGATATCGACCAGTTTCTCGGGCGTCTCGACCTGTAATTTCATCAGGTCGAGCAGGTTGGTGCCCCCGGCGATGAAGCGCCCGCCGGCGCGGGTCGCCTCCGCGACACTGCCGACGCGCGCATAATCGAACGTCTTCATGCGTCCACCTTCGCTTGTCCGTCGGCGACCTCGCGGATCGCGTCGACGATGTTGGGATAGGCGGCGCAGCGGCAGAGGTTGCCGCTCATCCGCTCGCTGATCTCGGCGTCGCTCAACTCGGTCGCGGTCAGGTCAGCGGAGGCATGGCTCGGCCACCCCTTTTTCACCTCGTCCAGCATGCCCACCGCAGAGCAGATCTGCCCGGGCGTGCAGTAACCGCATTGATAGCCGTCGTGCCGCACGAACGCGGATTGCAGCGGGTGGAGGTCCTCGGGCGTGCCCAGCCCCTCGATCGTCACGATCTCGTCGTCCTGGTGCATCACTGCCAGCGTCAGGCAGGAATTGATCCGCCGCCCGTTCACCAGCATCGTGCACGCGCCGCACTGTCCGTGGTCGCAGCCCTTCTTCGAGCCGGTCAGCCCCAGATGCTCGCGGCACAGGTCGAGCAGCGAGGTGCGCACGTCCACCTCCGCCTCGTGCGATTGTCCGTTGATCGTGAAGTGCATGGCGTTCCGCCTATCCGCTGGTGACCGAACAACGTCGGCCGGCGTAGCGGGGTCCGTGCGAACGATTCTCATGGCCTGCATTCACGCTTACGCTGCTATGGCGCGCGCCTCGGGTGGAGTGAACGATATGGGCAAGACGATGGTGGCGGTGCTGGCCTTGCTGGCGACCGGCGGATGCGTGCGCACCGCGTGGAACGTCGCGACACTACCGGTGAAGGCGGTCGGCAAGGGTGCCGACCTGATGACGACCAGCGCCAAGGAGCGCGACGAGAAATACGTTCGCAAGATGCGCAAGGAGCAGGAACGGCGTGACAAGGAATGCCGCAAGAATCCCGAGACGTGCGAGTCGGCGGGGTATCTGGAAGATCCTCGCAATCAACGGTAACAACTTCGGAGGCGTGACTTCGCCTACCCCACACCGTTCGCCCTGAGCCTGTCGAAGGGCGCGTTCTGGGACACGTGCTTCGACAGGCTCAGCACGAACGGGCGCGACGTATCGGGGAGGGTATTCGGCGCCACTATCGTCGCCACCCTCCGACCGTCACTCCGTCGACGGCGCGTTCGGCTGTTCGCCGTCCTTCTCCGCGCCCGCCTGCTTGCCGCCGTGGTAGGCGCGTTCGCTCTGGCCGCCGTCGAAATGACCGCCTTCCTTGCCGGTGTGCGGGTTTGGATAGGCGCCGCCCTGGCTCTCGCCCGAACTGTCGCGGCGGCTCGCCACTTCGCCCGTGCCATCGGGATCGTGCGGCGTGGTGTCGCCGCCATCGGACTGCATCGGTTGCTTGTCGGTCATGGATCCTCCTGCCCGTATCTACGCACCGCCGCGCCAAAAGGCTGCGCGTCAGGCCAGCTTCAGCCCCTCGCGGTGCATCGCGGCGGTGACGTGGCGGTTCTGTGCGTCGGACAATGCCCCACGCAGCTGCGGGAACAGCGTGTCCTCCTCCTCGCGCATATGTTCCTCGATCATCGCGCGGAACGCCTTCACCTTGGGAAGCCATTCGGGGCTGTCCGCCGGCATCTCGCCCAGATCGAAGAAATATTGCTTCACATAGCCGTGGTCGTGGTTGAGGTGATCCGCCGCGGCGGTCAGGTCGTGGTCGCGCATCATCGCATAGACGACGTTCTCTTCCTGGAACGCGTGCTTGGAAATCGCATGTTTCAGCATCGCGAGCAGCGTCTTGCGACGCAGGACGTCGTCCTGCCCGGTGCGCTCGATGCGGTCGAATACCCGCAAGGCGGCGGCATGCTCAGCCGCCAGAACGCTGTCCCATCGGCCCGCCAGCAGGCTGGGGCCTTGCACGGCCGCCTTGCGCAGCCAATGCGCGGCCAGCCCCAGCGCGACCCCCGCCGCCGCAGCGGTCGCGACGCGGGGACCGCGCATCCCGGTTCCGTCAGACCTTGGCATGGCCGCTGCCGCCGGCGGCGTACAGTTCGGCATAGCGCCGCGTGACGACCGGCAGGTGCTCGTCCAGCCAGCGCGCCATCGACTGTTCCTCGTCCAGCGTCTGACGCAGCGGCGTCACCGCCTGCGTGAAACCGCCGTCCTCGGCCAGCACCAGCAGCGATTTGTACGCCGCGATCTCGAAATGTTCGAACGCGAAGTTCGCGAAGCTGTTCTTGACGATCTCGTCGCCGGCAAAGGTGTGCGTGATCGCGGCCATCCCGCCGGTCATGCTCAACGCGGCGTCCTTCAGTACCGACCCGCTGGTCTCGAACGACGCCAGCAACTCGTCGAGCCGCTCGACTTGCCCGTTCGTCTCGTCGATGTGCAACTGCAGACGGTCCGCGACCTCGGGATAATGTTCCAGTCGCGCGACCTGCGGCGACATGATCGACAGCGCCTGCTTCTCGACGGCGTGCGCGTTGCGCAGGCCCGTGACGAACAGCTCGCGCAGCGTGTCCTGGTCGGTCGGCATAATGCGTTCAACTCCCATCGTGGATGCGAAGTGAACCCGTGCCGCGTCGGCGCTGTTCCAAAATTCAGAGTGAAAACAAGCTGATCCAGATCGTGCCCCGCCCCGCGAGCGCCCGGGGGGCGGGGCAGGGGATCACACCAGTTCGGCCAGCGCGCTCGCCTCGAAGCCCTTCAGTTCCGCGGCATCGCCTGCGCGCACCTTGGCCACCCAATCGGCGTCGCTGATCAGCGCGCGCCCGACGGCGATCAGGTCGAACTCGTCGCGCTCCATCCGCGTCACCAGCCGGTCGAGATCGGTGCTGGTCGAACCTTCGCCGCCGAACGCCGCCAGGAATTCGCCCGACAGCCCAACCGATCCCACGCTGATCGTCGCCGCGCCGGTCAGCTTCTTGGCCCAGCCCGCGAAGTTCAGTCCCTCCGCGCCGTCGATCTCCGGGAACTCGGGTTCCCAGAAGCGCCGCTGCGAACAGTGCAGCACGTTCGCGCCCGCCTCGACCAGCGGCAGCAGCCAGTCGGTCATCGCCTCCGGCGTTTCCGCCAGCCGCGCCTTGTAATCCTGCTGCTTCCACTGGCTGACGCGCAGGATGACAGGCATATCGGGGCCGACCGCCGCGCGCACCGCCTTCACCACCTCGCCTGCGAAGCGCGACCGCTCGCGGATCGTCGCGCCACCATAGCGATCGTCGCGCTGGTTGGTGCCGCCCCAGAAGAACTGGTCGATCAGATAGCCGTGCGCGCCATGGATCTCGACCGTGTCGAAACCGAGCGCCTTCGCCTCGGCGGCGGCGCGCGCGAACGCGGCGATCGTGTCGGCGACATCCTCGTCGCTCATCGCCTGCCCGCGCGCCTCGGCCGGCGCGTTATAGCCCGACGGACTCTCGACCGGCTGTGGCGGCGCCCAGTCGCCGGCGGGCGGGCCGTTGGTGGCGCCGGTGTGCCAGATCTGCGGCCCCATCTTGCCGCCTGCGGCGTGCACGGCGTCGATCACGCCCTTCCAGCCCTCCAGCGCCTTGTCGCCGTGGAAGAACGGAATGCCGGGATGGTTGCGCGACGACGGCCGGTCGATCACCGTGCCTTCGGACAGGATCAGCCCCACGCCGCCCTCGGCGCGCCGCCGGTAATAGGCGGCATTCGCCTCGCCCACGACGCCACCGGGCGCCATCGTGCGCGTCATCGGCGCCATGACGATGCGGTTGGGCAGCTCCAGCGAGCCGAGCGAGAACGGACGGAACAGGGTATCGACCGAGGCGGAGGACATGCACGGGCCTTTTCTTGTGATTGCGGCCCTTCAGGTATATATCGGAAACCTGACGTCAATAACGCACCTGCGATCGACTAGGTATATCAATGGAAACCGCCCCCCGCTGTCAGCATTTCTCGGTCGGGTGTCCCAGCCGGACGCTCTTGGACCAGATCGCCGACAAATGGTCGATGATGGTGCTGACCGTGCTCGATGCCGGCCCGATGCGCTTCAACGCCATCCGCCGTCATCTGGAGGGTGTGACGCAGAAGGCGCTGACGCAATGCCTTCGCCGGCTGGAGCGCAACGGGCTGGTCTCGCGCCGCGTGATCCCGGCCTCGCCGGTCGCGGTCGAATATGCCATCACTCCGCTCGGCCGCTCGCTGCACCAGCCGTTCAAGGCGCTGTACCGCTGGACGATCGACAACATGCCGCATGTCGAGGAAGCGCGACGCAGCTTCGACGAGCGCGCGGCGGCATAACTTCCTCTCCCGTCATTGCTTTGCTCCGCTCGCGATGACGATCATCCGGACTAGGTATATGAAAAAGATCGGGTTCCTCTCCTTCGGTCACTGGTCCGACGCGCACGGTTCCGCCACGCGCTCGGCCAGCGACGTGCTGCTCCAGTCGATCGACCTCGCGGTCGCCGCCGAGGAACTCGGGGCGGACGGCGCGTATTTCCGCGTCCACCATTTCGCGCAGCAGCTCGCCTCGCCCTTCCCGCTGCTCGCCGCGGTCGGCGCCAGGACGCGGACGATCGAGATCGGCACCGGCGTCATCGACATGCGCTACGAGAATCCCTTCTACATGACCGAGAATGCGGGTGCGGCGGACCTGATCGCCGGCGGCCGGCTGCAACTCGGGATCAGCCGCGGCTCCCCCGAGCAGGTGATCGAGGGCTGGCGCTATTTCGGCTATGCACCCAAGCCCGGCGAGAGCGACGCCGACATGGGTCGTCGCCACAGCGAACTCTTCCTGCGGCTGCTGAACGGTGACGGGTTCGCCAAGCCGAACCCGCAGCCGATGTTCCCCAACCCGCCCGGCTTGCTCCGGCTGGAGCCGCATGCGGCGGGGCTGCGCGAGCGCATCTGGTGGGGCTCGGCGTCGAACGCCACGGCGGTCTGGGCGGCGCAGCAGGGCATGAACCTGCAAAGCTCGACGCTGAAGGCCGACGAGACCGGTGAGCCCTTCCACGTCCAGCAGGCGCGGCAGATCCGCGCCTACCGCGACGCATGGACGGCGTCGGGGCACACGCGCACCCCGCGCGTGTCGGTCTCGCGCTCGATCTTCGCGCTGACCGATGATCGCGACCGCGCGTATTTCGGGCGCGACGGCGGTGGCGACCAGATCGGCGTCATCGACAACATGCGCGCGGTCTTCGGGCGTTCCTACGCCGCCGAGCCCGACCGCCTGATCGAACAGCTTCGCGCCGACGAGGCGATTGCCGAGGCCGATACGTTGCTGCTGACCGTCCCCAACCAGCTCGGCGTCGATTACAACGCGCACGTCCTCGACAACATCCTGCGCCACGTCGCGCCCGCATTGGGTTGGCGATAAGGCGCACGTTCGTCTCTGCGTCTCACCGTTATACCGGCGCAGGCCGGGATCCAGCCGTGCCGCATGCGCCGAAGTGGCTGTTCTTGCGGCGACATGGACCCCGGCCTGAGCGGGGGGTGACGCAGGGAGTAGGCGCTGTCCTACATCACCGACCCTCGGTTATCAGACGCATATCGGCCCCCTCACATTCACTCCATGCCCCCGCCACTGTCTCAACATTCGCAACATTCGCCCCGCCCGACGAACCCCGCTAAAGCCCCGCCGCCATGATCCGCATCACCGACCTGAAACTGCCTCTCCACCACGCAGACGAGGCGCTTCCCGCCGCCATCGTCCGGCGGCTGCGCATCACCCCGCGCGACCTGATCCGCTTCACGGTGGCGCGCCGCGGCAACGACGCGCGCGAACATGGCAACATCCAGCTGGTCTATACCGTCGATGCCGCGGTGAAGAACGAGGGCACAGTGCTCGCGCGCAACCGCCGCGACCGCGACGTGTCGCTCACCCCCGACACCCGGTACCGCGCGCCGAGCCCCGCCAACATCGGCGCCCCCCGCCCGGTGGTGATCGGTGCCGGCCCATGCGGGCTCTTCGCCGCGCTGATCCTCGCTCAGGCCGGCTACCGCCCGATCATCCTGGAGCGCGGCAAGGTGGTCCGCGAGCGCACCAAGGACACCTGGGGCCTGTGGCGGCGCAGTGTCCTCAACCCCGAGTCCAATGTTCAGTACGGGGAGGGCGGGGCCGGCACCTTTTCGGACGGCAAGCTCTACAGCCGCATCAAGGATCCGCGGCACCTCAACCGCAAGGTATTGACGGAGTTCGTCAAAGCCGGCGCACCCGAGGATATCCTGACCGAGGCGCACCCGCATATCGGCACCTTCCGGCTGGTGACCATGGTCGAGAGCATGCGCGCCACGATCGAGGAACTCGGCGGCGAATACCGCTTCTCGACCCGGGTCAATGATTTCGACATCGAAACGACCGGAGGCCGGCGCCGCATCCGCGGGCTGCACCTGAACGACGGCGGCTATCTCGCCGCCGAGCACGTTGTGATGGCGATCGGACACAGCGCGCGCGACACCTTCGCCAACTTGGTCGCGGCGGGGGTCCATGCCGAGGCCAAGCCCTTCTCGATCGGCGTCCGCATCGAGCATCCGCAAAGCTGGATCGACCGTGCGCGCTTCGGCCCCGACGCGGGTCATCCCATTCTGGGAGCGGCGGAATATCACATCTCGCACCATTGTTCGAACGGGCGGACGGTTTACAGCTTCTGCATGTGCCCGGGCGGCACGGTGGTCGCCGCGACCAGCGAGGAAGGCCGCGTCGCCACCAACGGCATGAGCCAATATTCGCGCAACGAGCGCAACGCCAACTCCGGCTTCGTCGTCGCGATCGACCCCGACCGCGACTTCCCCGGCGACCCGCTCGCCGGTCTCGCCTTGCAACGCCATTGGGAAGCCAAGGCGTTCGTCGCCGGTGGATCGAACTATCACGCTCCGGCGCAGCGCGTCGGTGACTTCCTCGCCGGCCGCCCCTCGACCACCCTCGGCAGCGTCATCCCGTCCTATCGCCCCGGCGTGACCCCGACCGACCTGTCGGAATGCCTGCCCGACTTCGCGATTGAGGCGATGCGGGAGGCGATCCCGGTGTTCGGCCGCCAGATCAAGGGCTACGACCATCCCGACGTCGTGATGACCGGGGTCGAGACGCGCACTTCCTCGCCGGTGCGCTTCACCCGCGGCGACGACATGCAGAGCCTCAATACCCGCGGCCTGTACCCGGCCGGGGAGGGGGCCGGCTATGCCGGCGGCATCCTGTCGGCCGCGGTCGACGGCATCCGCGTCGCGGAAGCGGTGGCGCAGCAGATCGCGCGCGCATGACGCTGATCCTGTTCAACAAGCCCTATGACGTGCTGAGCCAGTTCACGGATCGCGGCGCGCCCACGACCCGCGCGACGCTATCGGATTACATCGACGTGCCCGGCGTCTACCCTGCCGGTCGTCTCGACCGCGACAGCGAGGGGCTGTTGCTGCTCACCGACGACGGCCGGCTACAGGCCCGCATCGCCGATCCGAAGTTCAAGCTGCCCAAGACCTATTGGGTGCAGGTGGAGGGCGTGCCCGACGATGCCGCGCTCGCGGCGCTGCGCACCGGCGTGTTGCTCAAGGACGGCCCGACCCGCCCCGCCGAGGTCGAGCGCCTCGATGCTCCTGCCATCTGGCCGCGCACGCCCCCGATCCGCTACCGCGCCAGCATCCCCGACACGTGGATCGCACTCACGATCCGCGAGGGGCGGAACCGCCAGGTCCGCCGCATGACGGCCGCGGTCGGTCACCCGACGCTGCGGCTGATCCGCCGACGGATCGGCGGCTGGATGCTCGACGACCTCGCACCCGGAGCGTGGCGGCGCGCATGAAGATCTTCTTCGACGGCGGCTATTCGCCGGCGGGCATGGAATATGCGCTGGTCGCCGGCGGCCGCACCTATATGCGCCGCGATCTGGGTGAGGGCACCAGCATGGCGGCGGAGTGGCACGCCCTGATCGCCGCGCTGACGCTCGCCAACGACCTGGGGCTGGCGGAGGCGCTGCTGCTCGGCGATGCCGCGGCGGTGATCGCGCAGGCGCATGGCGCGATCCGCTGCCCGCCGGCTTGCCGCGACCTTTCGGCGCGTTTCCACGCGCTGCCCCGTCCGCCGCAGCTGCGCATCCGCTATATCAAGCGCACGCAGAACCTCGCCGGCATCGCACTGGAAGCGATCCGGCGCTAGCCTACTCCCCGACCGCGCGATCGCGCGTCAGGAACGCGACGAACTGGTTCGTCGACGCGCGCAACGTGCGTGCGCTCGTCGCCAGGTCGCCCGCGCTGGTCCGCACCGTCGCCGACAGAGTCGATGCCTTCCCGATCGTATCGACCAGCGTGCCGACGCCGTCGCCGATCACCTCGGCCATGCGCGTCGCATGGGTTGCGCCGCCATCGACCTCCAGCGCGGTCGCGCGCTGCTCTTCGACCGCGCCGGCGATCCCGCGCGCCGCGCCCGACACTTCCTCGATGGCGTCCGTCACGTTGCGCAACTTGTCGCCGGTGTCCGCTACGCCCTCGCGGATCGCCACGACCAGCGCGCTGATCCGGTCGCTGGCGCGCGTCGTGTCCTGCGACAACGCCTTCACCTCGCCCGCGACCACCGCAAACCCCCGCCCCGCCTCGCCCGAGCGTGCCGCCTCGATCGCGGCGTTTAGCGCGAGCAGGTTGGTCTGCGCGGCGATCCGGCGGATCTCGTCGAGGAAGCCGTCGATCTGCAGGGCTTGCTCCTCCAGCATCGCCGCGGTCTGCACGCTGCGCTGGGCGGCGATGGTGGCATCGTCGCTCAGCGTCGACTGGCGCGCCGCCGCCACCGCGATCGTCTGGATCGATCGCGACAGGTCGCGGATCGAAGCGGCCACCTGCGCGACTCCCGCCGCCGCGTCGCTGGCCCCGCTCGCGGTCGACTGCACCTCGGTCCGCGCGCGGGCGGTACCGTCCTCCAGCGTGATCGCGGCCTGTTCCAGTCGTTCGCTCGCCTGCGCGATCCCGCCGACGATCGACGTGACCGATCGCTCGAACTCGTGCGCCAGCATCGTCAACTCGCCGCGCCGTTCGCGCGCCGCCTTGTCGGCCTGCTCCTGCCGTCGCCGCCGTTCGAGCGCGGCCTCCTGTTCCGCGACATGCGCCTGCTCCAGCGCGCGCTGCGTGCTGCGACGTTCGTCCTCGGCGATCGCGGTCAGATCGTGTGCACGCGCAAGCGCCGCCGCTTGCGCCGCGAACAGCCGCTCCAGCATGATCGTCACGACGGTCAGCACGCCGAACTGCAATCCCACCGCCACCACATGAAAGCCGACGCGCCCCAGATTGCCGTTGCCGGTGAACACCCATTCCGGCACGAACCACTGCAGCAGCAGGTGATGGACCGCGGTCAGCGCCGTTGCCAGCGCGATCGGTCGCCAGTCGGCGAGCACCAGCAGTGCGGCCATCGCGACGAAGAAATACATATGCGCGTCCATCTGCCACGCATGGCCGTGCAGCAGGAAGACGAGCAGCGCCGGGACCACCGTGGCAGGTACGCCCATCAGCGTGCGTGCGGTGGCGTCGTAGCGCCCGGCCAGCGCGACGACGGTCGGGCCGAGGTTGCCGATGATGCCGATCACCAGCAGCACCGGCGCGGCCCCGCGACCGAGCAGCAGGTCGCCGATCAGCAGCACCGCGAGCGAAATCCACCCGCCCCATGCCCAGCTGCGTACGCCGTTGCGGCGCATCCGGTCGAGCGGTGCGATCGGCGCGCTCATGCCGCCACCGCGCCGGCATCGCCGCTGCACCCCGCCGGCGGCGCAGCGACCAGCAGCATGTCCCAGCCGTCGACCCGCGCAGCGATGCGGGCGCGCTCGCCGACGACCACCCACGATCCGGGGAACGGTCCACGCCCCAGCAGCGCGGCACCGGCAGACAGGGCCACGCGCGCGGCCGCATCGGCGTGCCGATCGGCAAGCGGGACGAGCAGAATGCGTCCTTGCGCCGGTGGATACATCCCCATCGCCGCCAGCGCGGCAAAGCCCAACGCGACCTGCGCGGTCAGCAGCATGCGGTTGGAAAGGTTCGCCATTCCGAACGCTTGTAAGAAGCGGTACTTAAGGCTTCGTAACAAGCGTCCGGGATGATCGCCGCGATCAGCCGCTCGGCGAGTCGCTCGACAGCCGCGCGAAGGCGCGCGCATGGCGCGCCGCCCCGCGCGCGCCGCACGGCATCAACCCACCTTGCAACGGCAATGCCATCAGCTGGTCGCCGGCATAAGGTGAGGCGAACTGCCGGGCGTAATCGGCATGGAACCCGAACCGGGTGTAATAGGCCGGCTCGCCGAGCACGAAGCACAGCACCACCCGCTCGGCCTCCAGCCGTTCGATCCCGGCCTGGATCAACGCCTCGGCGACGCCCTGCCGACGATAGCGCAACGCGACCGCGACCGGCGCCAGCGCGACCGACACGATCGACCTGGCGGCGATATCGACCTCCATCCGGCTGAACGCGACCATCCCGGCCAGCGCGCCGCTGTCCTCATCGACCGCAACCATCACCAGCACCATGTCGCCATCGACGCACAGGAGGCGGACCAGATCGGCCTCGTCGGCGCGCGGGAACACGTCGCGCAGCAAGCCGTCGATCGCCGCCACATCCTGCCCCTGCGCCGGCCGGATCGCGATCGTCATGCGGCCGTCCTCTCCGCTCGTCGTGCCGACGCCGCTCACGCCAAGGCGATGTCCGGCGCGTCCTCGGCCTTCATGCCGATCACGTTATAGCCTGCGTCGACATGGTGGATCTCGCCGGTCACCCCGCTCGCCAGGTCGGACAGCATGTACAGCCCGGCGCCTCCGACATCCTCGATCGTGACTGTGCGGCGCAGCGGCGCGTTCAGCTCGTTCCACTTCAGGATGTAGTTGAAGTCGCCGATGCCCCGCGCCGCCAGCGTCTGGATCGGCCCGGCCGAGATCGCATTGATGCGGATGTTGTCGGGGCCGAGATCGACCGCGAGATACTTCACGCTCGTCTCCAGCGCCGCCTTCGCCACGCCCATCACGTTGTAGTGCGGGATGACCTTTTCCGCACCGTAATACGTCAGCGTCAGGATCGCGCCGCCGTCCGGCATCATCGCGCGCGCGCGCTGCGCCACCGCCACCAGCGAATAGGCGGAGATGTTCATCGTCATCAGGAAATTGTCGAGCGTGGTGTCGTAATAGCGCCCGCGCAGCTGCGACTTGTCGGAAAAGCCGATCGCATGGACGACGAAGTCGATCGTCGGCCATTCCTGCGCCAGCGCCGCGAAGGTCGCGTCGAGTGCCGCCATGTCGGACACGTCGCAGTCGAACAGCCGCGCGACGCCGAGTTGCTCGGCCAGCGGGCGCACGCGCTTCTCCATCGCCGCGCCCTGGTAGGAGAAGGCCAGCTCCGCGCCCGCCTCGCTCAGCTTCTTGGCGATGCCCCAGGCCAGCGACTTGTCGTTGGCCAGCCCCATGATGAGCCCGCGCTTGCCCGCCATCAGTTCGTTCACGCGATGTCCTGTTCTCTTCTATTCGGTCGATCCGGTCCCCTCTACAACCGCTTCGGGCGGCTCCGCCAGTGCTGCGTTGAGATGGGCGCCGAAGACGAGCCCCAGCCCGATGAGATAGAAGAAAAGCAGCATCACGACCACACCCGCCAGGCTTCCGTAGGTCAGGTCGTAACCGCCGAGCTGCGACAGCGCCCAGGGCAGCCCCGCCGTCATCCCCACCCACCAGCAGGTTGTGAACAGCGCGCCGGGCCATTTGCGCGCGTCGCTGCGCCGGTACTTCCCCGGCGTCACCGAGTAAAAGAGCATGTACAGCGCGCCGAACATGATCGCCGCCGGCACCAGCCGCGCGATGTTCAGCCATTCCGCGACATGCTGCGCGACGGGCAGTAGCCGATAGATGAACTGCTCCGCCGCGATCAGGATGCCTTGTACCAGGAACGCGAGCAGCGCGATCACGACCGATGCGATGATCGCCAGGCTAAGCCCCAGGCGCGCCCGCCACAGCGACTGGGACGAGCGCGTGCCATAGGCGCGCCGGAAGATGTCGCGGATCGTCTCGGCGAAGCTGCCGACCGTCCACAATCCGACCAGCGCCCCGAACCACAGCAGCGGCCCCGTGCGCGCCTCCAAAACGTTGCCGATCGGGGTGCGCAGTACCTCCGCCACGTCGCGCGGCAGCACCGACAGGAACCCGGCCAGCCCGTGCTGCACCTCGTCGCTCTGTCCGAAGATCGAGGCGACCGCCGCGGCGACGATGAAGAAGGGAAACACCGTCATCAGCGCGAGATAGGCGAGGTTCCCGGCGTGGATGAATCCGTCGGTCCACACACCCAGCGCCGCACGCTTGAACACTTCCCAGCCATAAGCGAGCGGGCGATGGCGGGCGAGCTGGCGATCGAAGCGCCGGCGTGCGGCGCCGTGGTGACGACCGCGATCTTCAGGTGTCAGCGATAGCGGCGCGTCGGTCACGCACGATCAGACGCCCATCGCCGCGCGCGGGTTCCCGCCGCCGTTCCAGTCGGCGACGAACGCCTTCAGCGCCGCGTCGTCGGCGGGAACGTCGACCACCAGCGTCACCAACTGGTCGCCACGCTCGCCGCCTTTGCGGTGGAAGCCTTTTCCCTTCAAACGCAATGTCTTGCCGGAAGTTGCGCCGGCCGGCACCGCGATCATCACCGGCTTGTCGACGGTCGGGCACTTCACCTTCCCGCCTTCGACCGCTTCCTTGAGCGTGATCGGCAGGTCGAGCCGCACGTCGTCGCCGTCGCGCGTGAAGAAGCGGTGCGGCTGCACCTCGATCGTCACGATGGCGTCGCCAGGACCGCCGGGACCGTCATCGCCCTTGCCCGCCAGCCGCATCTGGGTGCCGGTCTCGACGCCGGCCGGCAGCTTGAGGTCGAGCGTGCTGCCGCTCGCCAGCGTCACGCGCTGCGGCGCCAGAGTCGCGGCGTCGGTGAACGGCACGCGCAGCGCATAGGCGACGTTTCCGCCCTTGGGCGGGGGCTGCCGCCGCCCGAACCCGCTCGAAAAACCGCCCGCCGCGCCGCCGCCACCGCGCGTGCGCCCGCCGAATAGTCCCTCGAAGATGTCGCTCATGTCCGGGCCGCCGGCGCCGCCACCCATCCCGCCCATATCGAAGCCCTCGGAGCGGAACCCGCCGCTGCCGGCCTGTCCGCGCTGCCCGGCGCCGAACCCGAACGGTGCGGTCGGGTTGCCGTCGCCGTCGATCTCGCCGCGATCGAACCGCGCGCGCTTGTCCTTGTCGGTCAGGAGGTCGTATGCGCCCGTGACCTGTCCGAAGCGCTCGGCGGCCTTGGGATTGTCGCGGTTGCGGTCGGGATGCAGCTCCTTGGCGAGCTTGCGATACGCTTTCTTGATGTCCGCCTCGCTGGCGCCGCGCGCCACGCCCAGCGTCGCATATGGATCGGCCATGTGTTCCCCGGTTGGTGTGTTACTGGCCTATGTGGGGCAGGAGCCTTCGCAGCGCAATCGTCATGCGGGTTCCACGATCGGCGCCACGTCGACGCTGACCTCCATCGCCTGCGCGCCCGAGCCGAGCACCACGCCGTCGACCGGCGCGATCTCGGCATAGTCGCGCCCGACCGCGACGATGATGTGGTCCTCCGCCATCCAGATGCCGTTGGTGGGATCGACCCCCACCCAGCCGCGCGCCGGCCCGCACCAGATCAGCACCCAGGCATGGGTGGCGTCCGCACCCACCAGCCGCTCCTGCCCGGGCGGCGGGATCGTGCGGATATAGCCCGAGGCGTAGGCTGCGGGCAGCCCGGCGGCCCGCAGCCCCGTCAGCATGATCTGCGCGAAGTCCTGGCACACGCCGCGACGCTTGGCGAACGCCTCGTGCGGGGGTGTGTCGACCAGCGTCGCGGCCGGATCGAAAGCGAGGTCGCGCTGGATCCGCTGCGCCAGCGCGATCCCGGCCTCCAGCACATTGCGCCCTGGGGACAGGTCGGGCGCGCAATAGTCGGCGATCGCACGATCGAGCGGGATCAGCGGCGAGGGGTAGAGATACGCCGCCGGTCCCGCCGCCGACACGTCGTTCGACGCGCGCGCCAGTGCCGAAACCTCGGCGATCGTCGGATCGGCGGCGTCCGGCACCGGCACCAGCCGGTCGACCGTCAGCCGCGCGACGCTCTCGATCGTCAGCTTCCGCACCCGCTCGTCGACCACCAGCCGCGTGACGTGCGCCAGCCCCGCTTCGGCATGCGCCGGCGTCGTGCGCCCCGATGGGGCGACGTGCAGCGCATAGTCCTCCAGCCGCTGTCCCGGCCAGTCGATCGGTTTTAACCGTAGGTTACAGCGCGCGAACTTGACCGCATTGCCATAGTCGAAACGGGTGATGTGACGAATGTGATAGCGCATGGTTCAGGCCGTCCCGCTCACCGAAACCGCTCCTGCTGAGCTGGCGGCGAGCCTGTCGAAATGTCGTCTCGACGCACGGTGGAAACGAGCACCCCACGAGATGAGGCGTCGACGTGGCTCAGCCTTTCGGCAGGGCGAACGGAGGTGATATTACCGAAGGAAAAGCTCACGCCAGCGTCAACCCGCTCGCCCGCAACGGTTCGGCCCCTTGCAGGAAATACCGCCGCGCGACCGCCTCCGACAGGCGGAACAGCCGGTTCTCGACCTCCAGCAACGTCTCCGGATCGAGCAGCGCCGCCTGCGCTGGCGCGACCAGCGCGTACAACTCGGTCGCCTCGATCTGCTGCGGCTCGGCCATGCCGTCGTCGCCCAGCACGGGCAGCGCGGCGAGGTGCTCGCGGATCCGCTCGACCTGATAGGCGAGCGCGCGCGGATTGCCGGGGTCGAGTACCGTCAGGTCGACCACCGGCACGCGTGCGATGCCGGTCAGGTAGCGCTGGCGATAACTGATCTGGCTGTCGGCGAGGTCGAGCAGCGTCGACAGATCGGCGGTTGACGCGCCCGACATGCCGAACACCCGCGCTGCGCGCGTGATCGCCCGCGCACGTTCGACCCGTCGCCCCAGATCGTGGAAACGCCACGCCGCTGTCCGCCCCATATGCTCGGCGGACAGCCCCGCGATCGCGGCATAGCGACGCTGGAGCGAGCCCGCGCGGTCGAGCATCCCCCGGTGCGTGGGGAATGGCGCATCGAGCAGCCGCACCATATCCACCGACAGCCGGTCGCGCGATCCGCCCGCGATCCGTTGCGCCTGCGCGTTGATCGCGGCGACCGATTGCCAGCCGCCCTGCGTCTCCATCGCCGCGCGGGCGAACGCGGTCAGGTCGGCGCGGCGCAGGCTGGCGGGGGCGGGCGCCGCACCGGCGTCGACGATCTCGCCGACCAGCCGCGCGATCGTCGCCTCGTCCGGCGCGGCTCCGGTGTCGGCGTCGATCGAATGGCCGAGCATGACCCGGATCGATGCCAGCAACGCCTCGCCCCGCTCCAGATAGCGGCCGAGCCAGAAGAAATTGTCCGCCACGCGGCTCGGAAGGGTGCCGGGATTGCGCCGGATGTGCAGCGAATCGGGGGCGGGGAGCAGCGACATGGGGGCGACCGGCTCCGCACCATGCACGCACACGTCCGCCGACCACGTACCCTCGCCCAACACCGCGGCCCGCGGGTCGGCATGTTCGCCGATCCGCGCGAACCCGCCGGGCAGTACCTGCCAGTGGCCGTGCGCATCGCGCGCCGCGAACACGCGCAGCGTGAACGGGCGCGGCTCCATCCGGTCGCCGATCACGACCGGCATCGTCGACAGACGGACGACCTCCTGCCCGACATAATCCTGCGGGCGGCGCGCCAAATCGTCGACGAACGCGTCGCGCTGCGCGGGCGTTAGGTCGGCGCCCGCGATGTTGCCCTCTCCCGGCAGCCCCAGAGTCCGCGCGCCGAAGGCGGAGCATAGCAGCATCGAATCGAGCTCGGCCGCGACATGTGCTGCCTCGCGCGGCTGCCCGCACCACCAGGTCGCGATATTGGGGAGGATCAGGTCGGCGCCGGTCAGCCGCGTGGCGAGTTGCGGCAGGAAGGCGCCGAACGCCGTGCTCTCCAGCACGCCCGCGCCCGGCGCATTGGCGAGCACGACGTTCCCCTGCGCCCAGACGTCGATCAGCCCCGGGACCCCGATCCGCGAGTGCGAATCGAAGGCGAGCGGATCGAGCAGCCGCGGATCGAGCCGCCGCCACAGCGCGTCGATGCGCTTCAGCCCGCCGATCGTGCGGACGTACAGCCGATCCTCGAGCGCGGCGAGATCGTCGCCCTCGACCAGCAGCAGCCCCAGGTAACGCGCCAGATGCGCCTGTTCGGGGTAGCTCGGATTGTAGCGGCCGGGCGTCAGCAGCCCGATCCGCGGATCGCTGCGCCGACAGGCGGCAGCCAGCCCCTCGCGGAACGCCGCGAAGAACGGCGCATGGCGGCGGACGTTCAGCCGCGCCTGCAACCCGCCCAGCGTGCGGCTGACCGCCAGCCGGTTCTCCAGCGCATAGCCCGCCCCGGTCGGCGCGCGCAGGTGATCGGCGAGCACCCGCCACTCGCCCGACGGGCTGCGGCCAAGGTCTACCGCGACGAAATGAAGGTGGTGCCCGCCCGGCGGTTCTAGTCCGACCAGCGGGCGCAGGAAGAAGGGGCTGCCGGTGACCAGCGCGGCGGGGAAATGCCCGCGTTCCGCCAGCTTCGACGCGCCGTACAGGTCCTTCAGGATCGTCTCGAACAGGTCGGCGCGCTGGACGATGCCGCGCTCGATCGTCGCCCATTCTTCGGCCTCGATCAGCAGCGGGACCGGGCTGACCGGCCACGGCCGCTCGGAGTCCTCGCCGATGATGCGGAAGCCGGTGCCGATGTCGACGGCATGGCGCTGCACGCGCTCGCGCGCATGGCCCAGGTCGTCGCCGGCGACCGCTGACAATTCCTCCAGTACCGCGATCCACGCGTCTGCGGCACCGGCCCGCATCGTGTCCGACGGAGCGCCCGTGTAGTCGTCGAAGCGGCGGCGCGCGTGCGGGCGCGTGTCAAAGGCGGGCTGCGTGGCCAGTTGCTTTCCCTCGTCGCAAGGCTCGCAGACCGTAGTGGACCACCTGCGGTAAGGAAACGGAATTGTGGCGGTGCCGTTCCGTCATTCCCGTCCGTGCGGAGACGGCGTTTCTGGATGCGGCCGAACCTCAGAAATCCGGCAACACCTGCTCCGCCACGCCCCAGCCCGCCAGTGCCCGCCCGTTCGCGCGTGCGATCAGCTCCTCGGCATCGCCGACATGCCAGCGCGCGGCCGTTTCCAGGTCACGCAACTCGGTCCACGACACCGGCGCCGCGACCGGCGCGCCGGCGCGGGCTCGCGCCGAATAAGGCATGATCGCAGTCGCACCGCGCTGGTTGCGCAGATAGTCGATGAAGATCCGCCCCTTTCGCTTGGCCTTGCTCATCACCGCCACGAAGCGATCCGGATCGGCCTGCGCCAGCGCGCGCGCGAAGCGGTCGGCGAAGTCCTTCACCTGCGGCCATGCCGCCTGCGGGGTCAGCGGCACGACCACGTGCACGCCCTTGCCGCCCGACAGCAGCGGGAAGCTCGCCAGTCCCAGTTCGGCCAGCTGCTCCTTCAGGTGCACCGCGGCGCGTTTCGTTTCCTCGAACCCGAGTCCTTCGTCGGGGTCGAGGTCGAACACCAGCCGGTCGGGCGTTTCCAGCGCATCGACCCGCGCGCCCCAGCCGTGGAACTCGATCGTTCCCATCTGCACGCACGCCACCAACCCGTCGGCATCGTCGACCCACAGGTAATCCTCGGTGGTGCCGTCCTTCTCGCGGATCGGCACCTGATGCACCGCGTCCCCGAACGACCCGGCGTCATGCTTCTGGAAGAAGCACGCGCGCGCGCGCCCTTGCGGGCAGCGCACCAGACTGACCGGGCGGTGCCCGGCCCAGGGCAGCATGATCCCCGCGACCGCCGCATAATGATCGGCGAGATCGCCCTTCGTGACCGCGCTTTCGGGGAAGATCACCCGGTCGCGGTTGCTGATCTTGATGCGGCTCTTGGCGGGCGGCGGCGGGGGAGCGGGACGCTCCGCGACCACCTCCTGCGCGGGCTTGTCGCCGCGCAGCCCGATGAAGCTCGAATGGCGAAGCACCCCGTCCGGCGTCGTCTCGGCAAAGGCGACCTCCGCGACCAATTCGGGCTTCACCCAATGCGCGCCCTTCACCGCCGTGCGCGGCGCCTCGACCGTCGCGGTCTTGCGCGCCAGCGTCTCCAGCCGTGTCCGCAGGTCATCCATGGTCGCGGCATCGAACCCGGTCCCGACCTTGCCGGCATAGCGCAGCGTGTCCCCGTCGTGCACGCCCAGCAGCAGCGAGCGCAGCCCGCGCGTCTTGGTCGACGGCAGCCAGCCGACGATCAAGAATTCCTGCCGCTGGATGCACTTGGTCTTCAGCCACGCCTGCGTCCGCCGCCCGCGATAGGGCGCATCGGCCTTCTTCGAGACGACGCCCTCGTATTTCTCGCGGCACATCGCCTCGAACAGCTGCTCGCCCGCGCCGTGGACATGCTCGGCGAAGCGCAGCCGCTCCTCGCCCTCACCGACCAGCGCGCGCAGCCGCTCCTTGCGCGCGACATTCGGCCGGTCGCGCAGATCCTCGCCGTCGATCTCCAGCAGGTCGAACGCGAACAAGGTCATCGCCCCGCCCGCGCCGATCGCTTCCTTCAGCGTCGAGAAGTCGGGCCGCCCGTCCTTGAACGCGACGATCTCGCCGTCGATCAGCGCGGTGGTGCAGGGCAGCGCCGCTGCCGCCTCCGCGACTCCCGCGAACTTGTCGGTCCAGTCGAGTCCGCTGCGCGTGTAGACCGTCGCCGACCCACCCCCGACCGCGACCAGCGCGCGGTAGCCGTCGTACTTGACCTCATGGATCCAGTCGCTGCCGGTCGGGACATGATCGACCAGCGTGCAAAGCTGCGGCGGCTCGAACGCGGGCGGGGGAACCTTCTTCCCGCGCTTCTTCCTGCTCGTCGGCGCGGCAGCCCGCTTCCCCTCGGCGATCTCCTGCATCGTGCGCCCCGTCGCGACGCTCGTCAGCGCGGTTTCGACCAGCGTGTCGGTTCCGCCCGCCTCCGCGTCGTCGATCTTGCGCAGCAGCCAGTTCTCGCGCTTCTCCTTGCCGCGCGGCCGCAACCGGATCAGCAGCCACTCGCCCTTCATCCGCTCGCCGTCGAGCACGAAGTGCAGGTGTCCCTTTTCGATATCGGCCGCGCTCTTGCCCTTCACCGGCGACCAGGTGCCGCGGTCCCACAGCATCACCGTGCCGCCGCCATATTCGCCGGCCGGGATCGTCCCCTCGAACGTCGCATAGGACAAGGGATGGTCCTCGGTGCGCACCGCCAGCCGCTTCTCGTCCGGATCGAGGCTGGGGCCCCGCGTCACCGCCCAGCTTTTCAGGACGCCGTCCACCTCCAGCCGGAAGTCCCAGTGTAGCCGTGTCGCATCGTGCTTCTGGACGATAAAACCGTTGCCGTTGCCCGGCGCAAGCGTCCCCGCCGGCTCGGCGGTTTTCGAGAAGTCGCGCTTTGCGTTATAGGCGCCGAGCGGATCAGGCACGTTTCTTCGCCGCCGTCGTCTTGGTCGTCGATGCCTTCGCCGGCGCGGCCTTGGCAGGCGTCGCCTTGGCCGCGGGCTTACGCGTCTTGCGCTCGGGCGTCTTCGCCGCCGGTGCCGCGCCGCCTTTGCCCTCCATCGATTTCTTCAGCGCCGCCATCAGGTCGACGACGTTCGATCCCGATCGCGCGCCGTCATCGCCCTTGTCCTCGATGATCTTGCGCCCCTTCGCCTTCTTCTTCCGCTCGATCAGGTCCTTCAGCGCATCGACGTAGCGGTCGTGGAATTCGGCCGGATCGAACTTCGCCGCCTTCTTCTCGATCAACGCCTCCGCCAGGTCGAGCAGCTCGGCATCGGGCTGGTCGTCGGGGATGTCGCGAAAATAGCCCTGCGCGCGGTGCACCTCGTCGGCATAGCGCAGCGTCTCCAGGATCAGCCCGCGCCCGCACGGCTTCAGGCTGACGACATATTCGCGCCCGCGCATCGCCAGTTGCCCCAGCCCGACCTTGCGCGTCCGGCGCAGCGCCTCGCGCAGCACGATGAACGCTTCCTCCGCCAGGTCGTCGGCGGGGACGACGAAATACGGCTTCTCGTAATACAGCACGTCGATCTCGTGCGCGTCGACGAACTGCGTCAGCTCCAGGGTCTTCTTCGATTCGAGCTTCACCGCGTCGATCTCGTCCTGTTCGAGCAGCACATATTCGCCCTTCTCGATCTCGAACCCCTTCATGATCTCGTCGGGATCGACCGGGCCGACGCCGGGCGCGACCTTTTCGTACTTGATCCGCTGCCCGCTCGGTTCGTGGATCTGATGGAAGCTGATCTGCGCGCCGGACTTGGTCGCGGAATAGATTTCGACCGGGATCGACACCAGCGCTAGCCGGATCTGCCCCTGCCAATATGCGCGCGCCGCCATCGGAATCGAACCTCTCGTTGCGAGGGCGATTCAATCGCTGGGCGGTGACGGGAGTTCCCGGAGACTAACGCGCGTCTAGCATGGAAGCAGATCACGTGCGCCGAGGCCCACGACAATGATGACGAACCGGCCTGATCGCGGTAAGGACGCGGGCATGTCCGACGACCCCTTCGCCCTGTTCGACCGCTGGTTCGCGGAAGCGCGTGACAGCGAGCCGAACGATCCGAACGCGATGGCGCTCGCCACCGCCGATGCCGCCGGTCGGCCGTCGGTTCGGATGGTGCTGCTCAAGGGCCACGGGCCGGAGGGCTTCGTCTTCTATACCAACCGCGGCAGTCGCAAGGCGCGGGATCTCGCTGTCAATGCGCAGGCAGGGCTGCTCTTCCACTGGAAGTCGCTTCGCCGCCAGATCCGGATCGAGGGGGCGGTCACCCATGCCGGCGATGCGGAAAGCGACGCCTATTTCGCGACGCGCGGCCGCGATTCGCAACTCGGCGCCTGGGCGTCGGACCAGTCGCAGCCGCTGGACGAACGCGCCACCTTCGAGGCACGCTTCGAGGAGATGAAGGCGCGCTTCGACGGGCAGGACGTGCCGCGCCCACCGAATTGGGGCGGCTACCGCGTCACGCCCGACCAATTCGAATTCTGGCACGACCGTGCGCACCGCCTGCACGAACGCCGCGTCTTCACGCGTGGTGACGACGGCGATTGGCGCGAAGGATTGCTGTTCCCATGACCCGCGACGAACGCCGCCGCGTCGTTCCGTTGGCGATGCGCGCCGCGCTTGCCAGCGTGGCGATGGCGTGCACGCTGCTGCTCGTGAAGGGCTATGCCGCCTGGCACACCGGCTCGGTCGCGATGCTCGGCAGCCTCGCCGATACCGGGCTCGACCTGCTCGCCAGCCTCGTCACCCTCTACGGCGTGAAGCTCGCCGCGGAGCCCGCCGATCACGATCACCGCTTCGGTCACGGCAAGGCGGAGGCGCTGGCGGCGCTGTTTCAGGTCGTGCTCATCACCGCCTCGGCGATCGGTATCGCGGTGCAGGCGATCCGGCGCTTCTCCGACCCGGTCGCCAACGAGGATGCGGGGCTGGGCATCGGCGTGTCGATCGCGGCGATCGTCGCCACCTTTGCGCTGCTCGCCTACCAGCGCAGCATCATCCGCCAGACCGGCTCGGTCGCGATCATGGCCGACAACGTCCACTATCAATCGGACATGCTGCTCAACGTCGCGGTCATCGCCGCCCTGGTGCTCGACCAGTATGTCGGCATTTCGGGCGCGGACCCGGTGTTCGGCATCGCGATCGCGGCCTGGCTGGCATTCGGCGCCTTCCAGGCGTCCAGCCAGGCGATCGACATGCTGATGGACAAGGAATGGCCGGAAGCGCAGCGTGGCGCCTTCATGGAGGTCGCCGCGCGCCAGCCCGGGATCCGCGGCATCCACGATTTCCGCACCCGCCGCGCCGGCAGCCACGATTTCGCGCAATTCCATATGGAGGTCGATCCAGACCTGTCGGTGCGCGACGCCCACGACATCGTCGAGCGTGTCGAGCGTGCGTTGCGCGACACGTTCCCGCGCGTCGAGACGCTGATCCACCTCGATCCCGAAGGCCATGTCGACACCGACAATCCGCTGGTCGAGGCCGACGTGACGCCGCACTGGTTCTCGAAGCGGCTGTAAGGACCGGCCGGCATGCGCATCCCGTTCACCCAGGTCGATGCCTTTGCCGACCACACGTTCGCCGGCAATCCGGCGGCGGTCATGCCGCTGGCGGCGTGGCTCGACGATGCGGTGCTGCTGAGCATCGCGCAGGAGAACAACCTGTCCGAAACCGCCTTTCTGGTCCCTGATGGCAGCGGCGCGGCGGACTACGAATTGCGGTGGTTCACCCCCGCTTCGGAGATCGCGCTCTGCGGCCATGCGACGCTCGCCAGCGGCCATGTCGTGCTCGCCTCCGATCCCGACCGCGCGCGCGTCCGCTTCGCCACCCGTCAGGCGGGCGTGCTCGAGGTGGCGCGCGATGGTGCGGGCTATGCGCTGGCGCTCCCCGCGCTTGCGCCGGAACCGCGCAATCTGCCCGGCATCGTCGCGGCGCTCGGGGTCGAGCCGGTCGAGACGCTGTGGCACGACGGCGGCTATGCGGTCGCGGTGCTCGCCGGCGAAGCCGCGGTTCGCGCCTGCACCCCCGACCAGCGCGCGCTGGCGCAGGAGGGTCGGCTGCTCGTGATCGTCACCGCTCCCGGCGACCGGACGGACATCGTCAGCCGCGCCTTCACCCCCGCCTTCGGCATCCCGGAAGATCCGGTCACCGGCAGCGCGCATGCGGTGATTGCGCCTTATTGGGCGAAACGGCTCGGGCGCGACAGCTTTTCCGCCTGGCAGGCCAGCGCGCGCGGCGGCCGGCTCGGCTGCCGGCTCGACGGCGACCGCGTCGTGTTGCGCGGCACGTGCGTCACCACGATCGAGGGCACGTTCCTGCTGCCCTGAGCAAATATTCCCCTACCGCCCGTGCGGAGCGTGTCGAAGGACGTCCGCCTTGGCGCGCCACTCCGATTACCGCCTTACATCAACCCCTTGGCGCGCAGGCTCACCTGCCCGTTCAGCCCGACGATCAGGTGATCGTGGACCGCGATGTTCAGCGGCTTGCCCGCCGCGACGATCGCGCGCGTGATGTCGATGTCGGCGCGGCTAAGCGAGGGGTCGCCGGACGGATGGTTGTGGACCAGGATCAACGCCGCCGATCCCAGGTCGAGCGCGCGCTTGATGACCTCGCGGACGTGCACCGCCGCCTCGTCGATCGTGCCGCGCGCCATCACTTCGTCGCGCACCAGCATGTTGCGGGTATTCAGGTGCAGGACGCGGAACCGTTCGACCATGTCATGCGCCATGTCGGCATGAAGGTAATCGGCCGGCGCCTGCCAGTTCGACAGCACCGGTGCCTCGCGCGTGCGGGTGCGGACCAGCCGGATCGCGGCGGCATGCACGATCCGGATCGCCGCTGCGCTCGTCTCCCCCATCCCGGGCACCCGCGCCAGCGTGGCGGGATCGGCGGCGAGCAATCCCGGCAGCCCGCCGAACTCGCGCAGCAGCGCCTTGGCGAGCGGCTTGGTATCCTGTCGCGGGATTGCGAGCGCGAGCAGATATTCGACCAGTTCGTGGTCGAGCAGTCCCTCGGGATCGGCCAGCAACCGCGCCCGCAGCCGCGCGCGGTGCCCCTTTGCATCCAGCGCGCGCGTTTCGTCGTCGGCCATGCGTGCCGGGGTAGGTCGGTTCGGGTCCCGGCGCAATTGCGCGGGCGCGTCGCGCTGCCCTATGGTCGTCCGCGCATGAGCGCCACGGCACAGCAGCGGACTCGATGGCGTTGAGCAACGCCGGGCGGCGCATCGTCGTGGCGGTGTCGGTTCTGGCGCTGGCTGCGGGCGGCGGGCTGTGGCTGTCGCGCGTGCCGATCTCGACCGGCGTGATCGACCGCGAACTCGCCGCGAAGGGCGTCACCGCCCGTTATCGGATCGCCGACCTGGGGCTTGGGCGGCAACGGCTCACGAACGTCGTCATCGGCGACCCCGCGCGTCCCGATCTTGTCGCGGATTGGGTCGAAACGCGCACCGACGTTGGTATTTTCGGGGCGAAGCTGGTCTCCGTGCGCGCCGGGCACGTGCGGATCGCGGCACGGTTGCGCGACGGACGCGTGTCGCTGGGTGCGATCGACCGGCTGTTGCCACCCCCGTCCGGCGCCCCGTTCGCACTGCCCGCGCTCGACGTGGACGTCGCCGATGCCCGCATCGCGCTCGACACGCCTTATGGCCCGGTCGCGCTCCGCGTCAGCGGGCGCGGGCAACTCGACGACGGCTTCCGCGGGCAGCTGGCGGCACGGGCTCCCAGCCTATCGATAAAAGGTTGCGATATAAGGGACTTGCGGGGCAGCGTCGCCCTGCGCGTCACCGCCACCGCCCCGCGTGTCGACGGCCCGGTGCGGGCAGCGGCGCTGGCCTGCAACGGCGTCGTGGCGCAGGGTGTGGTCGCCGACCTCGACCTCGGTCTCTCGCCTGCGCTCGACCGCTGGTTCGGCCGAACGCAGGTCGCCGCGAACCGCATCGCCACGCGCGCCGCACGGCTCGACAACGTTCGCGTAACTAGCGGATTTCGCGGCGATATCGACCGCACCACCGGTATGGCGACGGCGACCGTCACGCGCGCGCAGGCAGCGGCAGGGCGCAGCGGGGCCGCTGTTTGGGAAGGGCAATGGCGGGTCGGAACGGCAGGCGCGACGCTGGCGGGACGCCTCGATGCACAGCACGTCGCCGTGGCACTCCCGCTCCGTAACCGCCTAAAACAGCTGGGTAATTCCGCGGACGGGTCGCCGCTGGGCCCGCTCGTCGCCGGTGCGGCGCGCGATGTGGGGCGGGCGGTGGGGGATGTGCGGGTCGATGCCGATGTGGCGGTGGCGACCGGAGACCCGACGTTGGTGACGGTCGAGCGTGCGGTGGTGACCGCGGCGACCGGCGCGCGCGCCACGCTGGCGAGCGGGGCGATCACCGTCGGGCACCCGGCGGGCGTTCAGATCGCGGGGCGCATGACCCTGGGCGGTGGTGGGCTGCCGAGCGCGATTGTGCAATTGAATCAAGCCGCTCCAGGCGCCCCGCTGTCGGGCGTGGCGGTCGTCCGGCCGTATGCGCGCGATGGCGCGGCGCTGGCGTTGACGCCGGTGCGGTTCACGACGGGAGGCGGGGGCGAGACGCGGATCGCGACCGTCGCGACGGTGACCGGGCCGCTACCCGGCGGGCGGGTCGAGGCGCTGCGGGTGCCGATCGGTGCGCTGTGGGGGCGGGGCGGTGCGCTGACCATCAATCCCGGGTGCACGTCCATCACCTATAATAGCATCGTGTTTTCAAGTTTGTCGCTGACCGGGAACGCGGTGCGGCTGTGTGCGACCGGCGCGGCGCTCGTCGGTGTCGCAAACCGGAGGATCACCGGCGGCGCGCGGCTGGGAACGACGCGGCTGGCCGGCACGCTCGGCGGATCGCCGTTCGCGCTGACCACCGCCGGCGCGACGATCGGGCTGGCCGGGCGCGACATCGCGCTGACCGATGTTGCCACGCGGATCGGCACGACGCGGATCGATGCGACGCGGCTGGCGGGGCGGGTGACCGCGCGCGGGGCGGAAGGAACGTTCGCGGGCGGCGGCGGGCAGGTCGGCACGGTACCGCTGGTGATGAGCGCGGGCGAGGGCGGGTGGACGTTCGACGGGCGGCGGCTGGCGCTGACCGGCCAGTTGCGCGTCGCCGACGCCGCCGCCAGCCCGCGCTTCCAGCCGATGACCGCGCGCGACGTCACCTTCGCGCTGGAAGGCGATCGGATCCGCGCGAGCGGGCAACTGGCCGAGCCGACCACCGGCACCAAGGTCGCCGACGTGACGATCGCCCACGGACTGGCGAGCGGCGCGGGCACGGCGCGGCTGGACGTGCCGGGCATCACCTTCACCAAGGACTTCCAGCCCGAGTTGTTGACGCGGCTGACCTTCGGGGTGATCGCCGACGTGCAGGGCACGATGCGCGGCAGCGGCGACATCCGCTGGGACGCGACGGGCGTCGCGAGCACCGGCACCTTCGCGACCGACACGATGGACCTGGCGGCCGCGTTCGGCCCGGTGCAGGGGCTGGCGGGCACGATCCGCTTCACCGACCTGCTCGGGCTGGTGAGCGCGCCCGACCAGATCGCGACCGTCGCGTCCATCAACCCCGGCATCGCGGTGACCGACGGGCGGATCGTCTATCGACTGCTTCCCGACCTGAAGGTGCAGGTCGACACGGCGCGCTGGCCGTTCGCGGGCGGCACGCTGACGCTCGACCCGACCACGCTGGATTTCGACTCGGCCGCCGCGCGGCGCATGACCTTCCGGGTCGAGGCGATGGACGCGGGCAAGTTCCTGCAACAGTTCGACTTCGAGAATCTGAACGCGACCGGCACGTTCGACGGCGTGCTGCCGATGATCTTCGACCAGAGCGGCGGGCGGATCGCGGGCGGGCGGCTGGTGGCGCGCCCCGGCGGCGGGTCGATCGCGTATCTGGGCGAGCTGACCGAGCGCGACCTGGGCTTCTGGGGCAATCTGGCGTTCCAGTCGCTGCGCTCGCTGACCTATCGCAGCCTGGACGTGCAGATGGACGGGCCGTTGGCGGGCGAGATGGTGACGGGGGTGCGCTTCACCGGCATCAAGCAGGGCGAGGGCGCGCAGAGCAACTTCCTGCTGCGCCGGCTGACGCGGCTGCCGATCCAGTTCAACATCACCATTCGCGCGCCGTTCCGCGGGCTGATCGATTCGGCGGCCAGCTTCTACGATCCGCAGCGGCTGGTGAAGCGCAACCTGCAAGCCTTGATCGACGAGCAGAACCGGAAGACGGGCGTTCAGCCGCCCGCAAGCGAGAAGAAGCCATGATGCCGACAGGATTGACGAACGCGATGCGCCCCACGACCTATAGGATGATGGCGATACTGACTCCGATCGGGCTGTTGGGAGCCGGCGGACTTGGCGGGTGCGTGAACATTTCCGCCCTCGACAAGCCGATCCAGATCAACCTCAACATCAACGTGACGCAGGAAGTGGTGTATCGCCTCGACAACGAGGCCAAGTCGCTGATCCAGCAGAATCCGGGGATTTTCTAAGCCATGCGTATGAAGAGCCTTGCCGTGATCGCCGCGATCGCCGTTGTCGCGATCCCCGTGGCCGCCTGGGCGCAGCGCGACCCGGCCTATGCCGCCGCGCGCGCCGCGGGGGAGGTCGGCGAGCAGCCCGACGGCTATCTGGGCGTGGTGGGGAGCGGATCGGCGTCGCTGCGCGCGCTGGTGAGCAACATCAACATCCAGCGCAAGGCGGCCTATACGCAAAAGGCGCAGGCGTCGGGCGCGACCGTCGAGCAGCTGGCGTTCACCAGCGGGTGCAACCTGATCGCGCAGACGAAGCCGGGCGAGAAGTATCGCGCGCCCGACGGGTCGTGGGAGACGCGCGGGAGCGGCGCGCCGCAGCGCGATCCGCGGTGTGTGTGAGGATCGAAGCCCTCGCTCCGGCGAAAGCCGGAGCCTCTGCGGGTTCGAGCGCGATGTTTGCTGCGGCGGTGCGGGCCATCGCTTGAGACCCCGGCGTTCGCCGGGGTGACGTGAGTGGATAGGGGGCGCCGCGCCCCCCGTATCGCTCGCAACGGTTGACACCCCCCGACCCCCCGTCTAACCGGACCGGGCCTTGGCGGGGCTGCTCGCCGACCGCGCGCGTCCTTTCCCTGGCGGCAACGACAACAGGGTGAGGGTGGCTGCGTGGCGGAGAACGGTTCCGGACGGGATTTCCACGACGCGGACGACCCGCGCCTGACCCAGCTCGATCGTCGACTGGAACAGGCGCGCCGGGACGAAGCGATTCGGCAGGGAACGGTACGCCCCGATGCGGATGCAGGGTATTCGCTCGGCAATCGCGTGCTCGCCGCCCTGATCGGAAGTCTCGTCGGATCGGCGCTGATCGGCTGGCTCTTCGACCGCTGGTTCGGCACCGCGCCCTGGGGGCTGATCGTCATGCTGTTCCTGGGGATCGGCGTGGCCTTCAGGCAGATCATTCGGTTGACGAGCAAGCGTCCGGACGAGCCGGACGTTTGACGTATGTGAGAAGCGGGAACCCGGCAGTGGCGGCAGAAGGCGGCAAGATCGATCCGATGCACCAGTTCCTGATCGAGCCCGTGCTCGGTCGGCCCTGGATCGTGGGCGGTTACGACCTGTCGTTCACCAATTCGGCGCTGTGGATGGTCATCACGCTGGTGACCCTGTGGCTGTTCATGCTGGGCGGGATGAAGCGCGAGCTGGTTCCCGGCC
Source organism: Sphingomonas sp. BE138 (assembly GCF_031456125.1). Lineage (NCBI taxonomy): Bacteria > Pseudomonadati > Pseudomonadota > Alphaproteobacteria > Sphingomonadales > Sphingomonadaceae > Sphingomonas > Sphingomonas sp. BE138. The sequence goes on from NZ_JAVDUC010000014.1 coordinate 49,473, forward strand.
GCTGGCAGGCGGCGGTGGAGGGCTTCACCGGCTTCGTCCAGAACATGCTGACCTTGAACGTCGGGCCGGAGGGCAAGCGCTTCGTCCCGTACGTCTTCTCGCTGTTCATGTTCATCCTGTTCGCCAACGTCCTGGGGCTGATGCCGGTCGGCATCGTGCCGGGCTGGCACCCGTTCACGATCACCAGCCACCTGACCGTCACCGGCGTGCTGGCGATCATCAGCTTCTCGATCGTGCTGATCGTCGGGTTCGGCAAGCACGGCTTCCACTTCTTCAGCCTGTTCGTGCCGCACGGCACGCCGCTGCCGATGATCCCGCTGATCTTCGTCGTCGAGCTGCTGAGCTTCCTGGTGCGCCCGTTCTCGCTGGGGCTGCGACTGTTCGTCGCGATGACCGCGGGGCACATCCTGCTGAAGGTGCTGGCGGCGTTCGTCATCAACGGCATCAACATGGGGCCGGGCTATATCGCGATCGTGTCGCTGCCCAGCTTCGTGCTGATGATCGGCATCACGCTGCTGGAGCTGCTGGTCGCGGCGATCCAGGCGTACGTCTTCGCGCTCCTGACCAGCGTCTACCTGAACGACGCGGTCAACCTGCACTGAGTTTCCTTTTCCACCACTGATTACTGAACGGGAGTTATTACCATGGACGCAAACGCCGCCAAGCTGCTCGGCGCCGGTCTCGCCGCGATCGGCATGGGCATCGCCGCGCTGGGCGTGGGCAACGTGTTCGCCGCCTTCCTCGAAGGCGCGCTGCGCAACCCGGGTGCCGCCGACGGCCAGCAGGGCCGCCTCTTCATCGGCTTCGCCGGTGCCGAGCTTCTGGGCCTGCTCGCCTTCGTGACGATGATCATCCTGGTGTTCGTCGCGTAACATTCACCGTGCCCGGCGCGTGTCCGCACGCGCCGGGTCAGTGATACGACGACCAGCCAAGGGACCGGCATGCCGCAAATCAGTCAGATCGCCGCCACCTACGCCTCGCAGCTCTTCTGGCTGCTCATCACCTTCGGCATCCTGTATTTCGGGATCGGCAAGATGATGGTGCCCAGGGTGCAGGGCGTGATGGAGCTGCGCGAGTCCAGGATCGCGCAGGACCTCGCCACCGCCGAGGCGGCGCGGGTCGAGGCCGACCGGACCGAGGCGGCCTGGAATGCCGAGATGGACGCGGCACGTGCGACGGCGCAGGCCGAGGTCGCCGCGGCGAAGTCGCGTGCGGCCGCCGCGACCGAAGCGCAGCTGCGCAGCGCCGACGCCGATCTGGCGGAGCGTATCGCGCATCACGACGTCGCCATCGGCAATGCCAAGGCCGCGGCGATGGTGAACGTACAGACGATCGCGGCGGACGCGGCGCAGGAGCTGGTGCAGCGCCTGTCCGGAGTCGCGATTCCCCCCGAGGCCGCCAACGAGGCGGTCAGCAGGCAGCTGAACCATGGCTAACGCCACCCCCACGCTGGCGCAGGATATCGAGGCGCAGCCGCTCGAGCACCAGGACATGGCGAACGGCAGCGGCATCCACGCCGGCACCAGCGCCGGCGACGGCGAGTCGCATGCCGCGCCGACCGCGCTCGGCTTCAACGACACCGGCTGGGTCGGCATCGCGGCACTGGTCGTGCTGGTCGGCATGGTCGTGTGGAAGGTGCCGGCGGCGATCGGCGCGATGCTCGACAAGCGCATCGCCGAGATCCGGCACCAGCTGGACGAGGCCGCCGCGCTCCGCAAGGAAGCCGAGGCGCTGCGCGACGAATATGCCGCGCGCGCGCGTGGGGCAGAGGCGGACGCCGCCAAGATGCGCGACCTGGCGAGCCATGAGGCGGCCGAGATCGTCGCCAAGGCCAAGCGCGATACCGAGGTACTGATGGAGCGCCGGACGCGCATGGCCGAGGACAAGATCGCCGCCGCCGAACGCGCGGCGATCGCGGAGGTGCGCGCGCGCACTGCGCAGGCGGCGACTGCCGCCGCCGCGACGCTGATCGCCGAGCGCCACGGTGCCGATGCCGACCGCGCGCTGATCGACCGCGCGATCGCGGGCGTGGGGCGCCTCAACTGACCTGAACCGCGCTGGCCGGGGCGGGCGCGACCGGCGCCTGTCGCCGTGCCGCCCGACCTCCGTTCACCGGCCGTCGGCACCGTGCTTCCCCGCTGCCGGCCAGCAAGGAAGCCCGACCATGCGTTTCTCGATCACCGCCGCCGTGCTGCTCGCCTCCGTCGCGGCATCGACGCTGGCGCAGGCCCCCGCCGCCCCGGTCAGCACCGCGCCGAGCGCCGATGTGCGGCTGCGGCAGCTGTTCCACGACAGCGACGAGGGCAGTCTGCGTCGCAATCCGGTGCAGGCGCTGTTCCGCGGCGACATGCGCTATGCCGACCAGCTCGGCGACTTCTTCTCCGACGCGCATCTCGCCGCCGAGCGCGCGGCGACGGAACGCGACCTGGCGACGCTGGCGACGATCGATCGCGCGGCGCTGACCCCGGTCGTTCGGATCGCCTATGACGTCTTCAAGCAGCAGGCCGAGGTCAATCTGCGCGGCTTCGCGCCCGACCTGCTGGCGCTGCAGATCGTCCGCCCGCTCGACCATTTCTTCGGGCTGCACACCTTCTACCCCGAGCTGGCGTCGGGACAGGGCGCGGCGCCGTTCAAGACGGTCGCGGATTACGACAATAATTTGAAGCGCAACGCGCAATATGCGGTGCAGCTGGACGCGGCGATCGCGCGCTTCCGCGAAGGCATGAAGAGCGGCGTCGTCCAGCCCAAGCTGGTGGTGCGCAACATGATCGCGCAGCTCGACAATCTGCTGGCCGGCGGGGTCGAGGCGTCGCCGTTCTACGGGCCGGTCAAGACCTTCCCGGCGGCGGTGCCGGCCGCCGAGCAGGCGCGGTTGCGCGCCGCCTATGCGCGGCAGATCGCCGAGGTGCTGAACCCGGCGCAGACGCGACTGCGCGACTTCCTGAAGAACGATTACCTGCCGGTCGCGCGCGACAGCGTCGGGCTGTCGGCGATGCCGGGCGGGGCCAGGCTCTACGATTACCTGATCGAGTCGAACACCACGCTGCCGCTGAAGGCCGACGCGGTGCATCAGCTCGGGCTGTCGGAGGTCGCGCGGATCACGCGGGCGATGGAGGCGCAGAAGGCCAAGGTCGGGTTCCAGGGGACGTTGCCTGCGTTCTTCGAATTCCTGCGCACCGACAAAAGGTTCCAGCCGGCCTCGGCGGCGCAGCTGCGCGAAGGATATGAGGCGATCGGGCGGCGCGTCGACGCGCGGGTACGCGAGCAATTCTCGCTGACCCCGAAGACGCGGCTGGAGATCCGCCCGGTGCCGGCGTTCAAGGAGAAGACCGACGCCGGCGGCTCCTACCAGTCGGGCACCCCCGACGGGTCGCGGCCGGGCGTGTTCTATTACAACACCTACGACCTGCCGACGCGCTACATGTGGGAGATGGAGACGCTGTACCTGCACGAAGCGGTGCCGGGGCATCATTTCCAGATCAGCCTGGCGCAGGAGAATGCGGCGCTGCCGGCGTTCATGCGCTTCGGCGGGAACACCGCCTATGTCGAGGGCTGGGCGCTGTACGCCGAAACCTTGTGGCCGCAGCTGGGCATGGAGACCGATCCGTATCAGCGGATGGGCGGGCTGAACGACGAGATGCTGCGCGCGATGCGGCTGGTGGTCGACACCGGCATCCATGCCAAGGGTTGGACGCGCGACCAGGCGATCGACTACATGCTCGCCAACTCGCCGATGTCGCGGACGGACGCGACCGCCGAGGTCGAGCGCTATATCGCGATCCCGGGGCAGGCGCTGGCGTACAAGATCGGGCAGCTGACGATCTCGCGCGTGAAGGCGGATGCGGAGAAGACGCTGGGCGCGCGCTTCGATCCGCGCACGTTCCACGCGCAGGTGCTGGATACCGGCGCGCTGCCGATGCCGGTGCTGGAGACGAAGATCGCCGATTGGGTGAAGGGCGGGGGGCGGTAAGGACCGGTCGCCCCTGCGGAGGCAGGGGTCTATCGCTGCATCGTGCTTTGGGGCGCCTGACACATCAGCGTTGCTCCTTGTGTCAGATCGTTGGATCCATTCGACAGACATGGGCCCCTGCCTCCGCCGGGGCGACGGCTGGTTGCCCCACCCCCGCGCACTTCCTAGATCGCGGGGGATGACAGGCAGCTACGGTCCCCCCGACCGCTTCAACGAGGAAAAGGCCACCTACGCGATCCGCGGAGCCGACGCGCCCGATCTGGAGGCCGGGGTGGCGGCGATCCGCAACGTGTTGAAGACGCTGCCGCTGAAGCCCGGCGTGTACCGGATGCACGACGCCAAGGGCGACGTGCTGTACGTCGGCAAGGCGCGCGCGCTGAAGAACCGCGTCGGCAATTACGTGCAGGTCGAGCGGCTGTCGAAGCGGCTCCAGCGGATGGTGGCGCAGACGCGGTCGATGACGATCGTGACCACCAACAACGAGGCCGAGGCGCTGCTGCTCGAGGCGCAGCTGATCAAGCGCTATCGGCCGGCGTACAACGTGCTGCTGCGCGACGACAAGAGCTTCCCGTTCATCCTGCTGCGCGCCGACCACGACTTTCCGCGCATCCAGAAGCACCGCGGCGCTAGGCGCGCGAAGGGCGATTACTACGGGCCGTTCGCCAGCGCCGGAAGCGTCAACAACACGCTGAACGCGCTCCAGAAGCTGTTCCTGCTGCGCAGCTGTACCGACGGCTTCTTCAAGACCCGCGACCGGCCGTGCCTGCTCTATCAGATCAAGCGCTGCTCCGCGCCGTGCGTCGGGCGGATCGACGAGGCCGGCTATGCCGAGCTGGTCGGGGACGCGAAGAAGTTCCTCGCCGGCAAGGCGACCGACGTGCAGGCCAAGCTGGGCGCGCAGATGCAGGCGGCGGCCGAGAACATGGATTTCGAGCTGGCCGCGATCCTGCGCGACCGGCTGAAGGCGCTGACCTTCATCCAGGGCACGCAGTTCATCAATGCCGAAGGGGTGGGCGACGCCGACATCTTCGCACTGGCGTGCCACGAGGGGCTGATCGGGATCGAGGCGTTCTTCATCCGCGGCGGGCAGAATTGGGGGCACCGCAGCTTCTTCCCCGCGCACACCGCCGACGTGCCCGAGGACGAGGTGCTGACGCAGTTCATGGCGCAATTCTACGAGGAGGTGCCGCCCGCGCGCACGATCCTGATCGACCGCGTGCTGCCCGAGGCGGAGGTGCTGGTGCAGGCGCTGTCCGAACAGGCCGGGCGCAAGGTGGAGATGACGGTGCCGCAGCGCGGGGTGCGCAAGCGGCTGCTCGATCAGGCGACGCGTAATGCCAAGGAAGCGCTGGAACGGCGGCTGGCGGAAAGCACGACGCAGGCGCGGCTGCACCGCGAACTGGCCGATCTGTTCGAACTGGGCGAGCCACCCGACCGCATCGAGGTGTACGACAACAGCCATATCCAGGGCACCAACGCGCTGGGCGCGATGGTCGTCGCCGGGCCGGAAGGGTTCCGCAAGGGCCAGTATCGCAAGTTCAACATCAAGCAGGCTGCGACCGACGACGATTATGCGATGATGCGCGAGGTGCTGACGCGCCGCTTCTCGCGCGCGCTGGAGGAGGACCCGGATCGCGACGGCGAGACGTGGCCCGACCTGGTGCTGCTGGACGGCGGGCGCGGGCAGCTGAACGCGGCGAAAGCCGTGCTGGAAGACCTCGGCATCGAGGACGTCTGTCTGGTCGGGGTCGCGAAGGGACCGCACCACGGGCGCGAGGGGCGCGAGGTGTTCCACTTGATGGACGGGCGCGAACTGACGCTGCCGGTGAATGCGCCGCTGCTGTTCTACTTGCAGCGGCTGCGCGACGAGGTGCACCGGTTTGCGATCGGCGCGCACCGTGCGAAGCGCGCGAAGGCGATCGGCGCGAGCCCGCTGGACGAGGTGCCGGGGATCGGGCCGGCGCGGAAGAAGGCGCTGTTGATGCATTTCGGCACGGGCCGTGCGGTGCGCAATGCGTCGCTGGAGGATCTGCGCAAGGCGCCCGGGGTGAGCGCGGCCGTCGCGCAGCAGGTGTACGATTTCTATCATGCGCGGTGAGGGGTGAGGCTTGCGGCTACCGTCGCCGGTAACGCAGGCGCCTTTGCCGATGCGTGTGCGGAATGGTGGAGCCCGGCCTCTGCACCCACCTCGTCATTCCCGCGTAGGCGGGAATCCAGACGCGCAGGACTGGCGATAGAGCCGCCGCTTCAGAGGTTCTGGATTCCCGCCTTCGCGGGAATGACGGAAGGGCGCGGGAATGACGGGATAGGCGCGGGATGCACCTGACCGCTGACGCGATCCTGCTCTCCGTGCGCGCGCATGGCGAGCATGGGGCGGTGGCGCGGGCGTTGACGCGGGTCGATGGCGTGCGGCCGGGCTATGTGCGGGGCGGTCATTCGCGCGGGTTGCGGCCGGTGTTGCAGCCGGGAAACGTCATCCGCGGCGAATGGCGCGCGCGGACCGCGGAGCAATTGGCGGCGTTGACCGTCGAACTCGTGCACAGCCGCGCCGCGCTCCATGCCGCGCCGTTGCCCGCCGCGGCGCTGGAATGGCTGACCGCGCTGACCGCCGCCGCCTTGCCGGAGGCACAGCCGTATCCGCACCTGCATGACGCCTTGTCGGGCGTGCTCGACGCGATCGAAGCGGCGCCGAGTGCGCGCGGTTGGGCGGCGGCGATGGCGCGATACGAATTGCTGGTGCTGGCGGAGCTGGGGTTCGGGCTCGACCTGTCCGCGTGCGTCGCGACCGGGGCGACCGACGATCTCGCGTTCGTCAGCCCGAAGAGCGGCGGAGCCGTGAGCCGGGCCGCTGCCGCGGGTTACGAGGCGCGGCTGTTCGCCTTGCCGCGATTCCTGAGCGCGGGCGGGGCGGCGGACTGGGACGAGGTGCTGGCGGCGTTGGCGATCACCGGGCATTTCCTGGCGCGCGACGTGCTGGTCGACCGGCGGCGCGACCCGCTGGCGGCGCGGGCGCGGCTGCTCGAGCGATTGCAGAGGGCGGTTGCGTGACGCGCCGGCCCGCGCCATGCGGTGCGGCCATGACATACGGCAAGCTCATCGCGATTCTGCCCGGCGACGGGATCGGCCCCGAAGTGACCGCGGAGGCGCGACGCGTGCTCGACGCGCTCGACCTGGGGCTGGCGTTCGAGGAAGCGCCGGTCGGCGGCGCGGGCTATCGCGCGAGCGGGCATCCGCTGCCCGAGGCGACGATGGCGCTGGCGAAGCGCGCGGATGCGGTGCTGTTCGGTGCGGTCGGGGATCCCGAGTTCGATTCGCTGGAGCGGGCGCTGCGCCCCGAGCAGGCGATTTTGGGCCTGCGCAAGCATCTGACGACCTTCGCCAACCTGCGGCCGGCGAAGATGTTCGCGGGGCTGGAGGATGCCTCGACGCTGAAGCCGGAGGTGGCGACCGCGATCGATCTGGTGATCGTGCGCGAGCTGAACGGCGACGTCTATTTCGGCGCGAAGGGGCGCGGCACCACCGCCGCGGGCCTGCGCGAGGGACACGACCTGATGCGCTATGACGAAGCCGAAGTGCGCCGCATCGCGCATGTCGGGTTCCAGACCGCGGCGAAGCGGCGCGGGAAGCTGTGTTCGGTCGACAAGGCGAACGTGCTGGAGACGTCGCAGCTGTGGCGCGACGTGGTGCTCGAGGTCGCCGCGGACTATCCGCAGATCGAGCTGACGCACATGTATGTCGACAATGCCGCGATGCAGCTGGTGCGCAATCCCGGCGCCTTCGACACGATCGTGACCGGCAACCTGTTCGGCGACATCCTGTCGGATCAGGCGAGCATGTGCGTGGGGTCGATCGGGATGCTGCCGTCCGCGTCGCTGGATGCGCAGGGCAAGGGGCTGTACGAGCCGATCCATGGCTCCGCCCCCGATATCGCCGGGCAGGGCAAGGCCAATCCGTGCGCGGCGATCCTGTCGGCGGCGATGATGCTGCGCCACTCGCTGGCGGCGGGCGACGCGGCGGACCGGATCGAGGCAGCGGTGTCGGCGGCGCTGTCCACCGGGGTGCGGACGCCGGATCTGGGCGGGAGCGCGACGACGCGGGCGATGGGCGACGCGGTGCTGGCGGCGCTGTAGGTTCGGGTCGGGGGGCGTGCAGTTGTCCGAAGGCCCGTCCGATCCGATCGTCACCCCGGCGCAGGCCGGGGTCCACCGTTCCACAGACCCGCGGGCTTCGGCGCTTGCGGCACCGTGGATCCCGGCCTTCGCCGGGATGACGGGAACGGGCGGGCGGAGTGACCCGCCACGTACGTCCTCCCGCTGGGCCCCGGCGTCCGCCGGGGCGATAAGGGCGGGCGGCTGATGCTCGACCTTGCCGTCGTCGTTCCGACCTTCAACGAGCGCGGCAATGTCGCGGCGGTGGTGGCGCGGCTGGAGGCGGCGCTGGCGGGGCTCGACTGGGAGGTGCTGTTCGTCGACGACGACAGCCCGGACGGCACCGCGCAGGCCGCGCGCGACCTTGCGCTGCGCGACCGGCGGGTGCGGGTGATCCAGCGGATCGGGCGGCGCGGGCTGTCCAGCGCGTGCATCGAGGGGATGTGCGCCACCGCCGCGCCGGTCGTCGCGATCATGGACGGCGACCTCCAGCATGACGAGACGCTGTTGCCGCGGATGGTCGCGGCGCTGCGCGACGATCCCACGCTCGACCTGGCGATCGGGTCGCGGTTCGTCGCGGGGGGCGGGACCGGGGAATGGGACCGCGACCGGGTGGCGAAATCGGCGCTGGCGACGCGGATCGCCGGGCTGGTGGTACGCACCGAACTGAGCGATCCGATGAGCGGGTTCTTCGCGATCCGCACCGACGTGCTGCGCGGGCTGGTGCCGAAGCTGGGCGGGATCGGGTTCAAGATCCTGCTCGACATCATGGGCGCGTCGCCGCGCCCGTTGCGGTTCGTCGAGCTGCCGTATGTCTTCCGCACGCGCGCGGCGGGGGAGAGCAAGCTCGATCACGTCGTGGCGATGGAATATCTGATCGCGCTGTACGACCGGCGGCTGGGGCGCGTGGTGCCGGTGCGCTTCGCGATGTTCTCGATGATCGGGGCGCTGGGGGCGGGGGTGCACATGGGCGTGCTGGCGCTGCTGTATGTCGCCGCCGGCCTTCCGTTCCTGACCGGGCAGATCGTCGCGACCTTTGCGGCGATGACGTTCAACTTCTTCCTGAACAACGCGCTGACCTATCGCGACCGGCGACTGCGCGGGACGCGCGCGTTGCTGGACGGGTGGGTGGCGTTCTGCCTGGTGTGTTCGGTGGGGGCGGTGGCGAATGTGGGCGTCGCGGCGTTCCTGCACGACGCGCGGCAGGGGACGTGGGCGGGGTCGGCGCTGCTGGGCGTGCTGGTCGGTGCGGTGTGGAATTATGCGCTGTCGTCGCGGTTTACGTGGGGGCGATATCGTTGAGCGTCACACCCAGCCGGGAAACCACGTCCAGCGGTGGAAGGCGGCGGCGTTGGCCAGCGGCTGGGCGCTGAGCACCGGCAGGAAGTAGAGCCACAATCCGAAGACGAGCAGCAGGTATACCTCGGTCCAGCGCCCCAGCGCCGTGCGCCAGTGATCGAGCGCGACCGCCGTCACGACGCACAGCAGGACGCTGGAGGGATAGTAATAATAATAGAAGCCGAGCGACTTCGGGATGATCGCGAAGATCGCGAGCGAGAAGGTCCACAGCGCGGCGGGAGCGAGCAGGCGGACGGCGCCGGTCTTCACCCAGCCGTGATAGCAGGCCGCGACCGCGACCAGCCCGCCCCACATCAGCGCCGGATTGCCGAGCAGCAGGATGCCGCGTTGCGCACCGTCGACCGGCTCGTAGAGGTACCAGATCGGGCGGATCAGCAGCGGCCACGTCCACCAGTTCGACTGATAGGTGTGCGCGGGCAGCCGCTGCGTCTGGCGGAGGTACATATCCCACTGGAACCGCGGGAGCGTGCCGAGCGTGAGGGCGTCGCTGCCGTAGAAGAAGGCGGGCGCGAAGGTGGCGAAATACGCGCCCATCGACAGCCCGAAGAGCAGGGCGAGCGCGGGTAGCGTGCCGAGCCCCGGCCAGCGCTGCGGTCGATAGTGGCGCATCGCGAGGAAGGTGACCGCCGCGGCGGCGACATACGGCGCGGCGGCCCATTTGCAGGCGGTGGCGAGGCCGAGCAAGATGCTGCCGGCGCTCCACTTCCTGACGCTGCCGTCGTGGATCGCGCTGGCGAGCAGGACCACGCCCCAGAGCAGGAAGGCGACGAGGAAGGTGTCCAGCATCGCGATCCGCGCCTGGATGTAGATCGTGAAACCGAGCAGCGCGAACGCGGTCGCCAGCAGCGCGGCGCGGACGCGGCCGGTGAGCAGATGGGTCAGCGCGAAGACCGCGGCGACCGTCGCGCTGCCCGCCACGGTCGAGGCGAACCGCCATCCGAAGGGGACATCGCCAAATGCCAACATGCTGGCGGCGATCAGCTCCTTGGCCAGCAACGGATGTTCGATGTTGGCGGGGCCGGACAGCGCCAGCAGCGCGCGCGCCGCGGGAAGGTAGTGAACCTCGTCGAAGACCGGTTTGGCCGGGACGGTCAGGCGGAAAAGGAAGATCGCTTCGCTGGCGAGCGCGACCAGCAGCATCAGCAGCCGCGCCGGAAGATGGGGGCGTCGTTCGAAGATCGTCATCGCCGCCCGTTCTTCCCCATGTCGTCCCCGCGTGATCCGCGCCGGATTGCGCCAGCCGCGCGCGCGCGACAAGCCCCGCGGTTGACGGTTTGACTTGTCCTGACCGGCGGAGCGGCGCAAAGCGGGGCACATGAAACGGCACAGCGGACAGGATCGGTCGATCACCCGGCACTGGCGCCCGGCGACGCTCGCGGTACGCGGCGGCACGGCGCGTTCGGAATATGGCGAGACGTCGGAGGCGCTCTTCCTCACCTCGGGTTATTGCTACGACCGCGCGGAGGATGCGGCGGCGCGCTTCGCGGGCGAGCAGTCGGGGATGACCTATTCGCGGCTCCAGAACCCGACCGTCGAGATGCTGGAGCAGCGGATCGCGCTGCTGGAGGGCGCGGAGGCGTGCCGGACGATGGCGACCGGCATGGCGGCGATGACCGCGGTGCTGCTGTGCCAGTTGCAGCAGGGCGACCATGTCGTCGCGGGCCGGGCGGCGTTCGGGTCGTGCCGCTGGCTGGTCGACACGTTGCTGCCCAAGTTCGGCATCCAGACCACCACCGTCGACGCGCGCGACCCGCAGGCGTTCGAGGATGCGGTGAGGCCGAACACGAAGGTCTTCTTCTTCGAGACCCCCGCCAACCCGACGATGGACGTGGTCGACCTGCGCGCGGTGTGCGGGATCGCGCGCGAGCGCGGGATCACCAGCGTGGTCGACAATGCCTTCGCTACCCCCGCGCTCCAGCGGCCGATGGAATATGGCGCAGACGTCACCGCCTATTCCGCGACCAAGATGATGGACGGGCAGGGCCGCGTGCTGGCCGGCGCGGTGTGCGGGACGCAGGATTTCATCGACAACACATTGCTGCCGTTCACGCGCAACACGGGACCGACGCTGAGCGCGTTCAACGCCTGGGTGGTGCTCAAAGGGCTGGAGACGCTCGACCTGCGCATCCGGCGCCAGTCGGAGAATGCGCTGGCGGTCGGGCGCTTCCTGGAGGGCCGCGTGCCGCGGATCCTGCACCCGGGGCTGCCGAGCCACCCGCAGCACAATCTGGCGATGAGCCAGATGGAGGCGGCGGGCGGCATCTTCGCGTTCGAGGTCGCGGATCGCCCGCAGGCGCACGCGCTGCTCAACGCGCTGGAACTGATCGACATCTCGAACAACATCGGCGACTCGCGGTCGTTGATGACGCATCCGGCGTCGACCACGCACTACGGCGTGTCGGCGGAGGCGCGCGCGGAAATGGGCGTGACCGAAGGGCTGCTGCGCCTCAACGTCGGGCTGGAGGACAGCCAGGACCTGATCGACGATCTCGACCGCGCGCTGGGGCAGGTCGGGCTGTGAGCGCGGCCGGCATGGAGGCGCTGTTCGGCGCGGCGGCCACCACCGGCGACGTCACGGTGCGCGTCGCGGTCAGCTACCTGCCCGAACAGTCGGAGCCGGCGCGCGGGCGGTGGTTCTGGGCCTATCACATCCGCATCGAGAACGACGGCACCGGGCCGGTGCAGCTGTTGACGCGGCACTGGATCATCACCGACGGGCGCGGCGCGCGCCACACGGTCGAGGGCGAGGGGGTGGTCGGCGAGCAGCCGGTGATCCAGTCCGAAGGCAGCTACGACTACGTCTCGGGCTGTCCGCTGGCGACGCCGAGCGGGGCGATGCAGGGCAGCTATCGCATGGTTGCGGAGGACGGGCGGATGTTCGACGTCGCGATCCCGCGCTTCACGCTGCTCGCCCCGGCTGAGGCGGAGTGACGCGGTGAAGCGGACGCACCTGCCGTTGAACGGCCTGCGCGTGCTCGACGCCGCGGCGCGCCACCTGTCGTTCACGCGCGCCGCAGACGAGCTGGCGGTGACCCCAGCGGCGGTCGGGCAGCAGATCCGCGCGCTGGAGGATACGCTGGGCGTCGTGCTGTTCCGGCGCACCACCAAGGGTCTGGAGCTGACGCCCGAGGGCGAGGCGGGGCTCGCGCCGCTGCGGCAGGCGTTCCTCGAATTCGAGGAAGCGGTGCGCGCGATGCAGGCGGGGCAATCGTCCAAGTCGCTGACGATCGCCGCGCCGCGCGACGTGACCGAGAAGTGGCTGTTGCCGCGGCTGGCGGAGATCGCGGGCGCTGACCCGGATTTGCGTTTCGCGCTGGTGGCGGCCGACGAGGGAATGGACTTCACCGAGGCGAACCTCGACCTGGCGATCCGCTGGGGCGAGGGACCGGGCACGCACGAGGGCGAGGCGATCGAGAGCGAAGGGCTGGTGACGGTCGAGCGACCGGGCGGCGGCGCGCCGACCGCGATCCTGTGGCCGGGCGCGCCGGATGCGGACGGCGCCGGGCAGGTGCGGGTCGGCGACGCCGGCCTCGCGATCGACGCGGCGGCGGCGGGGCTGGGGCGCGCGACGGTGCCCGAGATGCTGGCGGCGCGCGACATCGCGAGCGGGCGGGTGGTGACGGTCGGCGCGGCGCAGCCGTCGCGGTTCGGTTACTGGCTGGTCGCGCCGACGCCGCAATGGCGGCAGCGCAAGGTGCAGGCGCTGGTCGAGGCGCTGGGCGGGTAGGTTCTCCCGGCTGCGTTCAAGTATTTGCCCGTTCGTGGCGAGCCTGTCGAAGCCTGTCCTGAACGCCTGCCTTGGCAGGCAGCCGAAGGGCGCGTGAGCCGGGCGGAGCGCCTGGGACGCACCCTTCGACAAGCTCAGTGCGAACGGAGCTTTTCGGTCTTGCGAGCCGCGCGCCGCCGCAGCGGCAGTACCGCGAGGCCGCCCGCGAGCGTCAGGGCGGCGAGGACCAGCAGCAGCGCGGTGAAATCGCGCGGGGTGGCCAGCGTCCAGGTCAGCAGCGGGCCGAGCAGCGACGGCAAGGTGTTCGACAGGTTGAGCAGCCCGAGGTCGCGGCCGCGGTGGCGGGGGTCGGGGAGGAGCTGGATCGCATAGGCCTGATGCAGCGCGAGAAAGACGGCGGCGGCGACCGAATAGAGGATGAAGCCGACCGCCGCCGGGGCGGGTCGCGCCCAGAAGGCCATGCCGAGCAGCCCCGCCGTCGCGAGCGCGGCACTGGCGAAAAGAAACGGCGTGCGGTGCGCCGTGCGGTCCGACAGGCGGCCGGCGAGTACGGCGACCGGCAGCGGGAGGATGTAGCTGATCGTGAGCAGCGTGCCGACCTGCGCGGCGAGGGTCGCGGGGGCGATCGCGCCGGCGATGCTCTGGAAATAATAGAGCAGGTAGAGCGACAGCGCGCTGCCCGCGACCTGCACCAGCAAGCGCGCGACGCTGGCGATCCACAATCGCTCCGGCGGGGGGGCGGCGGCGGGCTCGGGTGTCGCTGCGACCGGTGGTCGTCGCGTGGCGAGCAGCGGGGCGAGCGTGGCGATCGACAGCGTGGCGAGCAGCGCCAGCCGCAACGGCTCGCCAAGGCCGGATAGCGCCACGAGCAGCGCCGACACCGCGCCGGCGGCGGGTGGGCCGAGCGCGAGGAGACCGCCGGCCAGCCCGCGCTGTTCGGGCGGAATCTCGTCGGCCATGATCGCCATCATCGGCGCGAGCACGGCGTTGATCGCCAGCTGGAAGAGCAGGATCGCGGCGACCAGTGTCGCAGGGGTCGCGGCCAGCGCGATGAGGACATAGGCGATCGCCAGCACGATCGCGCCGCCCGCGATCCAGCGCCGCCGCCCGCCGCCGCGCGCGACCGAGCGGTCGCTGAGCCAGCCGAAGAGGATGTTGCCGGTGCTGGCGACGATCGCGCCGGCGACGATCGCGACGGTCAGCCAGCCGATCCGCGCCTCGCCCGCCAGCCGCGCCATCCGGAGCGGCAGGAGCAGCGACAGGAGCGGGAGGTAGCCGATCACCGCCCCGGCATGCGCCAGCGAAAAGGCGGCGAGGAGCCGATAGGAGCGCGGGGCCGACATGGCGGCGTCAGGTAGCGGCTGGGGAACGGATGTCGAGGGGCGGGGATCGTCCGCCCGGAAGGACGGACGCGTCAGGCGGCGTGGCGACCGATGATGCGGATCGTCTCGGGAAGCTGCTCGACCGGCAGCGGCTCGGCGAAGAGGAAGCCCTGCACGTGCTCGCAGCCCATCCGCAGCAGCGTCTCGAGCTGTTCGGCGCTCTGCACGCCCTCGGCCACGCACTCGAGCGACAGTGCGCGGCACAGCCCGACCACCGCCTCGACCACCGCCCAGCCGCGTTGCGCCTGGAGGTCGTTGATGAAGCTGCGGTCGATCTTGACCTTGTCGAGCGGAAGCTGGTGGAGGTTGCTGAGGCTGGAATGGCCGGTGCCGAAATCGTCGAGCGCGATCTTCATTCCCATCCGCCGCAATCGTTCCAGCATCCGCGCGGCGGCGGCGGGATCGCGCATCACCGCGGTCTCGGTCACCTCGAACCAGATCCGCGACGGCGCGATGCCGGAGGCGAGCAGGTCGTGCTCGATCGCGGCGAAGGTGGCGGGCGAGTGGAGGTCGCACGCCGAGATGTTGAACGACAGCGCGACCTCGTCCGGCAGCAGCGGCGCGATCGCCAGCCCCTTGCGGAAGACCGACAGGGTGATGCCGTGGATCAGCGTCGATCGCTCCGCGACCGTGATGAAGTCGGTCGGCGCGACCTCGCCGAGCAGCGGGCTGTGCCAGCGCGCGAGCAGCTCGATCGCCTCGACCCGGCCGGTGCGCGGGGCGACGATCGGCTGACCGTACAGGCGAAGCTCGTCGTCGAAGACGCATGCCTGCAACGCCGCCTCGATCGCGCGGTCGCGGCGGATCGCGCTTTCCAGATCGTGGGTGAAGACGCACATGCCGCCGCCCTGCACGCGCTTGGCATGGTAGAGCGCGTAATCGGCGCGATCGAACAGCTCGGTCGCGGCGTGCCCGGCGTCGGGAAACATCGCGATGCCGAGCGACCCGCCGACCGCCAGCGTCAGCTCGCCGATCACAAACGGTTCCTCCAGCGCCTGGCAGAGCCGCGCGCCGACCGCCCCGGCCATCCGTGCGTCGCCGGAGACGAGCAATCCGAATTCGTCGCCGCCCAGCCGGTAGAAGCAGGTGCCGCCGTGGAGAAGCGCGCGCATGCGATCGGCCAGCTGGATCAGCAGGATGTCGCCGACATGATGCCCGAACGTGTCGTTCACCGGCTTGAACCGGTCGAGATCGAGCAGCCCGACCGCGAACGGCCCGGCGGCGCCGCTGTCCACCAGCTCGGCGAGATCGTCCTGGAAGCGGCGGCGGTTGGGCAGCCCGGTGAGCGTGTCGGTGCGCGCCAGCCGCTCGTTCTCCTGGTTCAGGCGGATCAGTTCGTCATGCTGTCGTTTCAGCCGCGTCTGCGAGGTGACCTGCTGGCGGAAATAATCGAAGCCGTTGAACAGCACGCGCAGCAGCACCGTCAGCACCAGCGCGACGTTGATCGCGATCACCGAATACATCACGTCCTGGCGCAGCAGGCAGGCGCCGATGAACGAGGGGATCACGATCAGCCCGACCGGCAAGGCGGCCTGCGGCAGCGCGGCCAGACAGAAGATGCACCCGATCGACGTGGTCGTCAGATAGATCATCACGTGCGCGCGCTGCGCGGCACTGCCGTGCCCGAGCATCGTCAGCGCCCACACGACATAGGCGATCGCCAGGAGTACGCCGAGCATCGTGACCACGCGCAGCTGCCGTCGTGCGCTCGCCGGGCTCGGGGTGGCGGTCCTGCGCGCGCGCAGCCCCCAATAGACCAGCCGGACGCTGCTGAACGCCAGCAGCGCGACGGGGACGACCGTGCCGGAGAACAGCGGCAATCCGGTGCGATGTGTCAGGACGATCGCCAGCGAGTTGACGATCAGCAGCGCGTAGAGGAACGGCAATTGCCGTTGCAGGTTGACCGCCTGTGCCACCGCCAGGCGGGGATCGGAGCCCATGTCGGCATACCAGCGGTACAGCCTCCCGCCTAATCCAGCCTGCACGATCCTTGCTTCCCCCACCCCCATGGAGGCGCCAGACTAACCCGAAGTGGTTAGAGCGCCATTAACTTCGATCCCCGGGCCGTTCGATGAGTTCCATCCGTTGCGCGACTGTACCGATATCGATGCCCTCGGCGCGGAAACGCCGCAGCAGCACGGTCAGGATCGCGCTGCGCGCACCATAGGCGGCGCGTGGCGACGCGACATGGGCGAAGCAGTTGAAGAAGATGCGCCCGTCGGCGATCGAATCGACGAACACCGCCGATTTCGGATCGTCGAGCACCGCGGCCTCGGCGGCGAACGCCTCGGCCATGATCGCGGCGACGCGGTCGGCATCGGCTTCCAGCGGCACCGAGAACTGGATCTGGATGCGCCCGAGCGGGCCGGCGAGCGTCTTGTTGAGCACCGACTTGGTGATGAGTTCGGAGTTGGGGACGATCAGCGTCGAATGGTCGGCGAGCGCGATCTCGGTCGAGCGGACGCTGATCCGCTTCACGTCGCCCTCGTCGGTGCCGACGCGGATCCAGTCGCCGATCTTGATCGGACGCTCGGCGAGCAGGATCAGTCCGGAGACGAAGTTGGAGGTGATCGCCTGAAGCCCGAAGCCGATGCCGACCGACAGGGCGGAGAGCAGCAGCGCGATCCGCTCCACCCCGATCCCCAGCGAGGCGAGCGACCAGATCACCGCCAGCGCGACCCCGACATAGCGCGCGACCAGCCCGACGGAATTGCGCGCCGAACCGTCGAGGTCGGTGGCGGGCAGGTATTTGTTCTCCAGCCAGCCGCGGAACGCGCGAACCATCGCCAGCCCGATGAACAGCACCGCCACCCCGCGCACGACCGCGCCGGGCGACACCGCGATGCCGCCGACCTGCACGCCCTGCGCCAGGAGGCCGAGCCGCGCCACCAGCGTGCCGATCCCGCCGCCGGCCCCGAACGGCACGAAGAACAGCCCGAGCGCGATCAGCGCCAGCGTGACGCGCGCCACCCCCGACAGCAGGACCCCGGCCTGGTCGATCACCGCGCCGCGCAGGCCCAGCCCGCGCGACATGGCACGCCCCAGCGAACTGTCGCGCGCGAAGATCGTGACCGCCAGATCGTCGGCGCCCACCATCAGCAGGTAGGTGGCCGAGGCGAGCACGACACCCCAGCCGATCAGCTGCATCACGAACAGCGCGAAGCCGAGGAAGCCGAGCAGCAGCGCGACGAGCGTCGCCAGCACCAGCACCCACGCCAGCAGCGCGACCGCGCCCAGCCCGGCGCGTGCGGGCGCGTCGCCCGCCGCATCGGCGCGGTTGGCGCGCAACCGTCCGAGCGCGACCAAGGCGCCGGCGAGCACCGCGAGGTGAAGGATGATCTCCAGCACGTGCGTGGCGGCCCGCACCGGCGCGCCGGTGCCGATCGCGTCGTTGATCGCCTCCAGCATGTAGCTGACGAAGGCGGTATCCGCGAGCAGCCAGCTGTAGGGGCGCAGCTCGCTGGCGACATCGTCGGCGATCGGTGCGACCCGCCAGCTCGGGCGATTGCGCATCAGCAGCGCGCCCGTCACCGCCGAGGCGAAACAGGCATAGGTGATGGCGACCGTCAGCGCCTCGGCGATCGACTCCCAGGCGGACGGCAGCAGCCGCGACCAGTGCAAGCCGGCGACGAACAGCGACACCGCCAGGAACGGCGCGACGGTGCCGACCAGCACGCGCCACACCGCGGCGGCCGAGCGGCGCACGCGGTGCCCGGGCGCGTCCTCGATCAGGAAGCGCACCGCGAGCCGGTGCGCCGCTGCGCGACCCGGACCCGCGATCAGCAGCGCGGCGACCAGCCCGAACAGCGCCGGCCACACCAGCGCGCCGCCACGCTGCCGGGCGATCGCGTCGACGCCGTTCGCGACATAGCCTTCGGTGCGCCGTAGGTCGCGTGGCAGCGCCTGCACGACCGACAGCCAGAAGCCCGGCAACACCGGCGACGGCCCATGTGCCGCGATCGTCTGGTTGAAGCGTTCGGTGACGCTTTGGTCGAGCTCGTCGGCGAGCTGCTGCGCCTCCACCCCGATCAGCCGCCCGCGCTTCACGCTCGAATCGAGCATCGTATGCTGTCTGGCGAGCCGCTGGCGTTGCGCGCGCAAATCGGGAGCCTCGGCGGCACTGGCAGGGCCGAGACCGGCGATCCTGGCATCGACCAGCGCCAGTTGCTCGGCGAGATCGCCGGTCGCGGCGGTGGCGGCGACGCGCGCGGCGATGATGCGCTCGCGCAGCGCGTCGCGGGTGTCGTCGTCGACCCGCCCGTCGAGCGCACGATCGACGGTGCGCACGTCGACCTCGGCGCGCGCGAGACGCGTGGCCGGGTCGGGCGTCGCGGATTGCGCCAGGGCCGACGCGGGCGCGAGCGATAGCAGCAGGAGCGCCGCGCGGATCAGGAAGCGGATGTCCATGGCGCGCGGCGATAGCAGAAGCGCCCCGCACGCGCGACGTGCGGGGCGCCGGCGGCGTGTCAGAGGAAGGGACGGCCGCCGGTGACCGGGATCGTCGCGCCGGTGATGTAGCTCGCCTCGTCGCTGGCGAGCATCACATAGGGCGGCGCCAGCTCGGCGGGCTGCGCGGCGCGGCCCAGGGGGGTGTTGCTGCCGAAGCTCTTCACCTTTTCGGGCGGCATGGTCGAGGGGATCAGCGGTGTCCACACCGGTCCGGGCGCGACCGCGTTCACGCGGATCTTCTGCTCGGCCAGCATCTGCGCCAGCCCGGCGGTGAAATTGTGGATCGCGCCCTTGGTGGTCGCATAGGCGAGCAATTGCTCGCTGGGGCTGTCGGCGTTGATCGAGGTGGTGTTGATGATCGACGATCCGGCACGCAGGTGCGGCAATGCGGCCTTCGACAGATAGAACATTGCGTGGATGTTGACCGCAAAGGTCAGCTGCCATTCCTCGTCCGGGATGTCGCCCAGCGCCTGGAAGGTCGCCTGGTGCGCGGCGTTGTTGACCAGCACGTCGATGCGACCGAACGCCTCGACGGTCCGGTCGATCACGGCGCGGGCATGGGCCGGATCGCTGATGTCGCCGGGAATCAGCACGCAGGTGCGCCCGGCGTCCTTGACCAGCCGCCTGGTTTCCTCGGCATCGTCATGCTCGTCGAGATAGGCGATCGCGACGTCGGCGCCCTCGCGCGCGTAAGCGAGCGCGACCGCGCGCCCGATCCCGCTGTCGCCGCCGGTGATCAGCGTCTTGCGATCGGTCAGCCGCCCGTGGCCGACGTAGCTGTCCTCGCCATGATCGGGGCGCGGGTCCATCGCCTCGGTGGCGCCGGGCATCGGCTGCTGCTGTTCGGGATAGGGCGGGGTGGGGCGATCGGTCATGACGGCAAGCTCCTGTAAGGGGGGGGAGGGCGACCAATGAGCCGCCGCCCGGCGCCGTTCCCTCAAGCCACCTCGATCAGCCTGTTTGCAGGCGTAGCGCGGGCGCTGACGCACGATCGTCGCGTCCGGGCAAAAAAAGTGTCATCGAATCGCTTGACCGATGTGGTGGGTATCCGTAGAGGGCGTGTCACCGCAGCGGTGCTGCTCTTTCGGAGCGGTTGCAGCGGTCGCCACATGGACGGACAGCG
>NZ_JAVDUC010000015.1:0-68862 GCF_031456125.1 Sphingomonas sp. BE138
ACCGTACACATGGAGGCCAGGATGTCGCATCTTGCGCCAGTTCGCCACGAAGAACCCCTACAGCTCCCACCACCAGCGAGTTTTCGGACGGTCTCCATCCCAATTGGGACGCTCGACGGCGTGCCAACGGATTGGGGTCCGTTAGCGTATATCTGGGTCCGTTCTATGTACCGCCCCCTAGAAGGGCCGCATGAGCTTCGGCCGCCTCGCCCGCACACTCGCTCTGCTCCTGCTGGGCGCGATGCTGTTCGTGCGGATGGGCCCAATGTGCGAGGCCATCGCGCAGGCTGCTCCGCCTGCGGAGGCGCATGCCGGAATGGCCGATTGCGATCGAGCGCCGCCCACGCCCGTGAAAAAGGCCCCTTCGGTGGACTGCGTAGGAGCCTGCATCGCAACGGCCCTCGACGTTCACACGTCTCCCGCGCCGCAGCTCGCCGTGCGGACGGATCCGCCCGCACCCGAGCCTCATGCCCTTGTTGGTCGCTCGGGCGGTCCTGCACCGCCACCTCCTCGAACCGCCTGATCGACGTGGATTCCGATCAATCAGTGCGTTTGAGGAAAATTACACATGAAGACCATCAAGTTCATCGGCGCGGCTATCGCGCTCGCGCTCGTTCCCGCCACGGCCTTTGCCGCCGCTGACTGCTGCGCGGGGAAGGAGTGCTGCAAGGATGGCGCCGACTGCTGCAAGGACAAGGACGGCGCGAAGAAGGATTGCTGCGCCGACATGAAGGACATGAAGCACGGCGAGCACGCCGGTCACGACATGTCGGGCATGCAGAAGAAGTAAGCTGGGAGGGGAGGCGTTCGCGCCTCCCCTTTTCAATGGCGGGCGAACACCCTGCGGCCGCTCGGCCCGAACGCGATCACGTCATAGGCCTGGGCCTTCATGCCCGGCATTTCCATGCCCGGTGAGCCCATCGGCATCCCGGCGACCGCGAGGCCGGTGACGCCCTTCGGATGCGTGGCCAAGGCGCGCTTCATGTCGGCAATCGGAACGTGCCCTTCGAAGGTCATGCCGTCGATAATGGCAGTGTGACAGGAGGCGAGGTCTTGAGGCACGCCGCGTGCCTTCATGAACGCCGGCCGGTTCGCATCGTCGACGACGCGGACGGCGCGGCCGAACTGCTCCTTCACCTGCTGCGCCCATTTCTCGCAACAGGGGCAACCCGGGTCGCGATGCATCAGGACGGGACCCGCGGCGAGAGCCCCCGCAGGGGTAGCGCACGCCAGCGCGGCGGCGAGAAGGCGAAAGCGATCCATATCTGAGTTCCCGGGTGGCCATCCCCCCGCACGGTGACGGGGGGAGGGACGGTAGTCGATTACTGGGCGCTCTTGCCATGCGCCCGCAGCCAGGCGTTCAACTCGCCGATCTCGCGGGTCTGCTCTGCGATCGTCTTGGTGGCCATCTGGCGAACCTTGGGGTCCTTGGTCTCGCGAAGCACGATACGCGACATGGCGATGCCGCCACGGTGGTGCTCGACCATCTTGCGGACCCACGTCTCGGTGGCATCGGCACCCATCGCCGACATCATCTTCTGATGCATGTCCATCTCGGCCTGCGGGTACGGGTTCGCCGGCGTCGGCCGCATCATCTGCCCGTGGTTCATGCCGGAATGGTCCATGCCCTGCATCTGGGCGACCGCGGGAGCCGCGCCGAGGGCGGTCGCGACGGCCATAATCATCATCTTCTTCATCGTGTCGCTCCTGCGTCAAAACTCCCGCTCAACAGGGATACGGGCTCAAACCGATTAGCCCTCAAGCGATGTTGCTCAGCGGATCGGCTGAAGCGTGTTGACGCCGACGCTCTCGTCGGTTTCGGGGGGCGGAGGAGGCACCTGCTTGTCGCGATAGGAGGGGAGGTCGGGCGCATTGTCGGGCGTGGGGTGCGCCTCAAGCCGGGCGATGTAGCGCTTCATCTGCGCGATCTCGCGGACCTGAGCGTCGATGATCCCGTCCGCGAGTTTCCGCACCTCGGGGTCTTTGATGTGAGCGCGCTCGCTGGTCATGATCGCGATCGAGTGATGCGGGATCATCGCCTTCATATAAGCAACGTCTCCGACCGTCTCCTGGCTGCGGACAAGCCACAAGGCACCGGCGAACACCGCGATCGAGGCCGCCACGATGCCGAGATTGGCCCGTCGGTCGGGATACATGCCCCACATGAAGCCGATCATGATGAGCGCCATCACGGCGCCCATGACGATCGCCATCCACGTCCGGGTCTGACTGTATTCGACATGGGCGAGCGCGTAAGTGTTGAGGTACATGAGCCCGAACATCACGACCGTCGACGTCGCGATCATCGCGGCGAAGCGCCCGTAGCTCATCCCCATACCGCCCTGTTTGGAGCCGGGGTCGTCGTGGTTCATGATGCGCTCTCCTGTGCGGCCCCACCCACTGAAGGATACGCAGCTCTCTAGCGGACCCCTTGAGCTTTTCTGCGACGTCGACGGGGCCAGCGCATGAAGAGCAGGATCGCCCCGGCGACAGCGAACACGAGTCCGCCCGCTGCGAAAGCGTTGAGCCACGGCGTGTTGAACCGCTCGTGCTCGGTCCAATCCATGATGTGAAGCCCCCAGAAGAAGTCGTAGAGCCGCCACGTGCCGGTCCGGACCGATGTCAGCCGCCCCGTCTCGGCGCCCACGTAGATGCGGGTCCCGTCGTCATCGGCGAAGGAAGCACGCCAGGCGGGGAGGGCACCGCGGTACTCGGTGCTGAGGCGCTCGATCCGCTCGACGACGGGCGCCGAACCAGTTTCGCCGCGATACGCCTGCCTTGCGATCAGCGCTGCGGCCGGGCCGTCGACCGGGGGCAGCGGCTTTGCGGTGCGGGCGTCCAGCAAACGCACCTTGCCGTCGCCGAGCTGGGCTTCGACGATCGGCCGCCCCAGCAGCATCCGGTGCTGGAGCTGACGCACCGGCGCTCCGGCCGATGCGAGAAGGGCAGGGACGGGCGCGAAATCCTGAGTGGCGATCAGGGCCGGTTCGACGTTCCGGTCGATCCGGTGATCGCCATGCACGGTGTCGATCGGCAGCAGGCTCATGACGAGCCCGCTGGTGAACCAGACGATCGCCTGCGCCCCGATCAGGAGCGCAAGCCAGCGGTGAACCTTGCTTGCCCCGACATGGAGGCGGAGCCGCGGGCTCAGAACCAGGTCCTCACGCCCGCGACGAAGCTGAAGCCGCCCGTATTGTCACCGCGTGCGCGGGTGAAGCGCGCGGTGTCGCCGAACTGCCGCTCCCACGACACGCCGATGTAGGGCGCGAACTCGCGCCGGCCCTCGTAGCGAAGCCGAAGCCCGGCCTCGAGGTCCGTGAGCCCGGAGCCGGTGCCGGTTTCGGGCACGTCCTGCGCGGAGAAATTGGCCTCCACCCTAGGCTGGAGCACGAACCAGTTGGTGATGCGCTGGTCGTAATAGCCCTCCGCACGGCCAAGCACGTCGCCCTTGTCGGAGAGGAACAATGCGCCCTCCACCTCGAACCAACCGGGGGCCAGCCCCTCGATCCCTACCGTCGCGTAGGTGCGCGAGGGGTTGGGCTTGAAGTCGTAGCGAACGCCCGCCTGAAGGTTCCAGTATGGATCGAGCGCGCGGCTGTAGAGCGCCTGCACCTCGGCCTGTTCGAGCGGCTTGCCGAACGTGCCTTCGCCCTCGCTCTTTAGCGTAAAGCGATTGATGTCGCCCCCGATCCAGGCCTCGCCATCCCAGCGATAGCCGTCGCCACCCTTGCGAGCCTGATATTCGGCGAGATTGAAGAGGATCTGATAGACGGTCATTCCGCCATGCTCGCGGCGTAGATCGTTCTCGCGCGAGCTGGCCATGGCGTCCGCGCCCCAGAAACGATCGGCGAGGTGGTCCCCGGCTGGAGCGGGAGCGGGCTTGTTGCCGGGGGGAAGGTCGGTTCCGACCTTGGCAGCGGGCTGATCGCCGGGCATCGCCATGCCCGGCATCGTGCTCATGTCGTGGCCGGCATGCGGGTCCTGCCCCGCACCTGTCGATGCTGCCATGCCCGGCATAGCAGACATATCGTGCCCGGCGTGCGGGTTCTGGGTGGG
This sequence comes from Sphingomonas sp. BE138, assembly GCF_031456125.1. Lineage (NCBI taxonomy): Bacteria > Pseudomonadati > Pseudomonadota > Alphaproteobacteria > Sphingomonadales > Sphingomonadaceae > Sphingomonas > Sphingomonas sp. BE138. The sequence goes on from NZ_JAVDUC010000015.1 coordinate 4,057, forward strand.
CGCAGCCTGCTGCTGACCGCTCATATCCATTCCCTGCATCCCGCTCATGTCATGCCCGGCATGAGGGTCGGCAGCCTGCGTCTTCGCCGGTTGCGCGCGCCGCGGCGCGGTGCGTCGGACGGGAGCCTTACGCTTAGTCGCGGACTTGGCCGCGGCTTTCGCCTTCGGCTTGGCGGCCGGCTTTGCCGGCATCGTCATGCCCGGCATGTTGTGCATGGAATGGTCCATGGTCTGCCCGAATGCGGGTGTCGCAAGGCCGAGCGGCGCCATACCGGCGAGGAGGAGCGACCGGATCACGCCGCGGCCTCCCCGGCCTTGCGGACCTGGACAACGCGCATCATGCCCGCGTGCATGTGGTAGAGCATGTGGCAGTGGAAGGCCCAGTCGCCTTCCTCGCCGGTCACGTCCCAGCTCACCGTGCCTCCCGGCTGCACCAGCACCGTATGCTTTCGGGGGGCATAGGCGCCCTTGCCGGTCACCAGGTCGAAGAAGTGGCCGTGGATGTGGATCGGATGTCCCATCATCGTGTCGTTGATGAGCGTCACCCGTACCCGCTCGCCGTGAAGCAGCGTGATCGGGTCGGGGTTCTCCGACAGCTTCTCGCCGTCGAAGCCCCACATATAGCGCTCCATGTTGCCGGTGAGGTGGAGCTTGATCTCCCGCTCCGGTGCGCGTGTGTCCGGGTTGCGGTCGAGCGCCATCAGGTCGCGATAGGTGAGAACGCGATGCCCGACATTCTCCAGCCCCTGCCCGGGATCGCCGGTCCGATCGACCGGCATCGGCGAGATGGTCTGCACGCCCGGTCCCTTTTTAACCTCGGGGGCATTGCTGAAATCGCGCATGGAATGGCTCATGCCGCCCATGTCCATCCCGCCCATCTGATCGCCGTTCATCGCCGGCATCGTGCCGGAGCCATGGTCCATACCGGCCATGGCGCCGCCCTGAGCCTGGCCGTGGTCCATGCCTGCCATGCCGCCTGCCGCGGTGCCGGCCGCGCCGTGGTTCATTTGGGAATGATCCATACCCGCCATCGCGCCGGTGCCCGCGCCATGCCCCATCGCAGCATGGTCCATGCCGGACATCGAACCCGCAGCGCCGCCCATGGCGCCATGATTCATGCCGCCGTGGTCCATCGTGCCATGATCCATGCCGCCCATGCCCATGTCCTTCATGGTCGCGAGCGGGCGCTTGCGGAGCGGGGGCACCTCGGCCGCCATGCCCTCGCGCGGAGCGAGCGTCGCGCGGGCCATGCCGGAGCGATCGATGCTCTCACCGACCAGCGTATAGGCGCGCAGGTCGGGCGGGGTGACGATCGCGTCATAGGTCTCGGCCGGGCCGAACTGGAACTCGTCGATCTCGACCGGGCGCACGTTCAAGCCGTCGGCCGCGACGATCGTCATCGGCAGGCCCGGAATGCGGACGTTGAAGGTGGTCATCGACGAGGCGTTGATGAAGCGCAGCCGCACCCGCTCGCCGGGGCGGAATAGCGCGGTCCAATTGTCCTTGGGGCCGTAGCCGTTGACCAGGTAGGTGTAGACCGAGCCCGTGACGTCGGCGACGTCGGCGGGGTCCATCCGCATCTTGCCCCACTCCAACCGCTCTTTCAGCGACTGATCCTTGCCGGCGAGAAGCCCGGCCAGGGTCTGGCGCTGGCGGTTGAAGTAGCCCGACTCCTTCTTCAACCGATCGAAGAGGTAGTGCGGGTGGTGGAAGCTGTGGTCGGACAGCACGATCACGTGCTCCCGGTCGAACTTCACCGGATCGGGGTTCTTCGGGTCGATCAGGATCGGGCCGTAATGCCCCTCCTGCTCCTGAAGCCCCGAATGGCTATGGTACCAGTAGGTGCCGCTCTGGATGATCGGGAACTCGTAGGTGAACGTCGATCGCGCCGGAATGCCGGGGAAGGCGATCCCGGGAACCCCGTCCATCTGGAAGGGGAGAAGCAGCCCGTGCCAGTGGATCGAGGTTTCCTCGTCGAGCTCATTGACGACGTGGAGGCGGACGTTCTGCCCCTCGCGCAAGCGGATGAGCGGAGCGGGCACGGTGCCGTTGATGCCGATGGCGTGGCTCTGCCGCCCGTCGATCATCATCATCTGATGCGCGACCTTGAGCGTGATGTCCTCGCCCGACACCGTGGGCAACGGCTTGGCGATGCCGGCCGAGACGGGCTGTGCCCATGCCGGCATATAGGCCGACAAGGCGAGGCCGCCGCCTGCCAGACTGGCACCGCGCAGCACCTGGCGGCGGTCGAGAACGCGCGACATGCAAGCTCCTAAGAATGGGGCCGTGAAGGGCCGTCGACCCTTCTACGCGGCCGATCTGTCCAACCCTCAGCGGTTCCCTAGTTTTTCGAGCAGCCGCGCCCGCGCGCGATAAAGGCGAGTTTCCACCGCCTTCTGGCTGATCCCCAGCACCTCGGCCGTTTCGGCCTGGCTCAGCCCTTCGATCGTCCGAAGTACCAGAGGCTCCTTCAGGTTAGCCGGCAGGGTCGAGATGGCGCGCGTCACGCGGTCGAGTTCCTGCCGATCGCCGGCTGCGTCGTCGATCGGCACCTGTTCGTCGACGATGCTCTGGACCTGTTCGTCGTTCGGCAGCGCGAACGACAGAAACCGGCGCACGGCACGCTTACGCGCCCAATCGCGGCATTTGTTGACGGCGATGGTCGTTAGCCACGCCTGCATCGATCGGTTGGGGTCGTAGCGCGACAAGGCCTGATGCGCGGCCACAAACGCTTCCTGCGTCACGTCCAGCGCTTCGTCGGCATCGCCGAGGAAGGCGCGCGAAAGCCGGAACATCGGCTGCCGATAGCGTCGCACGATCTCGGCGAAAGCGGCTTGTCGGCCGGCGATGCTGAGCGTCGCCAGTTCGCCATCCGACAGCGCGGTCCAATCGAGGCTCACCCCTGGCCGTCGGTGAGCGCCTTCACCACCGCGTCATCGAATTGAGAGGTCTGATCGGGCCGGAGAAGCTGACGCATGGCGAAGATGTGCGCCAGCGTCGCCTTCTGCAGCTCGCCCATCGCGGCATGGCTCTGGTCGACCGCGGCGGCCACTCGCGGACCATTGCCGTGCTCGGCCTCGATCGCCTCGGCAAGGCGGGCATTGGCGGCACGCATCTCCAGCTCGAGGGCGCGGCGTTGCACCGCGAACCGGTCTTCGAGCACCTTCAATCGGACCTGCTGGTCGCCATCGAGCGCGAGCTTGTGGTGCAGCACCTCGTGGAGCGCCGCACCGGGTTGCTTGGGCTGCGGCAGCAGCGCGCGCCCGATAAAGACACCACCAATCGCTGCCAGGAAGGCGAGCAAGGCGCACAGGACAACCCGCTTGGTCGAGGTCATGGCTCGCCGATCAGCAACGCGGAAGGAGCGAGGGGGGAGGCTCCGCCGAGCGGCGCGAGCGAGACGGCAGGGCTTGCCGTCGCGGGCAGCTCGGCACCGACGATCCCGACACCGAGCGCCGCGGCGGTTATCACACCGATCCCGAGCCCGGCTCCGCGCACGGCGGGGCGGCTGCCGATCCGTCTGAGGACTTGGTCCTCGATACCCTCCAAAGCGGCCGGGGCGGGTGCGCCCGCTAGTCGCGCCAATGCTCTGTCTAGATCGTCCATGCTTTCCACTCCACCCCTCTATCATCGGATACGCATCGCTGCCCATCATCCCTCAACCGCCGGTGAGGGGTCGGGCAGCGCGCCGCGTAGAAGGGTGCACGAACCTCGTCGGAGTACCCCATGCGTAGTCTCGCCCTTCCTGCCGCCCTCACTCTCCTGAGCCTCGCCAGTGCGGCGCAGGCTCACCCGAAGCTCGTTGTGGCCTCACCCGCGCCCAACGCGACCGTTGCCAAGCCCGCGCGTGTCGCTTTGCAGTTCAGCGAGAGGCTGATGCCGAAATTCTCCGGTGCGGACTTGATGATGACGGGCCATGGCGGCACCACGCACCCACCGATGAAGGTTGCAACCACCACCCAGGTTGCACCCGATGGCCGAACGCTGGTCGTGGTGCCCAAGTCGCCGCTCGGCGCGGGCCGCTACAGCGTCGCATGGCACGTCGTCTCGGCCGACACGCATCGGGTGTCGGGCAACTTCGCCTTCGCGGTGAAGTAAGGTGGATGCCGACTGGCCGTTGATCGGGGTCCGCTTCGCGCTTTATGCGACGTTGAGCGGGCTGTTCGGCCTGTCGGCGTTCAGCCTCTACGGGCTCAAGGCCGGGGAGCGCGCAGACGCACTCGCCTTGCGCCCTTGGCTGGTGGGGACCGGGCTGCTCGGCCTTCTGTTTTCAGGCATTGCGCTCGTCCTGCTCGCCGCGGCAATGGCTGGAGCGCCGCCGTGGCCGATCGATCGGGAAGCGATCGGAATGCTGATCACCGGCTCCGCGACGGGCACGGCGTGGGAAGCGCGCATGGTCGCGCTGATTGTGGCCGTGATCGCCGCGCTGATCGCGGCAGGACGTACCGCGCCGCTCGGCATGGTGGCGCTCGCGGCGGGCATTGCGCTCGCGACGCTCGCCTGGACAGGCCATGGCGCGATGGATGAGGGCGCGACGGGCTGGGTCCATCTGCTGGCCGATATTCTGCATCTGTTGGCGGCCGGAGCCTGGGTCGGCGCACTGCTCGGGTTGACGCTGCTCGTGGTGCGACCGGCAGTTCGCGTCGACGTCGCGCATCTCAGACTGACCCACCGGGCGTTGCACGGCTTCGGTCTGGTCGGCACGCTCGTGGTCGGCACGATCGTTGTGACGGGCCTGGTCAATGGCTGGCTGCTGGTCGGTGCCGGCAATTTACCGAGACTTCTGACCACCCTTTACGGCCAGCTCCTCCTCGCCAAGCTGGTACTGTTCGGCGCGATGCTGGGGCTGGCCTCCCTCAATCGTTTCCGGCTGACGCCGGTTTTCGAGCGCTCGGTTGCCGCGGGCGATCATCGGGCCGCGCTTGGTGCTCTGTGGCGCAGCCTCGCGATCGAGGCGAGCTGTGCCGTCACGATCCTGGCGCTGGTCGCCTGGCTGGGGATGCTCGAGCCCCCCGCAACGGCGATGTGAGGAGCGGGCGGCAGATCGCCACCCGCCCGTCACCGATCAGGCGGCCATCTTCTCGCATGCGTCGGCACAACGCTCGCACGCGGCGACGCACTCTTCCATGCCGTCGAGCCCCCGGCAGCTCTCCGCGCAAGCCCGGCAGATCTGAGCGCAGATGCCGCATACGACCTTATGCTGGTCGGACCCGCGGGCCATGAAGTCGAGTGAGGTGGCGCAAATCTGCGCGCAGTCGAGCATGATCTTGATGTGGTCGGGCGCGGCATGTGCGCCGCCCACCTGAAGGCAATGCTGCGTGGTCATCGAAAGGCAGGTGACGTGACAGTGGTGACAGGCGTCCATGCAAGCCTGCATCTCCGCGCTCATCTGATGGTGCATCGGTCATTCTCCGCGTGAGCCCCCGCCCACTGAGGAGTACGCACGGCGCCGGCTCGTCCCTCAGCCGGGTGCCTTCATTCGTCACCTTTAGCCTGATCCTTCATCGGCTTCGGCGCAGGCCCCCGCTTCACTGTTTCACGCCAGGGCCGCGTAGGAGACGGAAGGGCGACCCGCAGCGCAGCCGCCCTCCCTCGAACGCCATCCATCGTTCTACCCATCTCCCTCGCGATCGTCGCCAAGGGCTGCCGCGCGGCAATTCGCTGGCGAAGCTCCGCGTCGGCTTCTTCCGTCCAGCGCCGCGGCTTCCTTATCGTCACCGCACGCTCACGGGTGCAGGTGCCCGGTATCCTCGCACTGCTCAGCCGCGGCCTCGGTCTGGATCGTACAATGCTCGATCCCGAACCGACTATGGAGCATGTCCGCAACCGACTTCCTGATCGCATCGGCGTCAGCACCCTCGGCAAGCGTGACGTGTGCGGTGCAGTTGATGTCGTCCGAGGCCATCGACCAGACATGGAGGTCGTGGACGCCAGCCACGCCGGACAGGCCGGCGATGCCGGCACGCAACTCGGGCAGCTTGATCCCTCCAGGAACGCCCTCGAGCAACACGTTGGTCGTGTCCCGGAGCAGCACCCATGTTCGGGGCAGCACCCATAAGCCGATCCCCACCGCGACGATCGGATCGACCCACGTCCAACCGGTGAACCGGATCGCGAGCGCACCCGCGATCACGCCTACCGACCCGATCATGTCGGCCCAGACCTCAAGGTAGGCGCCCTTGACGTTCATACTCGCATCCTTGCCCGACGTGAGCAGCTTCATGGATATGAGGTTCACCACCAGGCCGATCGCGGCGACGATCATCATCCCGGTCGACTGGACCGCCTCGGGCTGGCGGAAGCGCTGCACCGCCTCCACCAGCACGTAGATCGCCACACCGAAGAGCAGCAGGGCGTTGAAAGCAGCGGCCAGGATCTCGAACCGCTTATAGCCGAACGTCCGCTTGTCGTCGGCCGGCTTCTGTCCGAACCGGATCGCGAGCAGCGCAATCACCAGTGCTGCCACGTCTGTCAGCATATGAGCTGCGTCAGATAGAAGCGCGAGGCTGTTGAAGACGAACGCACCAACAACCTCGGCAACCAGATAGGCGGTCGTGAGCGCCAGCGCCCAGCTCAGCATCTGGGCATTCGCGCCAGCGGTGTGGTCGTGGGCATGCCCCCCATGGTCATGGCCTGCGCTCATTGATTGGCTCCTTTCGTGCCCGCGTCCGAGCGAGCGTCTCGCAGGATTTCGAGGCCGCCTTTCACCGCGATAGCGGCAACAGCGATGCCGACGATAAGGTCAGGCCAGTTCTGGCCCGTCCAAACGACGATCACGCCGGCTAGAATGATGCCCCCATTGGACACGAAGTCGTTGAGGCTGAAGGTTGTCGCAGCGCGCATATTCACATCGGGCTCGCGCAATCGCTTCAACAGCCACAAGCAAAGCCCGTTAACGACCGCCGCGATGATCGCCATCCCGATCATAGTGGGGCCGATCGGCTCGCTTCCCGAGAAATAGCGCCGCCCGGCATCGAGCAGCACACCCGCGGCAAAGAGCAGCAGCAGGATGCCCGATGTCACCGCGGCCCCCCGCTTCCACGCCTGTGAGCGCGAGAGGGCAAGCAAGCTGATGATGTAGACGATGCCATCGGAGGCGTTGTCCAAGCCGTTTGCGATCAGGGCGCTGGAATCCGCCATGACGCCGGACACCCCGAAGCCTGCCGCCAGGCCCAGATTGAGCAACAGGACTATCCAAAGCGTCCGGCGCTTCTCGGCCGTGTCGAGGTCGAAGCTCTCTTCGCTCATGCCGGCACCTTCTCGTCAGGAGCGGCAGTTTGCCGATCGCTTTCCGGGACCGGCAGCTCTCGGCTGCCGAAACGGGCATAGAGCGTCGGCAGCACGAACAATGTGAGCAGCGTCGCGGATATGAGGCCGCCAATAACCACGGTTGCGAGCGGTTTTTGCACCTCGGCGCCCGCTCCATGTCCCAGCGCCATCGGTACGAAACCGAGTGAAGCCACAAGCGCAGTCATCGCGACAGGCCTGAGCCGGGCCAGCGCGCCTCGATGCGCCGCAGCCGCGCGATCCATGCCATCGCGCATCAGGTCATGGATGGACGTCACCATGACCAACCCGTTGAGAACTGCGATGCCGGATAGCGCAATGAAGCCGACGGCCGCGGAAATGGAGAAGGGCATCCCGCGCAGCACAAGCGCGAGCACCCCTCCCACCAGCGCCAGAGGGACGCCGGTGAACACAATCAGCGCATCCCGAACGGAGCCGAGCGCCCCGTAGAGCAGCAGCATGATGACCACGAAACAGATCGGCACCACGATAGCGAGCCGGTCCCGAGCGGACGCAAGGTTCTCGAACTGGCCTCCCCATTCGAGGTACGTCCCTGCCGGCAGCTTTACCTGAGCGTCGATTGCCGCCCGGGCATCGGCAACGACGCCCGCCACGTCGCGGTCACGGACGTTCGCCTGCACCACCACGCGCCGCTTTCCGTTCTCCCGGCTGATCTGGTTGGGACCATCGACGACAGCGATATCGGCGACGGTCGACAGCGGTACGAAGCCACCACCGGCAGTCGGTACCGGCACCTGAGCGACCGCCGTGAGGTCCGAGCGCGAGCTTTCGGCCATTCGGATCATGACGGGAAAGCGGCGATCCCCCTCAAAGATCATGCCAGCCTGCCGACCACCGATCGCTGCGGCAACCGTGTCCTGCACGTCGCCGGCGGTTACGCCGACGCGCGACATGGCGGTGCGGTTCGGCCGGATATCGAGCATCGGCAGGCCCTCGGTCTGTTCGACCCGCACGTCTGCGGCACCCCGGGTCCGGCGAAGGATACCGGCGATCCGGTCCGCGGTCGCATTCATCTCGCCAAAATCGTCGCCGAACACCTTGATGGCGATGTCGCCGCGCACGCCCGCGATCAGCTCGTTGAACCGCATCTGGATCGGCTGGGTGATCTCGTAGGCGTTGCCGGGGAGGGTGGAGAGACGCTTCTCCAGACGCTCCACAAGCTCTTCCTTGGAGAGACCTGGATCGGGCCACTGCGCCTTCGGCTTCAGGATAACGAAGGTGTCCGTGGCGTTCGCTGGCATCGGGTCCGATGCGATCTCGGAGGTGCCCGTGCGCGAGAAGGCGAAGCGGACCTCCGGCACCTTGGCCAACGCCTTCTCGACCTGGAACTGCATCGCCTGGCTTTGGTCGACCGACGTGCCCGGGATCCGCACGGCCTGGACGAGGATATTGCCCTCGTCGAGCTGCGGCAGGAACTCCTGCCCCAAGGTGGTGAAGGCGACACCGGCGAGCGCCAAAGCGCCGACCGCAATGCCGATGGTGAGCGTCGGGCGACGCATCGCCCCATCGAGCCCCGGCTCGTAGCGCTGTCGAAGGAACGTCACGGCCCGGCTTTCCTTCTCCTCCACCCGCTTGCTGAGCCAAATGGCGATCGCCGCGGGCACAAAGGTCAGCGACAGGATGAAGGCGAACACGAGTGCGATGATGACGGTGAGCGCCATTGGCTCGAACATCTTGCCCTCGACACCGGTGAAGGTCAGCAAGGGCGCATAGACCAGGATGATGATCGCCTGCCCGTAAACGGACGGACGGATCATCTCGCGGGCGGACGCGGCGACCAGCCCGAGCCGCTGTTCCATCGTCAGTTCGCCGTCCCGGCCATGCTGGGCTTCGGCAAGGCGCCGCAATGCGTTCTCGACGATGATGACGGCACCGTCCACGATCAGGCCGAAGTCGAGCGCGCCGAGGCTCATCAGATTGGCCGAAACGCCCGCCTCCAACATGCCGATGCTGGTGAGCAGCATCGTGATCGGGATGACGAGAGCCGCGATCAGCGCCGCCCGGAAGTTGCCGAGCAAGGCGAACAGGACGACGATGACCAACAGCGCGCCTTCGGCGAGATTGCGGGCGACCGTCGATATGGTGGAGTTCACCAGCTCGGTGCGGTTCATCACCGGTTTCACGACAACGTCGACCGGCAGCGAGCGGCCGATCTGGGTCAGCCGTTCGGCGACCCCGGTCGAGACGGTACGGCTGTTCTCGCCGATCCGCATGACGGCGGTCCCGACGACCACCTCATGGCCGTTTTCGGACGCGGAGCCCATGCGCAGAGCCTGGCCGGTCCGAACTGTTGCGATCTGGTTGAGCAGGATCGGCACACCCTCGCGGGTGGCGACGACGGTTCGGGCAAGCTCGTCGGCGTTGCGCACGCGCCCGTCGGAGCGGACAGAGAGCCCTTCGCCGTTACGGTTGACGACACCGGCGCCGGCGCTGGTGTTGTTGCGCTCCAGCGCCGTGGTGAGATCCTGCAGCGTCAGCCGCATTGCGGCCATGCGCTGCACGTCGGGGACGACGAGATATTCCTTGGTGTACCCGCCAAGGGAGTCGACCCCCGCCAGTCCCTCCGTGCTCTTGAGCTGCGGCGTGACGATCCAGTCCTGGACAGTGCGCAGGTAGGTGGCCTTGTCGGCCTCGCTGACGAGGTGATCGCCTTCCGGCGTGATGTAGCTGCCGTCGCGTTGCAGACCGGGCTCACCGTTGCGGTGATGGACCTGATCCAGTTCACGGTACTCGACCGTCCACATGAAGATGTCGCCGAGCCCGGTCGCGATCGGCCCCATTTCAGGGTTTACGCCCTCGGGAAGGTCTTCCTCCGCAGTCCGCAGCCGCTCCGCCACCTGCTGACGGGCGAAGTAGATATCGGTCTTCTCGGTGAAGACGGCCGTGACCTGGGCGAAGCCGTTGCGGCTGAGTGAACGGGTATATTCGAGGCCAGGGATGCCGGCGAGCGCGGTTTCGACCGTGAACGCGACCTGTTTCTCGATCTGGTCGGGGGAAAGGGCAGGGGCGACGACGTTGATCTGCACCTGGTTATTGGTGATGTCGGGAACGGCGTCGATCGGGAGTTGGCGCAGCGCGCCTATCCCGAGCAGCGCAGCGGCGACGGTGAGAAGCAGGACTAGCCAACGCTTCTCGACGGAGAGGGTGACGATGCGACCGATCATGGTTCAGTCCTCGTCCCCGCCTTCGCCCTTGCCGAGTTCGGCTTTGAGCGTGAAGCTGTTGGTGGAGGCGATCCGCTCCGAACCGGTCAGCCCGGACGTCACGACGACCTGGCCGCCGTTGGTGCGCCCCAATGTCACCGGCGTTGCCCGAAAGCCGGTCGGGGTCCGCACGAAGACGAACGACTTGTCCTCGATCATCTGGACCGCAGCCGACGGCACGGCGACGGTACGGTCGCCGGTTGCCGGAACCAGGATGGAAACATTGACCGTCTCGCCAACGCGCCAAGTGCTGCCGCCATTGTCGAGGGTGACGATCACCGGCACCAAGCGCGTCGTCTCGTCCAGAATGGGCGAGACGAACGTGACGCGCCCTTCCTGACGGCGCCCCGCCGCTGTTACCTCGACGCGGGCACCGGGCTTCACCCGGCCCGCATCGCTGGGCACCAGCGAGGTCGCAACCGTGATCTTGGAAAGGTTGGCGACCCGGAAAAGCTCGGCGTCGGCTGCAACGGTCTGCCCGAGCGTAGCCGAGCGCGCGATGACCTGACCGGCGATTGGTGAGCGCACTGCGATGCGGTTGAGCGCACCGCCCCCGCTGCCGGTCGCGGACAATTGCTGCTGCGCTAGGCGAAGCGCGATGCTGGCTTCGGTCGCGGCGGTCCGCGCCGCGACAAGATCCTGTTCCGGCGAGACGCGCTCGGCGAACAGGCGCTGCTCACGACGAAGGTTCGTTTGCGCGAGGGCGGCACGCGCGCGAGCGGCCTCCACCTCTGCCTTGAGGGAGGCTGCTTCGCGGCTCTCGATAACGGCGAGCGGATCGCCGCGACCGACAGGCTGGCCGAGATTGCGGGTCAGCGAGACGAGCCGCCCGCCCACCGATGCCGATACCACCTGCACGCCTTGCGGATCGCCTTCGATCGTTGCCGAAAGCTCGATCGCACCAGCCTCCCCGCCGACCGTTGGCCGCGTGACCTCGATCCCGGCGTCCGCGATCTGCTGCGCGGAGAGGATGACGGCATCCTTTGGACCTTCTTTGGCCTCGCTGGCCTCGGCACCTTCGGCCTTCTCGGCTCCGACCTTCTCGCCGGCTTCACCGCCGCTGCCGGTCCCGCCGCATCCCGCAAGGATGAGGGCCAGCGTCACGGGCGCCAGCGCCCGCTTGATGTTCTTCGTCATTGATTGTTTTCCTCAGGAGAGGGCGCGGCGGCAACGAGCCGTTCCAGGCGTGCCTTTGCGTCATGATAGGTGGCGAGCGCGTCGATCGCGGCGGTGCGCGTCTCGGACAGGGTCCGCTCGGCATCGAGCAAGTCGAGCTGGCCGAACTTGCCCTCGCGGTAGCCGATCCGGGCGATGCGCGCAGCCTCGGCAGCCGACGCCAGCACCGGACCGCTCGCATTGCGTGCGGACGTGGCGGCGTTCGCCACCTCCGCCTGGGCGTTCGCGATGTCCTGCGCCGCGTCCAGCTCGGCGGCACGCCGCAGGGCCTGCGCCTGGTCGCTCTGGGCGCGCGCCTGGGCGATGGCGGCTTTGCCGTTGTTGAAGACGGGAAATGGGATGGAGACCCCGAACACCGCGGCGACGTCGTTGGTAGCCTCGAGCCGTCGTGCGCTGGCGCTCAACGTCACATCGGGAATGCGCTGCGATCGGGCGAGCCGGACCTGTGCCTCGGCCGTCGTCGCGTCGGCACGGGCGGCCGCCAGTGCCAGCGTACCACCGGGTTCGATCGGCCGTGCCGGTCCAAAGCCCTCAACACGATCATACCATGCGAGGTCGAGCGGCCCGGTCACGGGCTGGCCGATCCGACGCGCGAGATTGTCCCGCGCCACCTCGGCAAGCCGCTGGGCACGTTCCACCGCCGTCTCTGCGTTGATACGCAGCACATCGGCACGCTGCTGTTCGAGCGGTGACGCACGCCCCGCCTGCACGCGGACACCGGCTGCGCGGAGCGCCTCCCGGGCGATACCGGCCTGTTCGCGAGCTGTGACGAGGCGGCGTTCGGCCGATGCTGCCTGAATGTAGAGCTGGGTGACGGCGAGCCGGAGGTCGGCCTCGGCCAGCGCCGTTCCGATCCGCGCCCGATTGCCGATCGCCTCTGCGACCGCGATCCGGGCCGACCTCTTGCCGCCCAACTCGATCGGGAGCGCCAAGCCTGCAGTCGTCTCCGCACTGCGGAGGCCACGATATTGGCCGCTGCCGGCGATGTTCTCGGTTTCGGCAACGATCGACGGGTTGGGGCGATAGCCGGCGACGGTCCGGCCCGCCTCGGCCGCCCTGACCCCTGCTGTGGCGGCTTCGAGACTGGGCGCGGTTGCGCCGGCGAGCGCCAGCGCCCGCTCCAGCGTGAGCGGGGGACTGGTCGATGCCGGCTCAGATGATTGCGCGTGCGCGATCGACGCGCACGACGCCACGGCCAATAAGGCCGCAATGAAACGGGACATGGTGACGAACTCCTGACGAACCTGGATTGCCGCGCGGGAAGCTCCCGGCGGATTAGGCGCTTGTCAGGCTTGGGGAGGTCGCAGAGCTGGGTCCGATGACATCCGTGCCATCGGGTCGTCGCTCCACGCGGCAGGCGCCATGGGCAGCCCGCTCACGGAGGCGACACGACCAGCCTCGAACGGAACACCGATATGATGGCCGTGGCAGCTGCCATGATGGTGCGGGTAGGACTTGTCGGCATCGGCCGGCACCTGGTCCCCGTCGCCATCGCTATGTTCAAGCGAGCTGGCAGCGGCCGTATCGACGCATCTCACGCCTTCGGTCGCATGCGCGACCGATCCCAGCCCAAGCGACAGCACGAGCATGAGACAGAGGAACAAGGCGGAAAGCCGATGCATCGGCCTTCGCCTTAGCAGCTTAGCGAACGCCATGTAACGGCTGCCTGTAAGTGGAAGGGGCAGGCGTGGAAGCGTATCGCAGTTCGGCCCGCGCCTGTCGCATGATCTGGAATCCACCCGACAGACCGAGCACGGCCATCAACGCGGCCACCACTAGATCGGGCCACGCGCTGTTCAGCCCGAAGACGCCGCCTGCGGCCAGCACCACGGCGACATTGCCGATCGCATCGTTGCGCGAGCAGATCCACACCGAACGCATGTTCGCGTCCCCGCTGCGGAAGCGATACAGCATCACCGCGACCACGGCATTCGCGATCAGCGCCGCAATCCCCACGACGCCTATGACCTCGGCATGGGGCACAGCGCCGTGGAGCGCACCCCACCCCGCCGCGAGCAGAACATAGAGCCCGAGCAGGGCAAGCGTCGCTCCCTTCAGCATCGCTGCGCGCGCGCGCCAGGCTATCGCCATTCCGGCGACACCAAGGCTGATGGCGTAATTGGCGGCGTCACCGAAGAAGTCGAGCGCGTCGGCCTGGAGCGCTTTCGACCCGCCCGTGATCCCTGCGACGATCTCGATTGCGAACATACCGCCATTGATCGCGAGCGCGATCCACAGCGCGCGCCGCCACTTCGGGTCGTTGAGGGTGCCCGCCTTATCAGACGCGCAGCTCGTGCAGGCCATTTCGCCACCTCGATAGAATCGATCTGGCAGCCTATATGCACCCTCTAGTCGCTAGAGGGTCAAGCACTGTGTCTGAGAAACTGACGATCGGGAAGCTGGCCTCGGCGACGGGCACAAAGGTCGAGACGATCCGCTATTACGAGCAGATCGGCTTGCTGCCGGCACCAGCGCGGTCGGCCGGAAATTACCGGACCTACGAGGGCGAGCATCTGCGGCGCCTGTCCTTCATCCGTCGGGCGCGCGATCTCGGCTTCTCGATCGACCAGGTCCGGGAGTTGATGGCGCTCGCCGATCGTCGCGAACAATCCTGCATGGCCGTGGACGTGATCGCCAACCAACATCGGGATGCGATCACGCGGAAGATCGCCGACCTGACGGCGCTCGCGGGCGAGCTGGACGTGCTGATCGACTCCTGTAGCCGCAACACCGTGGCCGACTGCAGGATCATCGAAGCCTTGGGTCCCAGCGCGGAGGTCGAGGAGTTCCCGGTGGCTCGCTAGGCGAAGTCGATCGGATCGGTATATCTGAGGTCATGTGCAACCGCGCTCGCATGTCGAATGAGCCCGAAACCCTATGGGGATCGGCCGCGAAGCTGTTTAGCGAGCGGCCCCGCGACAACCGGTTTGACCCGCGCGAGCTGCGCCCCAAGAGCCGCAACTATGTCATCCGCGAACAGGGCGGGGAGCGAGCCTGGGACGTGATGACCTGGGACGTGCTCGGCGGGAAGGCGGCGTGGCCGATGACCAACGTGCGCCAGCTCGGCCTCCCGCAATGGCGCAGGCTGGCAGAGAAGCCGGAGAACCGCTGTCTGGTGCCGTTGACCGAGTTCTGCGAGTTCACGCCTGACAAGCACGATCTGGGCGACGGCAAACCGCCGCTGAAAGGGGAGATGTGGTTCGGCGTGACCGACCAGCCTGTATTCGCCGTCGCGGGCTTCTGGCAGCGTGTCGAGGGCGGGAACGGCTTTACGATGGTGACGTGTGACCCCAACACGCTCGTCGCGCCGATCCACCCGAAGGCGATGATTACGATCCTCGAACCTGAGGACATCGATACCTGGTTGCGCGGTAGCTATGACGAGATCGTCGCGCTGCAGAAGCCCTATGACCCCGCCAAGATGACGGTGAGGGGACCAGTCTTCCCGACCCGACGCCCCGAACGCTAGGCGAAGCCTAGCGGCTCCGATCCTTCCCGCGATCCGGGGGCGGTGTACCCGGTGAGGAAGGCGGGGCGGACGCCCCTTCGAGCGCGGCCCCGATCTTGATCCGGTCGGCGACAAGCTGGCGAGTGGATTCCCCGACCGTGTTGACCATGCGCGCGCTTTCGCCGCGCTCGCGCGCCTTCTGCATGGCGTCGTCGACGATCGTCTGGGCGGGCGCGAGACGTGGGTCGGCGTGGTTCTTCTCGGCCGTGTTCTTCAGGAACAGCTCGGCGAGCCGCTCCTGGCCTGGCGAAGCCCCAGGCGGCAGGATCGGCCGCTCCAGCGAGCGAACGGCGCGCTGGAGCTGCGCTGGCTGCTGCGAATTGATCTGGACGCCGAGAGCCGCGCCGATCTCGCGGACGCGCTCAAGCGGAGTCTGCTGCGGGGTGATGACCGCATCGACCTGACGCACGCCAAGATAGGTGAGAAGGTGTGACTGGTAGATCGGGCCTTTGGCGTGGCGGACATAGGCCAGCTCGGTGCGGGCGTTGGCGATGACCGGGGAGGGGGCGCCTTCTCGAATGAGGCTGCGTAGCCGGTCGGCCGCCTGCTGGCGGGCGGCCGGGAGATAGCGATCCAGTTCCTCGCGGGCCTTGGTCAGCGTCACCCGGTAGCGCTGCCCTTCGGGCGGCGCACGTTGAGGCAGCAAGGCTATCCCGGCGGGACCGATCCGCGCTTCGGGCGCAAGGTCGCGACGGATCGCCGCCTCGGCGAGCACCGCGGCCATAGGCCGATGATCGCCGGTGAGGAAGCCATGCCGGGACGCGTCCATCCACGCGGTCTTGTCGATCGAGGCGATCCTGATGGGATGGCCGGCATCGCGGGCGAGCTGCGCCGCGTGGTGGCGCATCGTCCGCCCGTTTCCCTCGCGGAAAGGGTGGATGGCATTGATCTCGTTGATGTGGTTGCCGAGCCGGTCGAAAAACTCGTCGCGGGCGAGGCCCTTCAGCGCATCGCCCGCCCGCGTATCGGCAAACCGCTTATCGAGCTCGCGCGCGATGTAAGGCACGTGCGCGAAACTGGAGCCGCCCTTGGCGATATTGACGGTGCGATCCTGACCCGCCCAGTCGTAAAGGTCCTGGAAGAGGTGCCGATGTAGGGCGCGATAGCCGTCCGCCGTCGCTGGAAAGGTGAGGCGCGCGGCTTCTGCGCCGCGCGCCAAGGTCAACCTCCGCTCGGCCTCCATGAGGGTCTTGTCGTCCGTGATCCCAAGCCGGTTCCGGAGCGTGTCGGTCCCCGGATAGGTGTAGGGATCGTCTGCCAAGGTCAGGCCGCGATCTGGTGGGTTCCTGGCTTGTAGAGGCCGAGGATGATGGACGGCATGAGCGAAGGGGGAACACCCTCATCGAGCATCATGGCGAACATGGCATCCTCGTCGCCGGTCGGCGTCATGTCCTCGATGACGAGGTTGGCGCGCGCCTCTGCTACGTCCTCGCGCCAGAGCGCGATCTGCTCGGGGGTGCCACGCTCAAAGTCCATGGAGCGGATGCGCTCGCGCAGCGTGTCGAGATTGATCTGGGCCATCGCGTCATCCTTTCGCCGTTAACCCTACGCGCTCCCCCGCGATTTCTCAACAAATCACGTTGGCGCAGGTCCGTTTCGGCACGGTTGATCCGCGCTCAATCGAGCGCGGATCGCTACGCCACAGGCGTTAGTATTCGCTGGCCAGCATGATCGTCAGCACCCGTTTAGTCTGCTCGGGATTCCACGGAGCGTCACTGCCGTAGGTGAGGCTCGTGTCGTAGCAGTCGATCTTCCAGAACACCGTCTGCACAACCGCCTTTGCATCGTCCGGACGGTCCTGCGTCCACGCGCCGGTTGCGAGCTTATAGATCGCGCCGAAATCGTGCTCGCCATGAGGGTCGTTGTTGCCATCGAACTTCGTGAACCGGGTGATCGCGACCAACGCGGCGAAACGGTCCAGCTCGGGGAGGGCCTGGAATCCCATCGTAACGTTGGCGAGGCTCGCGAGGCCAGGGTGGGTACGCGCCGCATCGTTGAGACGCCGGATGGTGTCGATCTGCTCGGGGGTCGGCATGGGTGATCCTCCTTGTTGGCATGGGCCGCAAGGCCGTTCGGCCTCACGGCCCTGCCTGTCCGGCGAGGACGGGATGGGGAGGGGAACGAGAATCTTGGTAAGCTGGCGCGGGCGAGCCGCCCTAGCGCGGCCGGCACCGACGGGGCCGGGCGCCGCGCTTGGCGGCTTACACGGGCGGCAAGATTGTCGTTCGGGAACGAAAGGGCGGCGCCCTTGGCGTTCCCCGGCGCGGGTCGCCCCGCGCCAGACAAACGGATAAGGTTCGGGAGGGGACTTCGGGGGGAAGCGCGAATGTCGAACTGGGCGGAGCGGGCGTCGGCGTCGTTGCTACCGCTCAGCCGCGCGAGCACCCTTGGCGCCGCGCTCAAGGAGTGGACCTATACGGGGCGCTTCTTCGACCTCGAAGCGGCGGACGGCACCTGCGAGCTGTGCGGGCAGCAGGAGCTTCGCTACCATTTCGAGATCCAGAACGACGGCACGTCCGCGTCGTTGCTGGTCGGCTCCGAGTGCATCAAGCGCTTCGAGATCGCCGGCATTGACGAGCAAGGGCGACGGCTCGATGCACGCGATACGGGAAAGCTGGTGGACCGTCACCGCCGCGGCCTGGTGGAGGACGCGCGCAAGCAACGCGTCATGACCGCGCTGCTCAAGCTCGGTCGCAAGGCACCCGACTTCGACGCGCAGAACTTCATCGCCTTCGTCGACGACAAAGGTGCGTTCACCCCCAACCAGGTGGCGATGATCTTCTGGCGGCTCGGCTCGGCCGGGGTGGAGTATCGCCCGGCCGACTGGAAGGTGCGGCTGCGCCGCGACAGCGATATCGGCCAGCTCCGAACGATGAAGCCGGCCGCTTTCAAGCGAGTCATGGCGGCGCTCACCGCGGCGCAGCGGCGCCGGATCGACGAAATCGAGGCTCGCTTAGCTCAGTATGGGCAGCGCTGGCGCGAGTGATGTGCCGCCCGCGGTGCGGACCGTGATTTTCTGCTTTCGTTCCGCTCGGCCCTGACTCATAGAATCGTCATGCCGATCATGCCGGAACATCGCTGGCTGTACCCGATCGACTGGCCCGAGCTGTCCAGGCTGATCCGGTTCGGCCGCGCTAAAGGCCGCTGCGAGCATTGCCGACGGCCGCACGGTGCGCGCGTCTTCCATCTTGGCGATGGTCGCTGGTGGGATGCCGATCGCCGACAGTGGCGCGACGGGCGGGGACGGCGCATCCGTGTCGTCGGGGCAGACGTCGCCGCGATCGTCCGGCTCACGCGGGTGTATATCGCCTGCGCGCACCTCAATCACGACCCGACCGACAATGCGCCGCGCAATCTCGCCGCGCTCTGCCAGCGCTGCCACATGATCCACGACGCGGCCGAGCATCGCCGGCGCCGGTGGTACAACGCCTATCGCAGGCGTGCGCTGGGCGATCTTTTGGCTCTGCTCGATGGGCTGCCGACGATCGGGGCGGGGCAGGGTGTGCCACGTGGCACACCTGCGCGTCACACCGCCTAAGCCCCCCATTCACTCGAACCGCGGTAAGGGAGAAGGCCTATCGCTCTATGATATATCTGCTATGCTGGATATATGGAAAACGAGTTAGCGATCGCGGCACTGGGGGCGTTGGCGCAGGGCACGCGCCTCGACGTGTTTCGTCTGCTGGTGCGGCACGAGCCTGACGGGTTGGCTGCAGGCGAGATCGCCCGCCGGCTGGATGTGCCGCAGAACACGATGTCGGCGCACCTTGGTATTCTGGCCCGTGCCGGCCTCGTTCGCTCCGAACGGCACAGCCGGTCGATCATCTACCGCGCCGACCTCGACGGGCTGCGCGCGCTAACGCTGTTCCTCGTCAAGGATTGCTGTGCCGGCAACGCCGAATTGTGCGGGCCGCTCATCGCCGAACTCGCTCCCTGCTGCTGAAAGGACGCCCCATGAGCCGGACTGACTCGGTCGTCGACATCGTCATCTACCACAATCCCGAGTGCGGCACGTCGCGCAACGCGCTCGCCATGATCCGCAATGCCGGCATCGAGCCGCACGTGGTCGAATATCTGAAGACCCCGCCGTCGCGCGCGCTGCTGGTCGAGCTGATTGAGCGGGCGGGCATCTCGCCGCGCGAGCTGCTGCGCGAGAAAGGCACGCCCTATGCGGAGCTGGGGCTCGGCGACACCACACTGTCCGACGAGGCGCTGGTGGACGCGATGATGGCGCACCCGATCCTCATCAACCGCCCGCTGGTCGTCTCACCCTTGGGCGTGAAGCTCTGCCGCCCGTCCGAAGCCGTCCTCGATCTGTTGCCGAGCGGGCAGCTCGGCGCGTTCGCCAAGGAGGACGGCGAACAGGTGGTGGACGCGTCCGGCGAGCGGGTCGGCTGAGCCCATGTCGACGATCGCCCCTGTCGCCGGACCTGCGCCGGCGCGCGCCGGCATCGGCACCTTCGAGCGCTACCTGACGCTCTGGGTGGCGCTCTGCATCGTTGCCGGCATCGGCTTGGGGCACCTTTTGCCCGGCCTGTTCGCGCGCGTTGCCTCGGCCGAGGTAGCGCGCGTCAACCTCATCGTCGCGGTGCTGATCTGGCTGATGATCGTACCGATGCTGCTCAAGATCGACTTCGGCGCGCTCGGGTCGGTCCGCCAGCATTGGAAGGGGGTGGGCGTCACACTGTTCATCAACTGGGCGGTGAAGCCCTTCTCGATGGCAGCGCTTGGCACATTGTTCATCGGTTGGCTGTTCGCGCCGCTTCTGCCCGCAGGGGAGGGGCCGTCCTACATCGCTGGCCTGATCCTGCTCGCTGCGGCACCGTGCACGGCCATGGTGTTCGTGTGGTCGAACCTGTGCGAGGGCGAGCCGACCTACACGCTGTCCCAGGTCGCGCTGAACGACGTCATCATGGTGTTCCTGTTCGCGCCGCTCGTCGGGCTGCTGCTCGGCGTCGCTTCGGTGACGGTGCCGTGGGACACGCTGCTGATCTCGGTGATGCTCTACATCGTCGTGCCGGTCATCGCCGCCCAGCTCGTGCGCCGTGTCGTGCTGACGAACGGCGGACAAGCCGCGCTCGACCGGCTGCTCGGTCGCTTGGGGCCGGTGTCGCTCGTCTCGCTGCTGGCGACGCTCGTCCTGCTGTTCGGCTTCCAGGGTGAGGCGATCGTGGCGCAGCCGTTGGTGATCGCACTGCTTGCGGTGCCGATCCTCATCCAAGTCTATTTCAATGCAGGTCTAGCCTACTGGCTCTCGCGCCGCTTCGGCGTTGCCTGGTGCGTGGCGGCGCCTGCGGCGCTGATCGGCGCATCCAACTTCTTCGAATTGGCCGTGGCGGCCGCGATCTCGCTGTTCGGGCTCAAGTCGGGCGCGGCGCTGGCCACGGTCGTCGGCGTGCTGGTCGAGGTGCCCGTGATGCTGTCGGTCGTCTCGATCGTGAAAGCATCCCGGGGCTGGTACGAGCGCGGGGCGCACGCATGACCGGCCTCCGCGTCACGTGTCTCGCGCCGGGCGAGCTGGATGATCTGGCCGGCGCGCTGGCAGCCGCCAAGCTGCCGACCGCCGATCTCGCCGAACCCGGCCGCGCCTTCGTCCGCTTCGACGACGACGCTGGGTTGGTCGGGTTCGGCGGGATCGAGGGCGAAGGGTCGGACCGCCTGCTCCGCTCGCTGGTGGTCTTGGCCGATCGCCGGGGCGCCGGCATCGGCGGTGCGATGCTGGCGCTGCTCGAGGGCGAGGCGCGCCGGCTCGGCGCCGAGCGGCTCCACCTTCTGACCGACACCGCGGCGCCATTTTTCCGGGTGAACGGCTATGCAGAGGCCGATCGCGCTGGGCGCCGCCTGCGGTTGCCGCCTCGCGCGAGTTCACCGCGCTCTGCCCGGCGTCGGCCACCTTTCTCGTGAAAGCTCTTTGATGCCGCTTCGTACGCTCACCGAGCCCGACCTCCTGCCGGCACTCGATCCAGCCTATATCCGCGCGCGGCCCGCCACAGGGCTCGGGCCGCTTGATCCGGCACCTCGGATACTCCTGCTCTACGGCAGCTTGCGTGAGCGCTCCTTCTCGCGGCTCGCCACGGAGGAAGCGGCACGCCTGCTGCAGTTATTCGGCGCGGAAACGCGGATCTTCGATCCCTCGACACTGCCGCTCCCCGACCAAGTGGCCGGAGACGATCACCCGGCCGTCCATGAGCTGCGCGAACTGGCGCTGTGGTCCGAGGGCCAAGTCTGGTGCAGCCCGGAACGTCACGGCCAGATCACCGGCATCATGAAAGCGCAGATCGATCACCTGCCGCTCGAGATGAAGGGCATGCGCCCGACCCAGGGCCGTACGCTCGCGGTGATGCAGGTGTCTGGCGGATCGCAGTCGTTCAACGCCGTCAACACGCTGCGGCTGCTCGGCCGCTGGATGCGGATGTTCACGATCCCGAACCAGTCGTCGGTCGCGATGGCCTACAAGGAGTTCGACGAGGCCGGACGCATGAAGCCGTCGAGCTATTATGACCGCATCGTCGACGTGATGGAGGAGCTGGTCCGCTTCACGGTCCTGCTACGGCCACACGCGACGCAGCTCGTAGAACGCTACTCGGAGCGCAAACAGGCCGGCGTGCCGGTCGACACGACGACGGACCTGTCGAGCATCGCGACCGCGCCACAAGGCCGCTGGCGGTGAGCCGCACCACCCGATCGGCAAGGAAGTCGCCACGGCGCCGCCCGACCTCGTGTCGGGCGGCGCGACGCGGACCTGAAAGAGCAGCCGGCGCGCCAGCCCGCCAGGGCTGGCGCGCCGGGGCGACGGGCCGCCTTGCGCTCGTCAGGAGAGGAAAGGGGGTCCGATTATCACCGGACCCCCAGCTTTGCTGTTCAGGCCGTTTCCTCGTCGATCATGCCCTCCTGCTCGCTGCCGTCCTCGTCCATGTCGGCGTCGCATTCCTCCGGCTCGCGCTCCGCTCGGTCAAAGGCACCGATCCGCAGCGGGGCGGGAAGCCAATGGGCGGGCAACCGCTCGGACACGTTCACGGCAAGGTCCGCCTTCTTCTTGATGGTGGCGCAATTCTCGGCACTCGACGCGCCCACTTCCTCGCGCAACAGGTCGATCATCGCAGCACGGCGCATCTTGTCGAACAGGCCGATGGGGGCGGTCCAGCGCGACGCGATGTTCACGCCGCTCGCGCGCACGATCTGCTCGAATTGGTGGTGGCGCTGGCCGGGGGAGCCGCCCGCGAACACCGTGCCGTCCACCGTCATCGCGACAAGCCCGGCCAGCAACGCCATCTTGTCGTCGCTGCCCATGGCACGGATCGCCTCGAACCGGCCTTCGGCGGGAATGGCGGCGAAACGGGTCGCCATCATGTCCTCCACGGCAAGAACGTCGCTCGTCGCCATCAACTCTTGCGCCACGTCGGTCGCGACGGCCTTGGCCTGAACCTCGATCGCCATCTGGTGGCTGTGCGCGCCGTGGAGCAACTGGCCCGCGAGGCTGTCGAGCACGATGTCGAGTGCCAGCGCCGGGTCGGCCGCGACCGCCTCCTGCACGACCCGTGTCTTAATGCGCGTGAGGTCGGCGAACAGGCTGTTGCTGTAAAGCGGGACGGGACCGTCGTGGTTCGCCTTCGGTTTCGGCTCGGCCTTGGCGCGGTAGAAGCTCTTGCCCAGTGATCCGTCATGCGACACCCAAAGGGCCACGCCGCCCACCGCAACCTGCTCGCGATTAAAGGCGCGCAAGCCTTCGGTGATCGCGTCGCGCTCGTCCGATAGCGGGTCGATCCGCTCGCTGTCCTCGCCCTCGGCCTCTGCGATGGCCTCGATCTCGGCGTCGATCGCGGTAAGCCTCGTCGCCTCGTCGTGGGTCGGCTCGCGCGTCGCCGGGTACATGCTGCCCTTCATATAGAGGTCGTAAGGGCGTTCGAGCGCCGCACGGACTTCGTGCCACCCGATAGCGCGATATTCGTCCGCGAGTGCGTCCAGCTTCTCTTCTGCCAGTTCTCGCACAAGCTCGGGATCGTCCGCAAAGCCTTCGGCCCCTTGGCTGAACAGGTCGACCGTGATCGTACCGCCTTTGGCCTCGTAAGCCTCCCGCCCGACGAACAGGAACGGGCCGCTGGTGGTGTCCACCTTCTCGGTGGTGAGCATCCGGCGGATAGTGTGCGCGTGGCCGTTCGCGGCCTTCCAGACCTTCATCTGCTGGCTGTGATCGTCGGTGAGGGTGAGCGCACGTGCGGCCTCAAGGCTCAACTGATCCTTGGCGATCAGGTCGATCAGCGCCGGGGCAAGCGCAGACAGGCGGAGCATCTTGTAGACGAAGCTGACCGCCTGACCGAACCGGGCCGCAATCTCCTCGGCGTCCATGCCCGTGTCGCGGAGCGCGGCGAAGGCGCGGATGCTGTCGGCAGGGTGCATGTCCTCGCGCTGGAAATTCTCGGCGAGCGACAGTTCGATGGCTTCTTCCTTGGTCCGCAACTCAACCGGGAAGGTGTCGCTGCTTTTGATCCGCTTGCGCTTCACCAAGATTTTGAGCGCGCGGTAACGCCGCCCTCCGGCAAAAACCCACAACAGCCCCTCGTCCTCATAGGCGACAAGGTTCTGCAACAGCCCGTGCGCTTCGATGTCGTCGGCCATCGCCTCGACGGCGGACGGCTTCACGCGGCGCTGGTTGAGCGGGGAAAGGCGAAGCTGGGCGAGCTTGGGATGGATGATAGCCATGATGATGCTCCGTGATCTGGATGGATTTGACTGGGAGGGGGTCAGCCTTCGAGGCTCGCGAGTTCGTCGAACTCGGCCGAGGCGCGCTTCGCGCTGCCGCCTGCGTAGGTGACGCCGGTGCGCGGATAGAAGAACACGCGCTCGCCCTTGCGGTACGGGGTGCCGTCGGCGCTGGTGCCGGGGGACTTCGCGCGCTTCCAATAGGGATCGCCGGTGTATCGGGTGTAAGCCATTGTCCTTTCTCCTTCTTTCGAGGCGCAGCCGGTTGCCGCTGCAACCGGGTCTGCCTCTCCGGCGAGGAGCGGGATGGGGAGGGAGGAGCGAAATCGATGGCCTGGCGCGGGCAGGCCGCCCTAGCGCGGCCGGCGCCCCACAAGGGCGCCGGGTGCCGCGCTCGGCGGACCACACGGGGCTGTCGATTTTGCTTCGGGAACGAAAGGGCAGCAGCCCTTGGTGTTCCCCGCGCCAGCGGGCCTCCGGGGGAGGGCCGCGGTGCCCTGCCAGCGACGTCCGCGCCGCTGGGCGCGGCCATAGGTGTGCCACGTGGTACACCTTACGCGAGGATCGTCACCCGCTCAGGGCCGAGACGCCGGCACGGTGGCTCGGTCGGCGCAACGCGCCGATAGAGCCGTGCCCGGCAGGGTCGCGCCCGACCGGGATCGTTCTCCCGAAAAGCGCTTTGCACTGGGCAGGTTGCTCAGCAAAACAGCGCGCTGCCCTTGGACGGGTGGGAACTGACCAGGCGAGAACGAATGACCCCGATCGAGAGGATCTATTGCACATCGCGGATCATCCACGGCGATTTGAGTTCGGCAGATGGTGAACTGTCAGGTCAGCTCGGTCCTGCGGGCACGTGGGTTCCGTTCATCAAAACGGCCCTGATGGCGCTCGGGAACCTTGCCGATTTGGAAGGACCGATGCGCTTCATATACCGGGACGCACCAGAACTCGCCGACCAGATGAAAGCGATCGACGCCGACCTTCAGTTTGCGAAATACCTCCGCAATGTCTTCGGGGGTCATCTCAACGAGGCGCTGATCGCCAAAGCCTATGAGTGGCGGCCCGAGCTGCGGATGCTCCCCGATATTCGCGAGCTGAACGGCACCGTGATGCTCAACGTGTTTGTGCTCGAGACAGCGATCAACACCTATGTCGCGCAGGATGGCCAGCACGGCATGTTCTCATCCGAAACGGATCTTGTGTACCCGCCCGATATGGAGCGGTTCTGCACGTGGCTTTCCACCACAGTTCGGGCCGCCATTCGGATTTGCGACATGCTCGGCGAGATCACCCATGTCTCAGTAACGCCGCTGGGCGAGCGAGCCGATATGTTCGAGGCGTATAAGGCTGCCGGGCTGACCGCCTTCGCTCGGATCAGGAAGGGCCGGTAAGGCTCGCTCACCCTGTGCTGCACGTCGCGAGACGACAAGAAAAGGCGCGCGCCGGTGCCGCGAAGCGAAGCCGGCGCGCGCGCATAGGAGCCTGGAGCGACCCTCGGGGTCGCTCCAGACCGTTCCCTAGTCGGCGTCACCATCGTTGATGGCATCGCACGCGGCTTGGCAGGCTTCGCGGCTGTCATAGGGGCCGATATGCGGGGTGTTGTTGTCGTCGACGCCCCACCAGCCCTTGTCGACATGCCGCCCGCTGTCCCGCATCAACAAGCGGGTCCCGCCACCAATGTGGATCGGATCGAGTGTACCTTTGATCGACATATGCTTCGTCCTTCTATGCCCGTGATTGGGCGCACAGAACCGCGCGAGACCCGCGAATTGGGCGTCGCTCTACCGACCGAAAGCATCCGGTCGGCGCGGTTCGATGATTGATTTACAAGTGTCGATTTCGCGCACGCCCGGGACGGTCGGGAGAACAGGAACGCGGCCCGTTTCACGAAAGATCGGGGCCGCGTATCCATCACGCTGCGACCGACATCGCCGCGTTGCTCATCCGGCTGAGCAGCCAGTCCGCGGCGGCCTGCGCTTGCGTCGCGGCGGTGAAGATGCACCTTTTGTCGTTGCGGAGCGCCTGCAGCCAGCTCGCCAGATAGGCCGCGTGATCTTCCCGGTCGTGGAGCTTGATGCCGATCGCGCCGCTGACGAATGCCGCACCCAGCTCGGCCACCAGTTCCTCGCGGGCGTAATCCTCCCGCTTCGTGGAAATGAGGGTGGGGCGGGCGAGCCGGTCCACGTGGCCGGTTGCTTGGCAAAGCTCATGGGCAAGCGTCGAATAATAGTCGTCCCCGGTGTGGAAGTCGGCGAACTCGGGCATGACGACGTGATCGCCGCTCGGCTGATAATAAGGCTGCGATCCGTGGTGCCGGACGGTGACGGGAACGCGGGCAAAGAGGGTGTCCAGCTCCGCGTCGCGTTCGTGGGGATTGGTCGCGGTTAGGATTGGCGCGGGAGCCGGATACTTCGCCTCGATGCCGTCGATCTGCTCGGCATTGAAGACGGTGTAGCGCTTGAGGAATGCTACCTGCCGCTTGCCATCGTCGCTCGCTTCTCCGCTCCTGTCGGCGTCCACCTCGATCGTGTTGGCATAAACGACGGTTGAGCCCTTCTCGCCCTTGCGGACGCACCCGCCGAGCGCGAGCGCCTGCTTGAAGGTCAGCCGATGCGGCGAGGCATAGCCCTTTGTCATGGCCGCTACCCAAAGGGTCAGGACGTTGATGCCGCGATAGGGAACGCCGGTCGAGCGCAGCGGGATGTTGGGGGCGGTGCTGCCGTTCCACGATTTCGACCAAGGCCGGGTGCCCGCCTCGATCATGGCGATCATCTGGTCGGTGATCTCTTGGTAGATGTCAGCTCGGTTGTCGGTGATCCGTGCCATGGTCTCTTCCTTTCCCTCGAGGCTGAAAGCCGGTCGCAACAGCAACCGGCTCTGCCTTTCCGGCGAGGAACGGGATGGGGAGGGAGGGCGAGAATCTGGTCCCTGGCGCGGGCGAGCCGCCCTAGCGCGGCCGACGCCCCGAAGGGCTTCGGGTGCCGCGCTTGGCGGATTACACGGGGAGCCTGATTGTCGTTCGGGAACGAAAGGGCAGCCGCCCTTGGTGTTCCCCGCGCCGGCGGGCCTCCGGGGGAGGGCCGCGGCGCCAGCGAGCCTGTGCCGGGCCAACGGCCCGTCCTCGGACCCGTGACATGGCCTTGGCAGCGGGCGTGCTTTGCGCGATCTGTTGATGGATGATCGGCACAACGCCGTGGCGGAGCGACAGCGCGTGACCAGCATTCGTATCCTGCACCGCGACCCAACCGGCAAGGTCTTTGACGGGGGCGTCGAGTATGGGGTGGAGCAGTTTGCCGGCCAAGTGCCCGCGATCGGCGACACGATCCTCGATCCCGGCGTGATCGCGGGTCAGGATCGGAACGATCCGCAAAATCGATCGATCTGGACGGTCGTCGGCCGTGTGTTCAACCCGAGGGACCGGGAAGACACGGTGGCACTGATCGTGGAGAGTCGGGACGGCAACCTCGCCGACGAAGCCTTCGCGTGAAATTCACGGCCGAGGGGGAGGTCGTTGCGGCTCCCCCCTGCGGTTACTCGGTTGATACGCCATGGGTATGCCCTGAGTGACGTCTACATGGGCACTGGCTATGCTTTGCAGGGCCGCTGCGGCTCCCGGCCGGAGCCCTGAGAGGCGCTCCCCCGGGCGCCCTTGGCGCCTCACGGGGGCGGCGCTGGGGGCTCCCCCTCAAACTTGAACCCCCTACGCGCGAGGGGCATATCCGCCGGGAGAAAGGAATAGCCCCATGGCGGCCAAGAAGCAAACTGACAGCAGCTCCGATCTGCGAACGAACGAGAAGAAGTGGACCAAGCCGCTGATGGATGCGGGTTGGACGGCGCTGCCGAGCGTCATCATCGAGAACCAGCGTCAGCTTGGCCTCGAACCGCTCGATCTCAACATCGTGCTGTATCTGGCGAGCAAATGGTGGACGGCGGAAGGGAAACCTTACCCGTCCAAAAGCACCATGGCGCAAGCCATGAACGTCCACCCGCGCACGATCCAGAAGCACATCGCCAGTCTGGAGGCTGCCGGATACATCCGGCGCGAAGAGCGCCGGACCGACCAGGGAAGCCGGACGAACATTTACCATCTCGACGGACTGATCGAGGCGGCCAAACCCTTTGCGGATGAGAAGCTCGCGGAGATCAAGGAGAAGTCCGAGATCAAGAAGATCCGCCAGAACCGCAAAGGGGCTCCCAAGCTGCGCCTGGTCAAGGATGATGACGCGTGAATGCACACATTCAGGAAGCGCCACCTCGGGTGGCGCCGCGCCTGAAGGGTGCGCCGAAGATCCGTCAGCTCTTCTGGTGCGATTTCCCGCAGGACGCGCAGCTACCGGAGTTCTGGAAGCGGCGGCCGGTGATCGTGATTTCGTATCGGAACACGCTGCATGGAGCGGTGACGGTGATCCCGTGTTCAACGCAGGCGCAGCCAGGCAATCGGTGGGCAGTTCCGCTCCAGACCACGATTGACGGACGCGCGGCGTTCGCGATCTGCGACAAGATGACCACGGTAGCGGTCAGCCGGCTCGTGCCAGACAAGGGCGGCATAGTGCGGATGACGGAAGCCGAGTTTGACGGCATCCTTCGGGTGGCACTCGCCTGGCTGCCTGTGCCGTCGACGCCCGCGCCGGAGGCCTGACAGGCCTCCCTGGGGGCGATTAGATATTAGTTGAATCTTCAGTAGCGGGTTCTATATCGGGAGGCATCTGCGGCCTCCCCCTCGGGGAGTGTCCGTTTCCCGCGAGGGAACTAAACGGTCGGGGCCGCCTCAAAAGGGCGGCCCTTGGCTCATCTGCGTCGGATATAACCCGTTATCTAGGACGCTACCGCACCACATGCTCGAAGGCCGGCCGATCACGATGCCAGCCGATACCCGCGCCCGGATCGTAGCGGATCAGCAAGGCCTGGACGAGATCGTCGACCGGCAACTGGGCGAGGGTGGCGGCGCGATTGCGGATGGGCAGCAGCCAATCGGGTAGCGGCTCGCCCTGCTCAAGCCGTCCCGTGTCGAAGTCATATCGCCAGCCATAGGAACTGGTCAGCCGCTTGCCGGTCCAGCCCTGGAAGCGGAACGGCGCCAGCGCCGTCGCGTCGATGGCCCCGATCAGCATCCGCTCCTCGGCCTCGCTGACGAGATCGTCCTGCGACGCGAGCCCGGGCAGCGCCGGGGTATCGAACAGGTCCGCCATGGCCATCAGGCCGCGCTCTCGTCGGCTTGTGCTTGCGCCGGCGGCTCCCAGCCGAACACGCTGCGACCACCGAACGCGTGCGATTGGCTGCGCTCCTCCGCGATCAGCGCTTCGACCGATGGGCCCGTCGCGTTGGCTTCCAGCCGTCTCGCCTGCTGGTCGAGGCGCCCGATCGCCGCCAGCTTCTCGTCCTGGCCGAGCTTCGCGGCCGCGACCGCCTCCTTCATGACCGCGATCGTTCGGTCATAGACGCGGGTCGGGACGGGGTAGGGATGACGGTCCTTGCCGCCATGGGCGAGGCTGAAGCGGGCAGGGTCGCTGAACCGACAAGGCGTGCCATGAACCACCTCCGCGACCATCGCGAGCGAACGGACGGTGCGCGCGCCGATGCCCGGCACCAGCAGCAGCTCGGCGAAGTCCTCAGGCCCACGATCGGCGGCAGCGGCGAGCGCGCCATGCAGTCGACGCTCGACCACGTCCTCGGCCCGGACCTCATGATGGTCGGGCATGACGAGGTGCGGCAGCATCGCTTGCGCGGCCGGCGCAGGTGCCTTGCCGCGGGCGGGTTCGAGCCGGGCAAGCTCGCGCACGATGCCGTCGGGTCCCGCGTCCCGGAGCAGATCGAGCTGGCGTTCGCGCGAGACGGCGGCGCGGCGATCGGTCAGGTTGACGATCCTGCCCTGATTGGCGCCCTCGACCGCGGCATGGGGGGCGTCGACGAAGCTCTCCAGTCCCTCGGAGAGCCAGTGATAGCGGCGCGCCTGCTTCCGGCCGTCGTTCATGCCCTGCTGCACCACCACCCAGCGCCCGTCGTCAGCGACGATGAAGCCGTGAAGATAGAGGTCGAACCCATCCTGCACCGCGGCGCTGTCTACCTTCGCGACCAGCCGACTGGAACGGGCGAGCGCATCGCCATCGAGGCCGACGCGCTCACCCACCGCGACAAGCTCGGCCGGCGTCGCGCGGCTGTGTCGCCCGCGACCGCCGCAGACGTGCAGGCCGAGCTCGCTCGAGAGAGGGAGAAGGCCGCGCTTGAGCGCGCCGAGCACGCTGGTCGTGATCCCCGACGAGTGCCAGTCCATGCCCATCACCGCGCCGAACGACTGGAACCAGAAAGGGTGGGCGAGCCGGCGCAGCAGCTCGTCGCGGCCATATTCGAGCACGATCGCTTGCGCGATCACCGCGCCGAGCCGGGTCATGCGCTGGCCAAGCCAGGCGGGTACGCGCCCGCCATGGAGCGGCAGATCGGCGCTTCCCGACCGCCGGCCCATCAGCGAGCCTCCACCATCATCGAAGCGCCGCGTGAGTCCGGTCCCGCGCCAAATAGGGGCAGGGCCGGCCCGTCGTCGCGCACGGGTGCCTCGAAGTTGGAGACGGTCACCCCGACCAAGCGGATGCCGGTTTCGGGCGGGTAGATCGAGCGGACGAGGTCAAGGCTCGTACGGTGAAGCTGATCCCGATCGGTCACCGCGCCTGCATGGCTGCGGCTGCGGGTGATCTGGCGGAAGTCCTGGAACTTGATCTTGACGGTGACCGTGCGGCCAAAGGCCTGGGCCTTCTCGCACCAGTTCCAGACATCGTCCGCCATGCGCAGTACGCCGGTCTCGATCTCGGCCGGCTCGGTCAGGTCGCGGTCGAACGTGGTTTCCGAGCCCGACGACTTGCGAGCGCGGTTCGGGTTGACCGGGCGATGATCCTCGCCGCGGGCGATCGCATGGTACCAGCCGGCCGAACTGCCGAAATGTTCTTCGAGGAAGGCAAGCGACTTCGCACGGAGATCCGCCCCAGTCTCGATACCGAGCCGCTTCATCTTGGCTGCGGTGACGGGTCCCACGCCATGGAAGCGCGCGACGGGCAATGTCTCGACCCAGGCCCCGCCCATGTCGGGCGTGACGGCGAACTGGCCGTTGGGCTTGCGGTGGTCCGACGCGAGCTTGGCCAGGAACTTGTTGTAGCTGATGCCGGCCGACGCAGTCAGGCCGGTCTCCTCGAGGATGCGCGCCCGGATGGCCTTGGCGGTGGCCCAGGCCGTCGGTAGCCCGGCACGGTTGCCGGTCACGTCGAGATAGGCCTCGTCGAGCGAGAGCGGCTGGATGAGGTCGGTGTATTCGGCGAAGATTGCATGGATCTCCCGCGACACGGCCTTGTAGACGTCGAAGCGCGGCGGCACGAAGACGAGGTCGGGACAACGCCGAAGGGCCGTGACCGAGGGCAGGGCTGATCGCACCCCGAACGCCCGCGCCTCGTAGCTGGCCGCCGCGACGACGCCGCGCGCCGCCGCATAGCCGACGGCGACCGGCCGCCCGCGCAGGGCCGGATCGTCGCGCTGTTCCACGGACGCGAAGAAGGCATCCATGTCGACATGGATGATCTTGCGAGTCGAACGGCCTTCCATCGCCGGCCAGCTTAGCAGCGCGCGAACGAACGAGGAACATGTGATCTGCGGCGCCGCTTCAGGACCATTCTACCCCTGAGCGACGGAACGGCATCGGCAACGCTTCGCTGTACGAACCTGCGGGCGTCACGGTCCGCCAGGGAGCGTCCCACATGGCCGACGAGAATGTAGCGATCCTGTACCGGATGATCCTGCCGGACCACACCTGTCCGTTTGGCGTACGCGCCAAGGAGATGCTGGAAGAGGCGGGGTTCGAGGTCGACGATCGCATCCTGGCCTCGCGCGAGGAGGTGGACGCCTTCGAGGAGGAGCAGGGCGTCGATACGACGCCGCAGGTGTTCATCGATGGCGAGCGCATCGGCGGGAGCGACGATCTCGGACGGTATCTCGCGGCATGAGCCGGGCGGCGGTTCGCGCTCGCGAGGCCGGCCTCTCACCTCTGGCCGCTGCTTCGATCGTGGCGGCCGCGATGGGGGCCAGCGCGCTGCTCGGACGTCGCAACGCGCCTGACCCATCCCACCCGAACATCCGGCGCTGGTACAAGCGGCTCGACAAGCCCGCCTTCACGCCGCCCGATCCCGTGTTCGGGGCTGT
This sequence comes from Sphingomonas sp. BE138, assembly GCF_031456125.1. Classification (NCBI taxonomy): domain Bacteria; kingdom Pseudomonadati; phylum Pseudomonadota; class Alphaproteobacteria; order Sphingomonadales; family Sphingomonadaceae; genus Sphingomonas; species Sphingomonas sp. BE138. Next base: position 36,130 of record NZ_JAVDUC010000015.1, read on the forward strand.
CTGGCCGATCGTGGAGAGCGGGCTGGCGATCGGCGGCTATCGACTGCTCCGCCGCCGGCCAAGCGGCAATCGCAACCTGGGCGTGGCGTTGTGGCTGCTCAGCACCGGCATGATCGGCGGCTGGACCGAGCTTTTCTTCCGCAAGCGCGAGCTTGGCGTCAGCGCGCTCGCATCCGGCGCCATGATCGCGACGGGAGCGGGCTATGTCGCCGCGGCGGCGAGGGTCGATCGGCCGGCGGCGGCGCTCGGCCTACCCTTCGTCGGCTGGCTCGGCTTTGCGACCCTGCTTGCCGAGCAAGTGTGGCAGCGCAATTCGAATCCGGACGTCCCCGCGTCCTGACCAGGGCTTTGCGTGCTCACCCGGTCGCGTCTGGCGTCGTCGGACGCTAGGTGAAGCCGATGGCACGCAATCGTTACTATCAGGGACCGCCGACCGACCATTTCGACGGCGTCCGCTTCTTCAACCCGGGACAGCCATCCACCGATCGCGGCCTCACCGCCATGCTGCGCTGGAAGCTGGCTGGCGGAGCCGCCAAGTGGCCGGTGTCGGTGCCGGTCACCCCGGCCAAGCCGGAGGCGCGGGTCGCAGGCCTCCGGATCATCATGGTCGGGCATGCCTCGCTGCTGATCCAAGCGGCGGGCAGGAACATCCTGACCGATCCGGTCTGGTCCGAGCGCGCCAGTCCCTTCGCCTTCGCCGGGCCGAAGCGGGTGACCGCGCCGGGGATCGCGTTCGAGGACCTGCCGCCGATCGATGCCGTGCTCATCAGCCACTGTCATTACGATCACCTCGATGTCGCGACGCTGCGTCGGCTCCAGGCGGATCATGCGCCGCTGATGGCGATGCCGCTCGGCAACGATGCCATCGTCCGCGCTGCTGTTCCTGAGGCACGCTGCATCGTCGGCGACTGGTGGGACCGGATGTCGCTCGGCGAGGGGATCGCGACCACGCTGATGCCAGCTTATCATTGGGCGAACCGCTGGCCGACCGACGTGCGCATGGCCTTGTGGGCCGGGCATCACCTGACCACACCCGCCGGCTCAATCTGGTTCGTGGGCGACACCGGCTACGGTGATGGCGTGATTTTCAGGGAGACGCGCGAGCGGCTCGGTGCGCCGGACGTGGCGCTGATCCCGATCGGTGCCTACGAGCCACGCTGGTTCATGAGCGCGCAGCACGTCAACCCGGCGGAGGCGGTCCGCATCTTCAAGGACGTGGATGCCGGCCAGGCGCTCGGCATCCACTTTGGCACGTTCCAGCTCACCGACGAGGCGCGCGACGCACCGCGTCTGGCGCTCGCCTCCGCGCTGTCGGCAGCCGGCCTGCCGCCACGGCGCTTCATGGCGGCGCAGCCCGGCACCGCCTATGACTTCGAGCCCGCGGGCGGCTAGAGCATCTCCAGCGGCACAGGTCCGGGCGGCCGCGGGAACATGTCGTCCAGCCTTGCGATATCGGTGTCGGAGAGGTCCAGGTCCGCCGCCGCGCGATTCTCGCGAACGTGGGGCGCCGATCCCGCCTTGGGAATGGCGATGACCCCATCTCGCGCCAGCAGCCAGGCAAGCGCCACCTGCGCTGGGGTTACGCCACGCTCACGCGCGATGGCGGCGAGCCCGCGATGGGCAAGCAGGCGTTCCTGCTCGACGGGGCTGTAGGCCATTACCGGCATGCGTCGCTCGGCAAGCCATGGGATCAGGTCGTGCTCGGGCCCGCGGCGGGTCAGATTGTAGAGGATCTGGTCAGTCTGGCATCGCTCACCACCGGCGGCGACCAGCTCTTCCATGTCTTTGGCATCGAGATTGCTGACGCCCCAACGGACGATCTTGCCGGCAGCGACCAGCCGCTCCATCGCCTCCACCGTCTCAGCCAGTGGCACGCCGTCGCGCCAGTGCAGCAGGTAGAGGTCGAGCCGGTCGGTGCCGAGCCGCTCGAGGCTCGCGTCGCACGCGCGCGGCAAGCGCTTGGCGGAGGCGTTCTGGGGAAAGGCCTTGCTGACGAGAAAGATGCGGTCGCGCATGCCGGCGATCGCCTCGCCGACGAGCCGCTCGGACTCGCCGTTGGCGTACATCTCGGCCGTGTCGATCAGGCTGAGGCCGAGCTCGACGCCTTCGCGAAGCGCGGCGATCTCTTGGCGGCGGCGGCTCGGATCCTCGGCCATCATCCAGGTGCCTTGACCCAGCGCGGGGACGGCCGTGCCGTCGGGGAAGCGGATCGTCTTCATGGGCGCATAACGTGCCACCCGGCCTGTCGGACCATCTGCCGCCGCCCGTCGTTGGGCGAACGGAGGTGTCGATGAACGAGGATGACGAACGCTGGATGCGCCGGGCGATCGAGATCGCCCGCTCAAAGGGCTCGGACCCGTCTACCTCGCCGCTCGGCTCGGTAATTGTCCTCGACGGCCGCGAGATCGCAGGCGAGCGCAACCAGACCCAGGAACTGCCCGACGCCACCGCGCATGCCGAGATGATGGCCATCCGCCGCGCCTGCGAGGACACGGGCGAGCTCGAGCTGCGCGGAGCGACGCTCTACTCGACGCTCCAGCCCTGCGGCATGTGCACCATGGCTTCGATCTGGTCCAAGGTGGGCCGCGTCGTCTACGGCGCCGGGCGCGGGGACGTGCACCCGATGTATTTCGAGGCGCGGCATGTCGACACGCTGTCCTTCATCGCGGACGCCTATCGCGACGATATCGTGATCGAGGGCGGGTGCCTCCGCGAGGAGTGCGCCGGCCTCTATTACCCACCCGACGCGGACCTGCCGCGAGACGAGCAGGCGAACCTGTGAGCGAGCCCGACACCTTGATGCTGCGCCCGAACGGCTGGGTGCCCAAGAATTCCGCGCTGCCGTTGCTGGTCTATCGCGGCGTCGTGCCGTTCGGCGACCCGGATGCGATCGAGGCGACGCTGCATCGGAACGACTGGCGTCCGGACTGGCGCGACGGCGTCTATCCCTACCACCACTACCACTCGACGGCGCACGAAGCATTGGCCTGCACTAACGGCTCGGCCGAGCTGATGCTGGGCGGCGAGGGCGGCCGGCAGGTGCGGATCGAGGTGGGCGATCTTCTGGTGCTGCCGGCGGGCACCGGGCATTGCCGGATCAAGGCCAGCGGCGACTTCCTGCTGGTCGGTGCCTATCCGCAAGGGCAGGACTGGGATGTCTGCCGGACGGCAGCGGACGGGGCGACGCTTGCGCGCATTGCGGCCGTGCCGCTTCCGAAGGGCGATCCGATCGAAGGAACGGAAGGCCCGCTCACGCGGCTGTGGAGCAGCAAGGCATGATCGACATCAACAGTGCATCGGCGGACGAGATCGACGCGGTGCCGCAGCTGAAGGGGCACGGGTTCGAGATCGTCCGCTACCGCGAGGAGCGCGGACGGTTTGAGGCGCTGCGTCAGCTCGAGGAGGTGCCCGGCATGGCGGGCAAGACGGCCGGGCTGGAGGACGACATCCGCTTCGGCTGACCTCAGCCGCGCGCCTCGACTGCGATCAGCGGGTCCCCCGACCCACCGTCCGCGAGCAGATGCGCCTGCACATTATGGAAGCCGGCATTTTCCAGGTAGAGCCGGATGAGTGCTGCCTGGCCATTCACGTCGAGCGCGCGCCAAATCGCGACTGCCTTGGTCGGAAAGCACCGGTTCGAGAAGCTGGCGATTGCCACGCCCTCCGGCTTCAGCACCCGCCGGATTTCGCGAAACACCGCCAGCGGCTGCTGGAGATATTGCACGCCGACGCACACCAGTACCGCGTCGAATGCCTCGTCCGGCTCCGGCAGGACAGCATCCCGGTTGAGGTCCTGAACGAACCATCGGCCGAGGCGCGGATTGGCGGCGAGCTCCTCCGCGTTCATGCCGTGGCCGACAACCTCGAGAGCCAGGCCGGGCGGCAGGTGGCTGACCCAGCTCGACATGAGGTCGAGGACGCGATCGCCTGGTTTCAACCTCAATGCATAGTGTTTGGTCAGGGCCTCGACTGCCGCCTCATCGATATGTGTGACGAGGCGGGTGGGCGCGTAGAAGTCGAGGTCGGACCCGCCGTCCTGCTTGGCGAACGCCTCGGGCGGCAGACCCAGCGCCTCGGCGTCGCTCATGCCGTGCGCTCGAGGGCTTCGTACCAGTCAGCATAGCGGGTGTTCCGCGCCATCCGCCGGTTCTGGTCAGGCGTGCCGTCGCTCCACCCGACGGGGCCACGCTCGCCAAGCGCGATCTTTGCGTCATTCACCTGCGCGCGAGCCGCCGCGAGTGCGGCGTCATCGTGGGCGCGCAGGGCTGCACCGACCGCGCGGCGAGCGCGCATCAGGTCGGCCGTGAGCGCTCTTCGCTGCTCGGCATCGAGATCAGGATTGGCACGTCGCCAGAGCCGGCCGCGCACGACGATGTAGCGGCCGTCCGGCGTCACCGGCGGCGGGGCTGAAGCTTTGGCGGAGGACCCAGGCTCGAGCGACGACATCAGGGACGAACGAGCAGGCGAAAGGCTGGTTCAGGGGATAGGTGGATCCCTCGTCATGCTCATCTCACTGGCCGCGAGCCGGACCGAACTTGAGCTGCTCCAGACGCGCGGCGAGGATGGAGAAACGCTCCACTCCCTTGCTGTCGCCGGCCTCCCGGAGCGCCACGACCCGCTCGGCGACCCACGCCTTGGCGCGCTCGCCATGAAGCCGCTCGATCGCGATCGCCTCGGCCCATCGTTCCTGGTCCTCGGTCATCGGCATGGACGGCAACATACCCGGAACGCATCATTTGGCCACGCCCAATCGATTTGGCACAGCCGGAGAGCTGGATCAGATGCCGATGTCGAAGGGCTTGGTCCGCGCCGGCTCGAGATCGAGACCCTTCTCCGGCTTAGCGTCGCGCGTCGATTGCCGCGCTGGCTCGGGGCTTGCAGGGCGAACCTTGCCACTGGTCTCCAGCGCGGACGTCTTTCCGCCGGCATTGCGGGCGAGCTGGCGTTCGAGCCGGACGGCATTGTCGACGACGAGCGTCAGCGAGTCTCGGAGCCGGGTGACGGTCACCAGGAAGGTCTGCTGGTTGACCAGCTTGGTGTCGCAGGTCTCCATGACGGCGATCCCGCGATCGGACGTCAGACCCTGCGCCATATGGGCGTTGAGCGCGTAGGCGAGATCGAGGCGCTGCAGCATCGGGTCGTTGCGAGGCAGCGCGACGGTCTGACCGCGTGATGTTTCTACGAGCACCTGATGCTCGTCGATCGACAGGATCTTGGCCTGGTCGGCGTTGAAAAGTCCTCGCTGATGGTCATTGGCCGTCCACCGAATGCGGTCCTTCTCATGCAGCTGCAGCTGCTTCGGCTGGTAAAGCTGCAACGGGCTCTCGCCCGCGCGGATGCGTAGCTTCTCCGGGCGAAGCGTACGCTCCTTTCCGCCGGACAGCCGCAGCGAGACCGTACCTTCGCGGTGGTCGATCGCCTCGACCACGGCCCGAGCGCGCGGCAGCTTCTGGCTCGCCTGAGCGCGGCTGATCTCCACGATCATGCCCTGCTCATAGCTTTGTGGGCGGCGCAGTTCCTCGTCGGTAACGCTGACCCGTTCGAGCACGGTAAGCTCGACGCTCCCTGGCCCAACCTCTCCGCGGGTGATCAGACCCGACTGCACGGCCTGGTTCACCTCGCCCCGCAATCGACGCCCCGAAGCGTAGATCGCGGTTCTCTCGCGCGCACCAGGGTCGAGGGCGAGCCACCGCTCGGCTGCCTCGGCACTGCCGCGCCCCGGAGCTTCGACGGTGAAAGGGGCAAGTGCTTCCATCGCGCGATCGATTGCACCGATCTGCGCGGCGGTAGCGGCCACCTTGATGGCATCGCCCCGCGCGCGCAGGTTCTGGCTCATCTGCGCGGTCGGGGCGCCGGCCTGCTGCATGACGGAGAAGGGCTTGCCCGCGTCGACGGCCCCGAGCTGACGGGCGTCGCCGACGAACGCCATGCGGCCGACCCCGATCAGATTGGCGAGGCGGACGAGTTTCAGCTGGTCGTGGTTGGACAGCATCGAGGCTTCATCGACCAGGATCGCGGCGCCGCCGAGTTGACGGCGCGCGTCGGCTACCGCGCTGCCATCGGGGGCAGGTCCGAGCAGCTTGTCATGTGCCTTGAGGAAGCGGGCCACGGTCATCGAGCCGATGCCGGTTTCCCGCTGCAGCATCTGGACCAGTGTGTTCTGGACGGCGAGGCCGACGACCTCATGGCCGCTCTGTCGAATGATCTCGGCCGCGGGTGCCAGCATGCTGCTCTTGCCAGCACCCGCCACGCCCTGGATCGCGACGATGCGGTCCGAGGACGCCAGGATCATCGCGCCCGCGGCGGCCTGACCGGGGTTCAGAACGATCTTCGACCGTGCTTCCGCGACAGCTGCCAACCGTCCGAGTGCCTGCTCCTGCGCCACATAGGCAAGGCCGGCGCCGCGGCCTGCGTCAACCTCGCCGAGAATACGACGCTCGGTATTTAGCGCGCCCGCCGTCGTCATCATGTCGGCGCGCCGTCCGCGACCCTCGACCAGCTGACCGCCCCGCGTCAGAACCTCGACACGGCGTTCCACAGTGTCGATCGTCACGGGCAAGCCCGTGTCGAGTGCAGCCCTGTAAATGTCTGTCTTCGGGAATGCCGCTTCGCGCTGCTCGAGGTGGCGAAGCGCCGAGGCGACCGCATGCGCGGCGGCCGCGTTCCCGGGCCCACGCAGATGGCCGTCGCCTGGCAGATAGGGGTCGCTCGGCGACAGCCCCAGCCGTTCCCGGAGCACGCCGATCACCGCCGATGCGCGATCGCCGATGCTGCCCACCGCCTGCGTCAGCCTTGCCCACCCTGTCGGGATCTCCTGCTGCCGCGCATCCGCTGCCGCGATCATGGTGGCCAAGTCGAGGCCAGCTTCCGTGGCGCTCGCACGCCAGGCAGCATGGAGCGCCTGCCGATCCACGACAGGAGCCTTGTCGGGCCGCGTCATGAGCGTCGCCGCGGCGAACGCCTCCGGCGTGCGGGCACCCATCTCGGCGACCTTGGCGAGGATCTGCTGACGTCGTGTGCTGAATGCCATGACGAGATTGCGGCCGATCCCGGCCGCTTCGAAATTGCCGTGCTTGGAACGGTCGCCGACCTCGTAGCCGAGAGCCTCGACCCGCTCGCGGAAGCCCGTCATCGCGATCGAGTTGAGGAGCGTGTTGAGCGACCAGAGTTTCTCGTTGTGGAGGGCGCGCCACTTGCCGTCGGGTCCTTGCGTCACGTTGGCGATCACGGCGTGCAGATGCGCCTGCGGGTCCTGCGCGCGGCTGGTGTCGTGCTCGAACAGCGCGGCGACGAGATTAGCTGTGCCGACGACCTTCTCGCGCCCTTTCACCTCCATTCGCGTTTCCGCGGCGTTGGTCTCGGCCCAGCGGAGCGTGTCCTTCACCGCTGCCCGGTAAGCCTCCAGAATGCGCCGGTCGCCGCCGACCAGGGCAAGCAGCGACCAGCTCTTGGGCAGCGAAAAGGTGAGGTCGATGCCGGCACGGTGCCGGTCGTCGGTCCCGACCTGGCTGCCGTCGGGCAAGCGCCCCTGAAGAAGCGCCTCGAACTGTGCCGCATCGACCTTGCCCCCGAGCCCGAGCGCCGCTGCGCCCCTGCCGAACCACTCGCCCGTCGCCTCCGGCTCGCCAGCGCTGTAATAATTGTCGGCGGCGAAATAGCCGGCCGCCCCCTTGGCCGAGCGGACGCTCGCGACCGAGAGCATGGGATCTCAAAAATCCAGCTCGGGTTCGCCTGGCGACTCAGGGTCAGGCGGCGCGATCCCCTCGCGCAACTCGCGCCTGGACAGGTTCTCGGGCGCCGAGAGCGGCCTCATACCGCGCGACGGATCGACGCTCCCGGGGCGGCCAGGATCGGGGCTGTCCGACCGCTGACCGGCCTCTTGCTCGGGCGCGGTCCTGCTCGGCTCGGCCGTCGAGGACGGCACGAGAGCCGGAGCCTCTTCGCTGCCTGTCGATCGAAACCGTGCTTCCGGCTGCTCCGGAGCGGAGCGGCTCGATCGCGCGCCGGTGAGGCGGAACGGGGTCTCCACGGGTTTCTCGACTGGCCGGCGATCCCGGTCCTGGTTTTCCCCTGTTGCGGCGGCTCTTTCGGGCAGGTCGGCGACCGTGTTCGGTGCAGGCCCATGCCCTGTCCGGTCGCTGCTCGGGCCCGGTCCCTGGTCGCTCGCACCTGACGTCTGGCCGCTATCGCTTTCCGGCTCCGAGATCCTGTCCCCCCTCGCTAGCCCGCGCCGCTTCGGGTCGATCGGACGCGGTTCGAACGGAGCGCTGACATCGGGGAAGGGGACATAGCGGAGCTGGATAGGCGCTGCGGGAAAGCCATCGGGGAACTTGAGATAGCCCTGGAGCCGGGGCAGGTTCATCAGCTGATCGGGGAGCAGTAACGGCTCGATCTGGCGCCGTGGCGTGAGGCTCACCGCATCGCGCGCATTGTTGTAGCCGTAGCTATAGCCTTCCTCCATTTCGCGGAACTGGCGATGGCCGACAAAGTCCGAGCACCAGGTGGCGGACTCGCGGTCGGCCGTGGCGAGCACGAGCTTGGTGCGGGCGAGCGCCGCCAGCGTCATCGCCATGTTGTCGCCATAGGTCTCCTTGAGCTTGGCGTAAGCGTGGACCCCGACGACGATCGCACCGCCATAATTGCGGGCGGTCTGGAGACCCTTCTCCAGCGCCGGCAAGCGATGGAGAGCGCCCAGTTCGTCGAACAGGAACCAGAGCTTCAGATCCGAGGTGCGCGGCCCCGCCATGAGCGTGTTCATGGCCGTATCCATCCAGACGGTGAGCAGGCGCGAGGCCACCGCCATGTCCACATAGCGCGCCGAGACGAACAGGAAGCTGCCGGGCGCGCCATCGCCCCGGACCCAGCGCCGCACCGAGAACGGCTGGCCCGTGGTCGGCAGCATGCGCAGGGCCTTGGCGTTGGCGTTGAACACCGCCCGGATCGACTCCGCCATGCGGGCGGCCTCGGGCGCGGTCAGCGGGTCGGCCACCGTGCCTTCCATCAGGCGGTGCACATGGGCGAGGCTGGCGGTCATCAACTCGGTCGAGAGCGCCTCATTGGTGGCGCGCCCTTCGGCGACCAGCTTGAGGCACATTTCGACGAAGAGCATGCGCGCGGCGAGGACCCAGAATTGCTCGGCACCACCGCCGTCGTGGGGTACCAGCGCTTCCGCCGCCGCGGTGAAGGCAGCTTCATCGGGGCAGTCCTCGAACACTGACCATTGCGGGCAGCGCGCATCGAGCGGATTGAGAATCACGTCCCGCGCGGGCTCGTGGAAAGCTTCGATGAAGGCGCCGGTGAGGTCGAAGATCACGGCACGGTGACCGCGCTCGCGTACCTGGCGGAGGAGGTCTCGGAGCGCGACCGTCTTGCCCGTTCCGGTGGTACCGATCAGCATCGCGTGGCTCTGTTCCAGGCGCCACGGAAAAGGAACGCCGGCAAGGTGGTAGGGCTCGTAAAGGTTCGCTTCGCGTCGCTCGGTCGCCGAGGCGAGCCGCCACCCACGGCCCAGCAGGCGACGGTATTCCGACGCCTGTTCGGCCCGATTGTGCGCCTCGATCTCACCTATCAGTGCCGGCAGGGTCGAGAGTGTTGCACCCCGCTCGTGGCGGCTCTCCTTCGAGCGTCGACCGAACCACGCCGCTGCCCAGCCGAAGGCCAAGGTGGCGGGGGCGGTGATCAGGGCCGCAACGAGCGCGCCGCTGCGTGCCGCCGCCATGCACTTGGCCCAGGCCGCGACCATCAGGGGGTGGTTCGCCGCACGGGCGATCGGCACCAGAAGGGGTCCGCCATCGCGCGCCAGATTGACCGGCTTGCTGAGATCGAACTCGAACCAGGTATAGCCGGTGACGTAGATCCGCATCCAGCACAGGTAGCTATCCGCGTCGTTGAGCGCGGCGGTCACGCGCCACCAGATGAGGCCACCAAAGGTGGCGAGCGCGAGTAGCAGCGGCCCTTTCAGGCCGGCCGCGAACATGAAGCTGAAATGGCCGATCAGCTGGCTGCCGCGGGTGAAGTTAACGAGCTTATGCCGCATGGGGACGACCCTCCTCGGCGAGGCGCGCTTTCCACAGGCGGAGCATCTCGTGGCGGAGCTCGGGATCGGGCTGGGCGGCGAGCAGGCCGTCGACCGCGATGGCGATGTAGAGGACGAGGTCGAGCACCTCGTCGACCCGCTCGCGCGCACCAGACAGCTCGTTGGCAATCAGTCGCCGGACAATTTTGCCGACGTCGGTTTGACGCGCTTGGGCAAGCGCAGTGAGCTCAGCGCGCATGCTGCTGCTGAGCCGAATGGCTATGAGTTCATGGTACGACACGTGCAACTCCATCCAGCCGGATGGAGCGTGGTCGCGCTTCGCAAGGCAGTGTCGGATTAGCAGATCGGCGGGGCTGTAGGAAAACGCTTTGTTCGGTGGAGCTGCCGACGACCGCAGCCAATCTCAATGGCTTAGCGAAGTATAACGCCGTCTAACGAAATGCGTAAGCCTGTATAACAGGTATTGGGGAGCGTATTCAGCTGCTTCCCCTGCGGCTGCGCCGCGTAGGGTGTGCTCCCTTTGCGCCATATCGTCGACGTGCTGCGGTCGGGATGGATGGACTGACGATCGGGTCTTGATCGGGGTGCCCGGTGGGATCGCCGTCGCGAACCTTGGCTCGGGAAACGGGGTGTGATCAGACGGAAAAGGACGCGGCAGGCTGCTCAGGGAGAGGGACGCTGCTCTGGACGAGCAAAGCGAGAGAGGCTGCTTGGCCCCTCTCGCCGGCTTAGTTTTCGTCGCTGCGGCCGGCAGCCACGCTGTGGACGATCCGGTCGACCAGGTCTGCCATCAGGGTCTCGTAGTCACCTTCGTCGGCGACCCAGTAGCAGCCATCGTCGGTGCGGATGATGTGCTGGTCGAAGTAGCTGTAGGGCGCCCTGGCGGCGGCCTTGGCGTAGGCGGCCATATAGGCGTCGTGGTCCGCAATGGCGGCGGCGGTGGTGCTGATCGGGCTGTAGAAAGTCATCGTCCATCCTCTCAAGGTTCAAGTGAAAGACGGCGTCTGAGGGACAGCGGGGAAGACCGGGGGTCAGGGACCGCTCCGTCAGGAGCGGCCGCGTCAGCGGCGATGGGGGTCACGATTTTTCCGGCCGCGCGCTGACGCCAGCGGTGGAGCGCGAACCTTGATCGGCCGGAAAAATGGTGGGGCCCCGTCGTCCTTGAGGCCCGGTCTTCGCCGCTGTCATGCTTCCCTATGTCGAGCGAGTAGAAGAGCTCGGCCGGCGCGGGTTCGATGCCCGCGGCGGCCGATTGGATGCGGCACGCTGGAGGGGTGGGACCTGACCGGGTCGCCCACAGAAATCCCTTTCCTACAGGTACGCAGCTAGGCGAAGAGAGGATCGGAAGGGGCTTCGACCGACAGGAGAATGGTCGTGGCCAAGAAGAAGCCGAGCGCGCTGGATGCGCTCACCCGACATGACGAAGAATAGCGCCTGCTCGAGAGCCGGCGCGAGGAGCTGCGGCGTGCTGCCGCGCTCGAATTGGGGCTGATCGCGCTCGATGCCGGCGGCGGTGCCCTGGGTGCCGAAGGCTTGAGACAGGCGATCCGCCTCGCGCTCAAGGGGAACGGCGGCGAGCCCGCTCCCGACAAAATTCGATCGCAACCGGGCATGGTGCACCCACCGGTGAAGGGAGAGGCCAATGCCTGACCCGATCACCCGTGAGCCGATGAGCGATGTGGCCGAGGTCATCGCGATGCTGGCCGATCCGGCGACCAGCTACTGGCTGCGCGATGCGATCGTCTCAGCCTGCCGGCGCGATCCGTTCGACGCCGAGCGGGATGCGCTGGCGCTCGCCGGCCTGCTGACCCGCCGGCTCGATGCGATCGTCACGCGGCACTTCGGCAGCCCTCGCCAGGCATGACGAAGGCGCCCCGGCGGCGGTGCCGCCGGGGCGTATTTCGGGCCGTCAGAAGGGCAGGTCGTCGTCGATGTCGTTCTGGCCGGAAGGCTCGCCGCCACTCGCCGACTTGCCGCGGCTGAGGAACTGGACATCCTCTGCGATGATCTCGCAGCCGTACCGCTCGACCCCCTCGCGATCGGTCCACTTGCTGTAGTGGATGCGGCCGCGCACCGACACCAGCATGCCCTTGGTCGCGTATTGCGCGACCGTCTTGCCGAGGCCGTTGAAGCAGGTGATGCGGTGCCACTCGGTCTCCTTGGCGGTGTAGCCGTTCGCATCCTTGAAGGTCTTGCCCTCCTGATCGCGCTTGGGCCGGCTGGTGCCGAGGCTGAGGGTGGTGACGCGGGTCTCGCCGCGGGTGGAGCGGGTCTCGGGATCGGTGCCGAGATTGCCGACGAGAAGAACGGTGTTGGTCATGGCGCTTGCTCCTTTCGGATCGTCGGGACCGTCCCGATCGACGGAGCCCCGGCCATGGCGAGGCAGCCGGGCAGAGGCACCGAGCGGCCCGCAGGGCCGGGAGGGGAACCCTGGGAGACCAGGCTGGCGCGGGCAGCGGAGGCGAAGCCGGAGCAACACGGGCCTGGTCGGGAAGGGTTGCCTGTGCTCGCGCCCGCCATAGGGGTGAGCAGTCGATGGGAACGGTCCTGGCCTGGCCGGATCGCGGGCGCCCGAGAGTGCTACCGTCTGGTGCTGGAGGTTCGCGCCGATCGACACAGACGGTTCCCGCCATAGCGGGCCCACGCCAGCGCATAGCCGTCCCGTACCATCGCGCAGGAGAGGTCGCCGACTTGCTGAGAACGGCACAAGGCGCCGGTCCGATCACCCTTCGCTGAACCGTTCGACACGCAGGTGAGAGGGGAACCACGGACCACGATGTGACCGGTGCGGAGCGTGCCGCGGGCCTCGCCCAGCAGGGTGACGAGATGGTCGCGCGCGGCGCGCCCGCTCGCCTTGGGACAGGGATGTCCTGGCCGGCAGGTCTCGTCCATCTCGCGGGCGGCGATGCCCTCCAGCCGAATGCGCGGCCCTTCCGCACACCAGATCGGACCGTCCCCGTCCCAGACCGCGACGGGTGTGCAGGTGAAGGTGGCGCCTGGGGCGACGACGCTGGCGAGGAGCAGAAGCGGGATCATCGCCGATGCTCTTACGCAAGGGTGCACGACAGGCCACCTCCAGCGGGACCGCGCCGACAGGCGAGCGGTTTGAGGCGGCAAGGGAGCGAGCTAGTGAGGACGGAATGTCGCTGATAAAGCCTGTCAGCGAGACCGCGCTCTATGCGCCGATCAAGCGCTTCCTCGAGCGTCATGGGTTCGAGGTGAAGGGAGAGATCTGCAGCTGCGACATCGTTGGGCTGGCACCTGGCGAGCCGCCGCTCGTGGTCGTCACCGAGCTCAAGCTGTCCTTCTCGCTCGAGCTGCTGCTGCAGGCGGTCGAGCGGACGCGCTCGTCCGACATCGTCTATGTTGCGGTGCCGGCGACGCGCCGCGGCCGGGACCAGGACCGCCGGGTGCATCGGCTCTGCCGGTTGCTGGGGCTGGGCCTGCTCGCGGTCGACCTGCGACTCGGCACGGTCACCGTGCTCGCCGAGCCTGCGCCCTACCGGCCGCGTCCGAATCTGCCGCAGCGACGGCGGCTGGTGCCGAGCATCGCCGTCGGAAGGGCGACCCGACCCAGGGTGGATTGACCCGCCAGCCGATCATGACGGCGTATCGCCAGCGCACGATTGCGTGCGCCCAGGCGATGCGGGATGGACCGAAGCGCCCGAGGGATCTGCGCGGGCTCGCGGAGGATGCGGGCGCTATCCTGCTGCGCAACGTTTATGGCTGGTTCGAGCGCGTGGAGAAGGGGCTTTATGCGCTGTCCGAGAGTGGTCGGCTCGCGATCGGCGAGAGCGAGAAGAGATCGTCGCCAACCCCGGAGCAGGAAGCGGCATAGCCTGCAGCCGGGAAAGAAGGGCGCCGCCGAAGCGGCGCCCGGAAGGGCTCAAGCCGCGACCGCTTCGCCCGAGGTACGGGCGTGGTGCTTGGGGTTGGTGCCGAGCGGACCACGCCGGTCGACGACGGCGATCCCGCGCTCCTTGGCCTGGATGACGAGCCGCTCCAGCACGCCGTTGCCGGCGAACGCGACGACGTAGCGCGGCTTCAACCCGACCATCTGCTCGTTGCGGCGGAAGCCTGCCCGAGCGCCGAGCCGGGTGTCGAGACTGAACGCGATCTGCGGTATCTTGTGACGCTCGGCCCAGGACGCCGCGAGCCGGTCGGCACCCTTGCCATCGCCGCCATGGACGAGGACCATGTCGGCGACATTGGCGCGCACCCGGTCGAGCGTGCGCCAGATCGCGTCGCCATAGGCCTTGGCATCGTCCGCGCTACCGAAGCTCAGCCGTCCGCCGGCAAAGACGACGGGCGTGCCCTCGGGCATCGCGGCCCGGCGCTTGCCCTCGGCACGCGCCTTCAGGAACTCGCGTCCCTGCACGACTGCGGACGTGCTCAGCGCGTCGTGGCTGAGCCGCGATCCGCCCGCCGGCTTCCAGGACGAGCCGGTCTCGGCGAGGTAGAGCGCGGCTGCCGTTTCACGAAGTGCCTCCAGCGCCAGCATCTCGCCTTCGGCCGCTTGGGCGCGCTCGACCTGCTGTTCGAGTTCAGCGGTGTGGACCTCCGAGCCGTCGTTGGTTGCAAGCAGCAGCCGGATCTCATCGGTCGCCCGGTCGATGCGGGTCGAAGCCTTGGCAGCGGCGCGATGGAAGAGGTTCACGAAACCCCAGCCGAGCTCCTCGGCCTGGTCCTCGAGGATGGTGTCGGTGAACAGCGCGAACAGGTCTGACCAGACGGCGGCGAGCGTCTGGTCGATCGCCTCCGGCTCAGGTCGGGCGAGGGGACGCGCGCCGGGATCGCTGGCGATCGAGAGATGCCCGAGTTCGAGCGCAGCGAGCTGGGCGGCAAGGGTGGTCGGCATGAGAGGTCTCCTGTCAGACGCCGCGGATCTGCGGCGACGCGTGCCTTCCCACCCGGCGGCATCAGGGCCGGGCGCACCCCCGCGACAAGGCTGGCGCGGGCCGCCTCGCGCGGGCACCAGCCCAAGCGAGGCAACACGGGCCGCAGGCGGGCGGGTTGCGCCTGGACCGCCGGCGGGTAGAGGGCCTCTCGCGCCCGCACCGCGGCACTGGCCGGACCTCGTATCCGGCTCTCAGGCGACGAGCCTCGGCTGGCTTTCGGGCAAGCATGCCAGCCCGATCTCGCGCGCAATCCGTGCCGCCAGCCGAACGTGGTCGACCAGCTCGGTCATACGAGCCCAATGGTTGCGCTCGCCGACATAGTCGGACCGGCCGCGGCAGCGGCGGAACAGGATCTCGCCCGGCCCGAAGCCGCCGATCGAGACCTGGCAGTAGAGCTCTTCCCCGTGGAGGATGACCTCGCCCGACACCGCTGGACCGCCAGCACAGACGCGAATGTCGTATCGGCCGCGCTCGAGTTGCAGCGCGTCGGCAAGCCGCTTCAGCGCCCGCCGTGCTTCCGTGTGGAAGGTCCGCTTGGCGTCAGCGTCATGATCGACGCCGCGCGCGGCGAGCAGGGTCAGCAACGGGGTGCGCGCAATCTCGGCCAAGGCATCGCCGCAGAGCGTGCGAAGGGCCGGCCGATCCGGCATCGTGGTCGTCGCGACAGCCCCGAGATGCTGGGCGAGCAACACCACGGCGGGGTCGGTCTCGAATGGCTTGCCGGCGTTGCGGCAGTCCTTGGCAGCGGCCTGGATGGCGTGGAGGCAAGCAGCAATGGTGTCGAGGCCGCTCGGATCGAGCGCCTGCGCGAAGCGGTAGCCGACATCGTAGGTCATGAGGAAATCTCCCGAGGAGAGGAGGTGCAAACAGCGATCCTTTGCGGGCCGCCGAGAGGGTGCGGGTCAGGCGGCGAGCGACAGCTCGGCGGGGCGCTCGGCGCGGCCGAGCTTCAGCAGATAGGCGGAGGCCTCCTCGGCCTTGGCGGCCGCGGTCAGGATCGCGCGGGCATCGGTCTTGAGGACCTTGAGCCAGCTGCCGAGATAGCTCGCATGATCGTCGAGATGGTCGACTGGCAGCCCAAGTTCGGCGCCGATCATCGCCGAGGCGAGCTCGGCGACCAGCTCCTCGACGGCGTAAGCGTCGCTCCCGAAGCGACCACCTAGCGAGCGGTCCAGTCGGCTTCGGTGTCCCGTCCAGTGCGCAAGCTCATGCGCCAGTGTCGACCGGTAGAGGTCGCGCGTCCGGAACTGCGACACCTCCGGCATGGTGATCTGGTCGGTCGAGGGCATGTAATAGGCCTCGCTGCCACCGTGGTGCAGCAACGCCGGAATAGCGGCGAAGAAGGTGTCGAGTTCGCGATCACGCGCAGTCGGTTCGGGCAGCGACACGGGCTCGGGCCGGAACCGCTCGGGCAGCCCATTGATTTGGTCGACGTTGAAGACGGTAAAGCTCTTCAGCACGCGGCGCGCCTCGTCTTCGCGCTCGCCCGTCGCGGGATCCTCAATCTCCTTGGTATAGCTCTTGTAGAAGATGGCGAGCGTACCGCGCTCGCCCTTGCGCACCTGGGCTCCGAGCAGCTGTGCCTGGTGGTAGGTCATCCAGGTCGGCGAGCCGAAGCCGCGTGATTGTGCCGCCATCCAGAGCCAGATGACGTTGACCCCTCGATAAGGCGTTCCGCAGACGCGCAAGGGCCTGGAGACAGGACCGCCGGTCCAGGGTTGGCGCCATGGCCTGACGCCAGCCTCCAGGCGTTCGATGATGGCGTTGGTGATTGTCTCGGCGGGGCTGGTCGGCGGGGTGGATCGGCTGTGGGGCATCGCGCGGCTCCTCTGATCACGAGCCGGATCGGCTCGCCCCGGCGACAGCCGTCTCCCCTCTCTCGCGAAGCCGAAGAAAAAGGGGCGACCTCGAGGTGGAGGCCGCCCCAGAATGCCGCGTGCCGCTCAGGCAGCGTCGCGGTCGATCACGTCGCTGACATGATCGAGCTCGGTCGCGCTGGCGTCGGCATTGCCCGGCAGCGTGGCCGGATCGCCGTCGGCTTGGCCGCCAGGCTCGGGTGCGAAGAGCATCGCGGCCGGCAGCCACGCCCGTGCCGCCTGCTTGGTGCTGACCTCGCCGATAAAGTCGCCAGCACAGATCTTCTCGCAGGTGGCGGCGAGGTCGGCCTTCTTGGCATTGCCGTAGCGCGCGGCAAGTGCGGGTCCGTCGATCTCGGCCAGCGCGTCGAACATGACGGGCTTGGTGACCTTGTCGAAGAAGTTTGCCGCTGTCGGCCGCCACCAGGCGGCGACGTCGATGTCGAGCAGACGGCCCAGATGATCGTGGAAGCGGCAGCCGCCAGTGCCCGTACCCGCAACGCTCGCCTCGAGACTGCCGGCAACCGCGTGACCGAGCCATGCCGCTCGTTCGTCGGGGCCGAGGGCACGAAAGGCGTCGAACCGCGCCTCGGCGGTGTCGAAGGTGGTCCAGCTGCGGTCGAGCGCCTGGTCGGTTTCCGCGCGAGCGAGGGTGGCGGGCGCTTCGGGCGTCTTGAACCCGATCACCGGCTCCTGAGGCGGCCGGGCGCTAAGCGACGAGCCGTACCGCTCCGCCCCGTGGCCGGGCTTGCGGTCGACCATCAGGAAGATTGCGAGATCGAGTGCGAAGTCCGGGTCTGCCGCGACATGGACCGCGAGGATGTCGCGGCGTTGGATCGCGAGCTCGTCGGTCAGCCGCTGCGAGAGACCGACGGCGCGTGGGGCAGGTTCGCCCGCGTCGTTATCGGCGTCGTCGGGCCCATTCTCTTCCTGCGGCGTCCGCTCGACGTAGAGCGTCTGGTGCAGCCGCGGCGTGCCGTCGGGGCCGAGGACGAGGAAGGCGCCGATCTGGGGCCGCAGCGCCTCGTCGAGCACCGGCGGCTTGTCGGTGATCGCCTCGACCGCCTTCTCGATGGTCTCGAGCTCGACTTCGGCCTGTGCACGGTCCTCGTCGCTGCTCGCCTCGTTTTCCAGCAGGGCGATCTTGTCCGCTGCCTGAGCCTCAAGCGTTGCAACCTGCTCCTGCTCGCTGTCGGTCAGCGCCGCGGGCTCGAGCTCGACCCGCTCGAGACCTTCGGTCTGCTGCCAGTCGACATAGCGGTCGAGCGTTGGGCGGATCCAGGCATAGCCGGTCTCGGCCGCGAGCGTCGCGGCGGCGTCGTCCATCTTCTCATTGGCGAGCCGTTCGAGGATGGCGATGTCGAGCCAGCGGGTAGAGGTGTCGTCGGCGAAGAGATCGCGGTCGATGCGGCCGCCCGCTGCGAGGTAGGCGTCCTCGCCGACAAGCCGGGCGCGCGGATCGGCGGCGGAGACGGTCGCCTGCGTCATCATGCGCCGAATGCTGTCCGGGTGCGCCCCGCCATAGCCACGGCTCATCTGGTCGAAGACATGCGCCTGCCGCTCGCGGTCGGGAGTCGAGGCATAGGCCTTGGCGATGTCGAGGGTGATCTCGCCGTCGGCGAGTGCCTGAAACACCACCGGCGCGAGGCTCGCAAGCCGGAGGCGGCCTTCGACGAACCGCACGGTAACGCCGAACCGGCGGGCCACGCCGTCGACGTCCGAACCCTGTTCGATGAAGTGCTGGAAGGCGAGGCATTCGTCCGCCGGGTTGAGCGCCAGCTTTTGGAAGTTCTCGGCCAGGCTCGCCTCGGCCACCGCGCTGCCGAGATCGTCGAGCACGAGGCAGGGCACCGCGAAGTCGGCGGCGAGCTTGCCGTCGTCGGCGAGCGCCTTCAGCGCGGCATGGCGACGGCCACCTGCCTCGACGGCGAAGGTGCCGCGCGGCTTCTTGTTGGCGGTCACGATCAGGTTCTGGAGCAGGCCGCGCGCTTCGATGTCGGCGCGGAGCTGGGCGTCGGCGGCGGCATCGCTGCGGCGGCGAACATTGCGCTTGGAGGGCACGAGCTTGGCAAGCGGGATAGTCTGGATCATCGTCTTCACTCCTGGTGACGAGCCCGCGTGCGCTCACGCCGGCTCGCGCCATCCGACGCGTCCTCATCTCTCAAACGGTGCGGGGAATGCCCGATCAGGCGATCAGGCGGCTGAGGCGCTCGTCGAGTGATGCCGCGAAGGGGTTGATCACGACAGTGCCGCGCCACGCGAAGCCGCTCGACATGTCCTCGGAAAGGAGCAGCGCGCATCCTGCCTCGGCGGCGGCGTTGAGGATCAGCGCGTCCCAGAGCTGCAGCTGGTGTGCGCTGGAGAGATCGAGCGCCGAGAGAAAGGCCGAGCTGTTGCTGTCCGCTGTCCCGAACGCTCGGGACATGCGGAGTACCGTCTCGCGCGCTTCCTCGCGTGAAGCACCCGATCGGTTCAGGACAACGTAGAGCTCGCCCAGGACCTGGACCGGGGCGATGAGCGAGGCCCGCCCCCGTAGTTGCCTCAGGAGCGTGCGGCTGGACTCGATCTTTGCGGCATCGTCAGGATGGCGATCGACCCCGGCGATATAAGCCAGGACGTTGGTGTCGAACGCGACACGGCTCACTCGTACAAATCCTCGCGTCGCCAGCGCTGGCCGCTGCGGCGGGGAAGGGCGGAGACGAAATCGAGCAGGGCGTCGATCTCGGGGCCTTGCCGAGCGACATCGTCGACTGGCGTGACCTTGGCGACGGGGCGACCACGTGAGGTGACAACGAAGCTCTCGCCTTCCTGCACCTCGCGGAGCAGTTCGGAGAAGCGCTGGTTCGCGTCGCTGGCGCTGATCGCCCTTTCCATTACCGATCCTTTCTAGTGGTACCACCTAAATAGAGTATAAGCGTCCGCCTGTCGACTGCTCACCGGCCGCCGGACAGGCGCTCGACGATCTCCGCTGCCCTGGTCACGGGGATGAACAACCGGGTCTGGTAGCGGATGATCTCGGTGAAGCAGCCGAGCGCCTTGAGTTCGCCGAGGCGGGCGGGGTCGAAGCCGGCAAGTTCGAGCCGCCGTTCGCCACCAACCAGCGAGCGCTTCAGCTGGGCCGAGAGCGTGCCGGGGATGGCACAGGACCGGCCGGTCTCCAGCACTCCGGACACCAGGGCAGGAAAAGGAACGGCGTGGTCGAGGTCCAGGCCGAAGCGGCGACCCAGCTCAGAGACGGCGGCCGCGGGAACGGGCCTACCGAGGAGCGACCGGCCCTTCTCGTCGACGACCCGCAGCACCTGGACATGGTCACCGGGCAGGGCATCCCAGATCGGCAGAAGCAATCCCGTCGCGAGGTGCATCGTTTCGCTCTGCGTCGATGCCGTCGCCTCCTCGACCTCAGCGTTCCATGCCGCAGCGAAGGCCGTGCTGTCAGCGGGACGCCAGTGCGTTTCCTCGAACTGGCCATGGCCGATATGCTCGCGGCGGAGAGGCCGGACCAGCTCGTAGCGGCGGAGCGGCAGCCCCTCTTCGGTGAGAAGGCTGCGGGCATGCAAGCGGACCGCCGGGCGGCCCGAGCGATCGTTGACGAGGAGGCACGCGCCGTCACGCTCGGCGAGCCGCAGGGCCGCCTCAAACCGGAGCGGGCGGGGCCGCCGTTCGAGATCGAGGGTGAGGAGATGGCTCGTCGCACCGCTCGACGGATCGGTCCGCAGGATACGATCATCGCTCACAGTCAGTGTCTCGACCAGGAGCGTCTCGACACCGACGTCGAGGGTTCCGGCTTCGCGTGCCGCGGCGATCCGTGCCTCGACTAGCCCGAGATACTCTTCGAAGATCGCATTCTGGAGCGCGATCGGAAAGGCGAGGAGCCGGTTGAGCCAGCGCTGGATCGGCGGCAGATCGTCGCGCAAGCCGCCGCCTTCGGTTTCCAGCACGAGCCCGGATCGCGCCTGGAAGTCCGCGCAGGTGATCGACTGGAGCTTGCCGGCGAACAGCAACCGGTACCAGTTCGTGAGAGCGTCCTTGGCATAGTCGCTCTCGAGGTTGTCGGCCGGGTTGAAGAGATTCTGGCCGCCGGTCTGCCGTTGCCCTCGGGTCAGCGCGCCGAGCGCATCGAGTCGCCGCGCGATGGTCGAGATGAACCGGCGTTCGCCGCGCACGTCGGTGGTGACGGGCCGGAACAAGGGGGCGGACGCCTGCGCGCTCCGGTGCGTCCGCCCGAGCCCCTGAATGGCCGCATCGGCGCGCCAGCCGGGTTCGAGCAGATAGTGGATGCGGCGTGCCTGGTTCCTGGCCTTGAGGCACGCATGGTAGCTCCGGCCGGTGCCGCCCGCGTCGCTGAAGACGAGCAGCTTCTTGCTGCCGTCCATGAAGGCCTGCGCTTCAGCGAGGTTGCTGCGCGGCGACCGGCGTTCGAGCCGCTGCTGGCCGGCGCGGTCGAGCACGAGCCGCCGGGTGCGGCCGGTCACCTCCGCGACACTGTCGGCGCCGAACCGCTCGAGAATGGCATCGAGGGCGGTGGCGACCGGCGGCAGCGCACAGAGCTGCTCGACCATGCTGTCCCGCGCCTCGATCGCGGCCCGGCAGTGAACGGGATGGCCCTGGTCATCGACCATGGGTTCGGAGCGGACGTTGCCGTCAGGATCGGTGAAGACCCGCATCTGCCGCGTCGGGAAAGCGCGGACCAGATAGTCGACGACATATTCTTTGCAGTCGAGATTTATGTCGAGCAGTTCCCGCGCAGGCGCGGATTTGCGAGAAGAAGACATCGATTCCACTCCAGATAATTAAGGTGGCGGTGCTCTCTCGTTCTCCACAAACGAGATTGTTCCCGGTCTGGAAGACGCTAAAAGCGAGCTATCTCGGGGGCTTTCCAAATGTTGATTGCTGCACTGCTATTTGCCGCTCAGCCTATCTCAGTGGCTGAAACGGATCGTACCAAGACGACCTATCGCGCGCATCGGTCACCCCTCTGTTCTGAGTGGAGCGCCGTCCGAAACGGTGGCGGTGCAGCCCGATTGATGGAAGCAGCTTACAACAATTGGTTTCACGGCTATGTCTCGGGGTTTAATGTCTATTGGCACCCCCGGTCAGGCAATATCCTAGGCCAAGCGACTTGGAACGAGATAGCCGCTTTCATTGACGTTCAATGTAGCGGAAACCTAACAAAATCCGTCGCACAGGCGCTTGATCCGCTGATGACTGATCTGATTAAGCGACAAGCACACGAGAAAAGGGGGATGCCGCGTCCCTCCGTTTTGACAGTGCAGGTAACATGCCGACAGTGGTCAGATGCGAAGGACGATAAAGTATTGAGGGTGTTTTGGGGTGGCGCGGCACGTGGATATCTTACAGCGTATAACCGTTGGGGCCCTGATAAATCTGGCGACTTTCTTTTGCAGAATAATGATGAATTGATTGATCGATGGATAAGCAATTGGTGTGATAAGCGTTCTTCGTCGACGATTCTTCAGGGAATGGAGTCGTTTATCAAGTATGTAGATAAGGAACGTGCTGCAGGGCGTATCAATCCAGGCTCAACGCCCGCAAATGAATTAGTCGTTCCGATCACATAGGCATGATCGATGGGCCGCCAAAATTTGCGGCCCATGCATAATTAGGCAGTATCACTCATCAACGCATTTCTTGGCACGGCCTTTGTTGTAGATGCCCCGTTTGAATGGCGGACTGACTGACCGGCTTCTTATGTCTTCTAGCATGACGATCAGCGGATCGGCCGGAGGCCTAAACCGGCCTGGTTTGAT
The DNA here is from genome assembly GCF_031456125.1 of Sphingomonas sp. BE138. Lineage (NCBI taxonomy): Bacteria > Pseudomonadati > Pseudomonadota > Alphaproteobacteria > Sphingomonadales > Sphingomonadaceae > Sphingomonas > Sphingomonas sp. BE138. The sequence goes on from NZ_JAVDUC010000015.1 coordinate 58,688, forward strand.
CATCGGCGACCCATGCGCGGAGAGAATCTGCAGCTTCTCTTCAGGATCGGCACGCAGATAGGCTTCCGTGCTCTGGATACTGGCATGTCCCAGCCAGAGGGCTACTTTCCGGATGTCGCCTGTCGCGGCAAGCGTATGCATTGCGCAAGAATGCCTCAGCACGTGGGGCGTGACCCGCTTGCGTAACAACGATGGCTGCTTCTTCGCCGCCGTCGCGACATGCGTGGCTAGCCTGAACGCAAATCCATCGCGCGTCATTGGTTCGCCCTTGGCGTTGAGGAATATCTCCGGCGCCTGACATTCCGGCCTAACGGCGAGCCAAGCCCGCAGAACCGCTTGGGTCTCGCGCCACAGGGGCAAAACACGCTCGCGTCGGCCCTTGCCAATGATATGGACCGTTGCGAGCGAGCGCTCCGGAAAGTCCTGCATGTGTAGCGACAGCAACTCGGCGACCCGCAGACCGCCAGCGTAGGCGAGGTGCAACATGGCGCGATCCCGGGTGCCCAAGCGAGACCGGGGATCGGGTGCGTCGAGCAGCGCGGTGATCTCTTCCCGTGTCATATAGTCGATCAGGGTCGTGTCGGTCCGCTTTGTCGGGACGGCACGAACACGCAGCGCGAGATCAAGGCATGCTGGGACGCGATACTCGATGTAACGGAAGAACGCCCGGATCGCCGCAAGTCGAGCGTTGCGGGTTCTGGGACTATTTTTACGTGCATTCTCCGCGTGATCGAGGAACGCCATGATAAGTCCGGGATCGAAATCCTCGATCGCCAGGTCAGTAGGTCGCCGCTTCAGGCGGCCGGCTGCGAACCGGACCAGAAGCGCGAAGCAGTTCGCGTAGGTCGTAACCGTATGCGGGCTGACATTGCGCTCCCTAGGAAGATGATCACGCAGGAACGCGGCGAGATGGGGAGCGAGTGCAGTCATGCTGAATCTCCCCGGAAAAGCTGCTCACCTGCGGCGGCGATGTCGCGAAGGAGGACAGGTGTTGCTTCGAGATACCAATATGTGTTGGCCACATCCGTATGGCCCAGGTAGGTGCTGAGCGCCGCCATATGATGCCGGATAGCCTCCCGATCGCGCGGGCAGGACTCCAGCGACCGAACGGCGAAGGTGTGCCTCAGGTCGTGGACGCGAATGCCCGGCGTTCCGGTAGGCCCGCGAAAACCCAGCTTGCGAGCCAATCTGACGAAGACGATGTGAGCGACAATCTGATGCGGTGCGCAGCCTCTTGTGGTGACGAACAGATCATCGCCTTGGGCGTTCAGCCTTCTGCGGATGTCCAGATATGTGTCCAGAGCCGCCCGCGTCGATGGCCGGATCGGCAGAAGGCGTTGCTTGCCGAACTTGCCGTTTCTGATGACGAGGCCATCGTCGACAACATCGACACGCTGGAGCGCGAGCGCCTCGGATATCCGCAGACCCGTCGTCGCCAGCAAGCCGAACAGATAGTGGTAGGTATGCGGGCTGATCTTGCCTTTAGGAGGAAGATCAAGGGCGGCCTGCATGATCGCTCTGAGTTGCTCAGGCTCGATGATATGTGGCGTCGGGCGGCGGCGCTTCCCTCTCCCAAAGACGCCTGCAGGCGGCACTTGGTGTTCCCGATCCTCGGCATGGGCATAGAGACAGAAGCGGCGCAGATGGTCAAACCTGTCCCTCGCCACGTTCTGGGAACTGGCTGACCGGCACCAATTGTAGAGCCGCTCGAGCGTGACGTGCTGATCGCCAAAACGATGAGCATAGTTGAAGAAGAGGTGGAGGAACCGCTCCTGCACGTCAAACTTACGGCCGAAGCTGCGATGCAACGCGACATACCGCTCGATTTGCGCCTTCATCATGACGCGTCTCCCGGCCAATCTTGGGCAACCTTGAGCAGCATCGGGACGTCGACCTTGGCGTAGATGGCCGTTATGGCCGGGGAACGGTGGCGCAAGATCGTGCCGACCGTCTCTAAGCCGGCCCCGGCGCGCAGCATACGTGTCGCCAGGGAATGCCGGAAGGCATGCGCACCCGTCGGCACGCCCTCAATGGCGCCCCGATCAAATACGCGCCCTACAATGCCGGCGATCTCGGACGACGATCTGAACGGCCGAAAAGGAGGCTGCACCCGAACGAACAACCGCTCTTCATTAATCGGCGGGCGCGCCCGCCCGATATAGTCGAGGATCGCGTTCCCGGCATCTTGTGGCAATGGCAGGCGGTCGGATCGTCTGCTCTTCCCGCTCACCCGAAGGTGTCCGTCGTTCCAGTCGATATCGGTCAAGCGCAACTGGCAAATATCACCTGCTCGCAATCCGAGCCTGGCGAGCAGCAAGATGATGGCTTTGTCGCGGATCTCCACTGCGGTATCGGTCTGGCAAGATGCGATGATCTTCTCGACCGTCGCCTCATCCATGTAGCGTGGCAGGGTGCCGAGCCGATAACGCCTGATGGGTGGAAACGCATACTGGAGCGCGGGCTCGCACTCGCCCCGCGAAATGAGGAAACGGACATAGCTGCGCATGATGCCTGCAATGGTTGAGGCTGAACCTGGCGCCTCGGCAATGCGATGGCTGACGATCCGCCTGATGATGCTCGCGTCAGGTTCCGAAGGCGTGGTCAGTTCCGGCAGCCAGTGCTTCACTTCTGCGCAATAGCGCTGGATCGTCTTGGGAGAGCTACCACAGTGAGACTTCAGCCATTCCCTGTAGGCGGCCAGATTATCATCCTGATGCCCTTGGCAATCGACATGCGAGAGAACGCTCCGATCGCGGAGAAACCCGAGGAAACGCCGAGCGCCTTTACTGCGCCGAAGCGGTCCATGGTGACCGACCAGCGTTCCGCGCTTGCGGTAAACCGGGCATCTACAATTGTGACCAGCATACTCGGCAACATGTACCTCGGTGACATCTTCCCACCGCAGGCGAATAACCCGGACCCAAGCGGCAAAGTGCGCCGCCTCTGACCGATAGCTCTTGATGCTAGCCGCGCTGTAATGCTCCTGTACCAAGAACGTCGCGAAATCCGCCAATAACGTGTCCAGATGATCGATATCATCGGGCACGAGGACGAGGCCTTGATCCTCCAGAAAGCGAACGAAGCGACGAACCTTGCTGATGAAGGTCGGCCGATTGGGCTTGTGACGGGAAAAGCCGTGACAGCGACAGCTGTGCTTCTCGAAACGTCGGACGACAGCGTCATCGACGGTTGTCACCGCGATGCCTTGTTGCTCAATCCAGAATAGGAAATGGCGAGCGGCCGCTTTGTAAAGCGCTGCTGATCCTGCCGCACTCCCCAGAAGAGAAGAGTGGAAGGCGGTGGCTAGAGCATCCGAGGTGGGAGCATCTCCCATCCAGGGTTTGGGCCGTTCGTACGAAACGACAGTCTTGGGCAACATCATAGTTCCTCCAGCTTGTTGGGGCTGGGATCACTTTAATTATCTGGAGTGGAATCGATGTCTTCTTCTCGCAAATCCGCGCCTGCGCGCGAACTGCTCGACATAAATCTCGACTGCAAAGAATATGTGTTATCTGGATCTCCGGATAACACATATTCGCGCGGCGAAAGGTCGATCTCGAGCGTCTCGCGCTCGGCTGGATCCAGGTGGGCGAGCCGGCGGTCGAGCATGGCTTCGGACGTCGAGACGAGCTGCACGACGACCGCGTTCCCGTTCTCCAGATCGGTCGCGATCGCCGGCAGCAGGCTCGGCAGCTTGGCCGAGAGCAAGAGCTGGGCGAAGAAGCGCTGCTTGACGCTCTCGAAGCGGGAGAGCGCGGACGACTTGGCATTGGCGTTGAGGGTCGAGCCCGACGCGCTGTCGACCACGCGGGTCGCTTCGAGCGCGGCGCCAAGATTGCGGTGAATGATTGCCCAGGCCTCGGCGTAGGCGTCGTAGACGCGGACCTGCTCGGAGGTGAGCGCATGCTCGAGGAGATCATATTCGACGCCGGCGAACGAGAGGGCCCGCGCGGTGTAGAGGCCGAGCGCCTTCAGGTCGCGCGCGACGAGCTCCATCGCCGCGATGCCGCCGGCGCGGACGCCGGTGATGAACGCCTCGCGGGTCGCGAACGCCGTTCCGGGCCCCCACAGGCCGAGCCGGCTGGCATAGCTCAGGTTGGCGACATCCGACGCACCGGTCGCCGAGACATAGAGGACGCGGGCGCGCGGCAGGCGGTTCTGGAGCCTTAGCCCTGCCAAGCCCTGTTCCGAGCCCTTAATGCGACCGCGCGAACCCTCGCCGCCGGCGGCGTTGGCGAGCGCGTGCGCCTCGTCGAACGCGACCACGCCCTCGAAGCTCTCGCCCGCCCAGTCGAGGATCTGCTGGAGACGGGTGACCTCCTCCCGTCCCGAGCGGAGCGTCGGATAGGTGACGAAGAGGATGCCTTGGTCGAGCGTGATGGGCGTGCCGAGCTTCCACTGCGAAAGCGGCTGCACGTCGAGGCTCATGCCGCCGAGCGCGCTCCAGTCGCGCCGCGCGTCCTCGAGCAGCGCCTCGTTCTTGCTGAGCCAGATGTGCCGCTTGCGCCCCCGCGCCCACTGATCGCGGATGATGCCGGCAATCTGCCGGCCCTTGCCCGCACCGGTGCCGTCACCGAGGAAGAAGCCCTGTCGATAGGCGATCCCGTCCTCCGCCATCGTGAGGTCGGTGCCGGCCTGGTCCGCGACGAAGTGGCCGGGCAGGTCGCGCTCGAAGGCACCGCCGGCATAGACGAGCGTCTCGAGCTGCGCGGCCGACAGCAGGGCTTGGCGCACGACGCCGGAGGGCAGGAGAGGCTGGTAGGCCGGCTTGGGCGCGGCGATCGATCCCATGGCGAGAGATTCGACGAGCGGCGTCGGATGCTCTGCAGCCCCGGGCAGCGCCAGGCGGCTTGGGCGCCATGCCATGTAGATGCCGGCCGGCTCGCCTTCTGGTGCGGGATCATCGAGGGTCACCACCTCGATCGGCTGCTCACCGTCGGGCCCGACAGCGCCCGGCTGTGGGCGCGGCGTCGGGGTTTGTGACTGGCGGCGGAACAGAGACAGCCGCGTGCGCGGAGTAGGCGGCATCGGGTCGCTCGGGCGCGCGCGAGCAGGCAGGTGTTGGATAGCGTCCAGCAACGCTGGTAAGTCGGGCATCTCCAGCTCGGCTGGACCCTCATCAGCGGCCGGAAGCTTGTCGAGGACCAGCAGGCGGACGGCAATGCCGGTTCCGTGTTTCACGTACAGGCCGCGGGGCAGAACCGCATCAAGGCGGATGGTCGCTTCCGATCCAAGCATCTGGCGGTCGAACCAGGTCGGCATGATCGCAACCGCGCGTCCGCAGCTTTTGAGGCGGCGGAGGCTGGCCTGGAGGTGCCGAGCGGCCGCATGCCGGTCGACCGGGCGGCCGAAGGAGCGCGCAAAGGGCGGGTTGATCAGGAGAATGTCGGCTTGGACATCGATTGGCAGCAGATCGTCGACGAGTTCGCCGTCGTGATCGCTGATCCGGGCCTGTGGAAAAGCCAGTTGGAGACAGTGTCGGCGACCGGGATCGATCTCGTTCAGCACGAGGGCGGCCCCGAGCTTCGCCGCTGGCCAGACGAGCAATCCGGTGCCGGCGGAGGGTTCGAGCACGGTGTCGGAGGAGCGGAGTTGTGCCGCCACGCTCATCGCCCACGCGATCGGGGCAGGGGTGGAGAATTGCTGGAAGACGAGCTGGTCTTCGGTGCGCACCGTCTGTGTCGGCAGCCGGCGGCCCAGATCGATCAGAGCGTCCAGCGCGACCGACGGGCTGGAGAGGTCCATGCCCGCACCGGCTGACCCCAGCCAGAGCACTTGCGCGAGTTCGAGCGCATCGTAGGCGTGGCGCATCGACCAGCCGCCATCGGCGGCGGAGCGGCCTGTCGCGGAGGCAAGCAGGTCCCGCAGCAGGCGAGCGTCGATCGTCTCGCTGGCCTGGAGGAAGTCGCAAAGGCGATGCGCGACGGCGAGGACGGGATCGGCAGGAGCTTCGAGGCGAAGCGCGGCAGCGGTCATAGCAGAGACTCCGGCCCGGCCGGCTCCAGCGCCGACGTCGGGGCACGAAGTGTCCGATCTCCTCCCCTCTATCGTCCGGTCGTCATCCTGCCCCGAGGAGGTGCGCGCAGGACATCGTTCCAGTCCGCACCGGGCTGGGCCGGGTAGCGGGCCTCGATGCGCCGGCCGGCGAAGCGCTCGCGCGCCACCGTCTCGGCTTGGTGCCCGGCGGCATCATGGTCGAGAAACAGAATGATCTCCGTGACCGACGCGGGAAGAGTGATCCGCTTGAAGCGTTCGGCTCCGAGCGTGGCCCAGCAGGGCACGCCAAAGAGTCGGGAGGCGGAGAGGGCGGTTTCGATACCTTCCGCCAAGCCGAGGCGATTGCTCGCCGACACGAGGCGGACGAGACCGCTGCCGAGTGATCCCAGCGCGGCACGTGCCGGCTGGCGGGAGGAGAGGGATAGTCCATCCCGACTGAGGAACGTCCGGTGCACGGCGACGAGCCCGGTCTCGTTAGTCACAGCCGCGATCATCGCCGGCAGAAACCGTGTGAGCGGCTGCCGCCCTTGCGGTGTGCGCGGATGGAAACGAAGCGCCGAGGTCCCGATGAGCCCGCGTCCCGCCAGATAGCGCGATGCAGGACTGTCACGGAGCGGGCGTGCCTCGGACCAGAGCCGCTCCACTGCGGGCTTTCGTGTGTCGATTGGCTCGTCTGTGCCGAACACCACGCGCGCACCGCCGGGAAGGCGGAGCGCCGCAATCGCGTCGAGCACATCGCGTGTCTCGCAGCCGGCGAAGCAATGGAACAGCAGTCTCCTTCGACCCGGGCGGACGCTGAGCGATGGCGTCGCATCGGCATGTGCCGGGCAGCGGCACATGCCGCCCCGGGGCGTCCAGTGGCCGCCGAGCGCCTCGACGATGGTGCGACCGCTGTCGGCGCCGCTGGCGAGGTGGGGATCGTGAAAGTTCATAAGGGCTCTCGTTGTCTGTGACGCGCCCCGCGCCGCCGCCTCCACTCCCTTCAGCTTAGCGCTTTCCTACAGCAGCACGTTCGCACTATGTTCCGGTTCGAGGAAGAGGAAAATGCATGATGCGAGGCGATGATGATCCGAACCTTCTTCCCCGCCGCGGCAGTGCTGCTGGCCTGCGCCTCACCCGCACTGGCGCAGCACACTGACGCGGAATTGAGTTCAGCTGAGGCGGACGATGCTTCAGCTGCCGTTTTCGAGCTGATCGAGCACCGAACGGCCGCAGCACGATCATTTTCTGCTGCGGTCGCCGATCCCCCAGTCATGACCGTCTCTGCGACGAGAGCCGCACCGCCGAGAGGACGCGAGCGGTTCCTCGCGTTTATCCGTGCCGCCGAGCTTCGCCACGCGCTGCCGAACGGTTTGCTCGATGCACTGATCGCGGTTGAATCAGCCTACCAGCCCGGCGTAGTCAGTCGCGCTGGGGCCATGGGTTTGGCGCAGCTGATGCCCGCGACGGTGCGGGCGCTGGGTGTCCTCGATCCATTCGACGCTCGCATGAACGTCGATGGTGGGGCTCGCTTCTTGAGAGCCATGCTCGACAAGTTCGGATCGGTGACACTGGCGTTGGCCGCTTACAACGCCGGGCCTGCGGCTGTCATGCGGGCGCGCGGCATTCCCGCAAACAGCGAGACGCCAGCCTATGTTCGCAAGGTCTTGTCGGCTTGGCGAGTGGGGAGCCTCTGACATGCGCGAGCTCCTGGAGCGTCCCGCGTCACGCCCCGTTCTGCAGCAGCCAGGCATGCACATGCGCGTGAACGCGCCGACGTGGCCGGCGGCCGGCCCGCAGGTCGAATACGAACCGAGGATCATGGACGACGATGCGGCCGAACCGGGTCGGGCTGAGGCCCACCCGTGCCAGAAAAGTCTCAATCCTCGGCAGCAGATCCCCGTCCATGCGTCGCGACTCGCTTTACTTCGTTCACGTTCTGTTCTATACCGTTGCTCCGGTGCTGTAGGAAATCCCCTATGATGATCGCCACGATCGAACACCCGCGCGAGGCGCTCCAACGGCTCATTGAAGAGCGCAAGGAGGAGTATGCGGCGCTCTCGCGCATGCTCGGCCGCAATCCGGCCTACATCCAGCAGTTCATCAAGCGGGGGACGCCCAAGCGCCTCGACGAGAAGGATCGCCGCCTTCTCGCCAGCTATTTCGGCGTCAAGGAGACGGTGCTCGGTGGCCCTCAGGAATGGGAGAAGCCGACGCTCCAGCAGGTGCCAGTGCTCGATGTCTACGCGTCGGCCGGCTACGGAGCTGCCGACTTTGGCGAGGCGCGCCGGACGTCGATCGGCTTTGATCCGCGCTGGCTGCGCGAGCGCACCAAGGGCTCGGCCGATGGTCTGTCGATCATCCAGGTCAAGGGCGACTCGATGGCGCCGACGCTCGCCGATGGCGACGACGTGCTGGTTGACCGCAAGGATGGCGTGAGCCGGTTGCGGGACGGCATCTACGTCCTGCGGCTGGACGATAGCCTGATGGTCAAGCGGTTGGCGCGGCAGCCCTCTGGGCGCGGCATCTCGATCAAGAGCGACAATCCCGACTATCCGAGCTGGCAGGACATCAATCCCAGTCGGATCGACATCGTGGGACGCGTGCTATGGTTCGGTCGCATGCTGAGCTGATCGGGCCAGCCCGGTCACAGGTGTCAGCATGAAGCAGATGAGCCTGCACGTCGTCGGCGCGAACCATCCCAATGCGGACGGAGGCAATCGGCGCTTCGAGATCCTGCTTTGCGTGCCCGGCGAACCGATCGAGTTGGTGCCAGAGCCGAAGAACCCGGCGGACCCCAATGCGATTGCGGTGTTCAGCAGCCGGAATGTCCAGATCGGCTATCTGACTGCGGACCGCGCTCCCTGGATCGGCGGCATGCTGCGCAACGGCCGCCCGATCGAAGCGATCTTCCAGGCCGCCACGCCTGCCGGTGCTGCCATCCGGATCGGGTTCGACGGCGACCATCCCATTTTGCCGCCCGCGGACGCGACCCGTGCCACACCACCAGATCCGGCCACGGTCGAGTTCTGGCCAGACGAGATCTACCCTAATGACTGACTTCGCTTCTCTTGCCGTTGAAGGCCAGCACACGCCCGGAAACCACCTTCCAAGTGGCTCGGCGGTACATCCGATATTTGAGGAGGCGTGGGCGATCGCAATCGATCTGCGCCGCGATCTCGGCTTGTCCGAGGCGATCGCCTGGGCAGACTGATATCTGGAGGAGGTGCGGGAGAAGGAAAGCTCGACCGCCGCCGCGCGCTGGGTGGTCGTGATCAGTGCTTTGGCCGAGCTGGCCCGATCAAGCGTGCACTGACGATCGCTCATTGGGATAGCTGTCTAGCTCGCTAGGCTCGGCTTGCTTGGCTAAGCTCGGCAGCATCGGCAGGATCGGCTCTGAGCTACCGTCCTACTCCATAGCTCATACGGGTATACTCGACGGAGCTGAGGGTCCCCCGGTTTCTCATCCAGGTCGAGAATGAGTTTCCGGCGTTCATTCGGCCGCGATCTTGGCCGCGGCAGCAGCATATTCGACCGGCGTCAGCCAGCCAAGCGATGTGTGAGGGCGGCTCTCATTGTAGTCCCGCCGCCAGGCCTCGATCTTGGCCCGCGCGTCCTCCAAGGACAGGAACCAGTGCGTGTTCAGGCACTCGTCTCGCAGGCGACCGTTGAACGATTCCACGAAGGCATTGTCCGTCGGTTTGCCTGGACGGCTGAAGTCCAGCGTGACGCCGTTCTCATAGGCCCAGCGGTCGAGCGCCTTCGAGATGAACTCCGGCCCGTTGTCGACCCGGATGGTCCTGGGCGCACCGCGGATCGACGAGATCCGCGCCATCACCTCGACCACCTGCTCACCCTTGATGCCCTGGTCGACGTCGATCGCCAGCGCCTCGCGCGTGAACGCGTCGACTACCGTCAGCGCGCGCAGGCGCCGGCCGTCGAACAGCGCGTCGGAGACGAAGTCCATCGACCACATCTCGTTCGCCGCCGCGGCCGCGGGTTGTCGGTCACGGTTGGCGGCGCTGACGTTGCGTCTGGGCTTCTTGAGCCGAAGGCTCAGTCCATCTTCCCGATAGAGCCGATAGACCCGCTTGTGGTTCACGAACTGTCAACGGCGGAGCAAAATCCGGCCACGGTGGCGGTGTAAAAGTAGGCCAGCGGTCGAGGCGTGATGACGACATGGAAAGGGCCCCGATCGG